>JAXHVK010000033.1:0-24426 GCA_034211135.1 Pseudomonadota bacterium
AAAGCGGGGTCGGAGCTCTCTACACAGCTTCCCAGAGATGTGGAAATTTCTATATTTGCAGGATTTGAAGAATCGGGGACAAAGGCTCTTGGGAATGACAATCTTGATGCGGGAATGGCCATACTTCGGAAAAGCGAGGCAATTGTCATGGTGCAGCGACTGGATGCGGAGCCGGTTCAATGATCCTGTTTCGCGCAGTCCTGTTCCTGATGGCGCTCACCATGCCGGTTGGCTTTCTGCTTGCCGCTCAAGAACCCGCCGCACGTGGTGTGAAAGAACCTGCAAGCGAGGAAGCAGCACGACCTGACGCGGTTGAGCAAGCCGAGCGTAAGAAGATACTCGTCATGATAGAGCAGGCGCCTAATCGCCTTCGGCCCGGTTCTTCGTATTCAAGCGGCTATGGTAGCGCCCAGACCAAGGCCGCTCGTGAGCGACTGGGGCGCTCAATTGCCAAACAATACGGTTTCCGGTTCGTGGAACTGTGGCCGATGCCGCTGATCGGGCTGGACTGTTTCATCCTCGAATTCGACCAAAAGCACACCGCAGCGCAGGCAGCCAGAATGATCGAGAAGCACCCTTCGGTCGAATGGGCCGAGCCTATGGCGGTGTATGAAGGCCTCAGTTCAAAAGCGGCCCGTTCTGACCCGCTGAACAGCCTGTCGCCTGCTTTCAATGACTGGAACCTGTCGCGGGTGCACAGCTTATGGACGGGGCGTAATGTCAGCGTCGCTGTGATCGATACGCAGGTCGATGTGAACCATCCCGAGCTTAGAGGCCGCGTGAAGCTGGCTCGCAATTTCGCCCCTCAGGCACCGTCAAGGCCTGAATATCACGGTACCGAAGTCGCCGGCATCATCGCGGCCAATGCGCGTAACGGGCTGGGTATCGCCGGTGTCGCACCCGAAGCGCGGATCATGGCCCTGCGTGCCTGTTGGCAACGTGGGAATACGCGCGCTTCGACTTGCACCAGCCTGAACCTTGCGCGCGCTTTGAATTACGCGATTGAGCGTGATGCGAAGATTATCAATCTCAGCCTTGGAGGCCCTCCGAACCGTTTGCTGGCCCGCCTCATCGAAACCGCATCGCAGCGCGGGATTGCGGTTGTTGCGGCTTTTGATCCAGCCAAGCCAAACGGCGGCTTTCCCGCATCTCACCCGAATGTGATCGCTGTTTCCCAAATCGGGCAGAAGGCGGGTCAGCGTACGTCTCGTGGTTACGCTGCGCCGGGCAAGGATGTTCCTACTATTCAACCGGGCGGAGGATTTTATTTCGTCACTGGCAGCTCTTATTCCGCAGCACATGTTTCCGGCCTGCTTGCACTGAAGTATGAGCGCGCTCGCAAAAGACGCGGTATCAGGACAAGCGGGTGGAGAGCGCTCGAACAGACTGACAGCCGATCCCGAAAGATCGATATCGCAGCGACCTTTGATTAGCGTTCCACCTATCACGACGCGAATATCGCACCAGAGTGCACACGGAATCCGCAAGGCCGTGTGCGCTCTCTTTTGCGTTTTGGCGATGCTCGCTGGCGTAACGGATCGCGCCAATGCTCAGGTGAGCGGCACAATCACAGTTCAGAACGATGACCGGTTCCGGGGCCGTTCTGTAAGCGAGGGCGCTCCGGTCGCGATTGCAACGGTGCTGTTCGATCATGAAAGCGGAGTGTCGGCTGGCGCTGGCGCGGTGGCCACGACAAATGGCGATGGCATCGGTCTGCTAAGAGCGTCGGGCCATATCGGTTACGCGCACAGGCTTGACCGGGATGTGGCGATTGATGGCGGTGTTGTCGTCCAGGCCTACACTGAACGCTATTCAAGCGGGCGCCAGCAGACTTTCGCAGAGCTTTATGCAGGGGTGACTGTTGGCCAGTTCGCACTGCATGCAAGTTATTCACCCAGTTACCTCGATGCTGGATTGGAAACGCTGTATATTCAGGCCAATGCGGTGCAGGATCTGGGATCGGGCTTTCGCGCAACGGCAAGGGCAGGCGTGCTGAACCGGTTGTCTGGCAAAGGAACATTTGGCGGTGCGGACACACGATGGGACGCACAGATTGGCGTGACCAAGGATTTCGACCGGCTATCGGTTTTCCTGAACCTGAGTACAGCGGGATCGGGGCAGGGGACCTATTTCGATGGCCCTTGGCAGGGGCGCGATGCCGTAATCCTCGGCATTAGTCGCAGCTTTTAGAGCAGACTTTTCGAGGGAAAATCGCTCCTCCCTAAAGTTTTCTCACATTCCTTTGAACCTTTGCATGCCCCCTTCGCACTAAGCGGTGTCTGAGAGGCAAAAGACCGCATCCCGCCGGATCGGCTCAACTCCCTTGCAGACGAGCACTTTGTCAAAAAGGCACGTCCATCCCCCTTTGGGCGTGCGCGAATGGAGGATGATCCCATGAATACCAAGACACCCGGCACACGCAACGCATCGGGCAGCGCCCTGCTTTACACGTCCGCTTCGATGATCGCTTTTCTGGTCGCAGCCCCCCTCAGCGCGCAGACAGCAATCAATGACGGCGACAATGCCACGGTTACTTCTGCGGCCGACGGTGAGACGATCACGGTCGATGCAGACACCACAAGCACCGTGGATGGCGCGCCGGTTGTCGTCGTCGCAAATAATGACGTGACCCTCGATAATGCAGGAACGCTGGTGACCACTGGCGTCACCCAGACCGTGCAGATCAATCAGGGCACCAGTGGCGCGCAAATCAACAATGGCGCGACAGGTCGCCTTGAAGGCGCATCGCGCGTTGTGAATTTTGATGGCACGGACGCCGCGCTCAATAATGACGGGGTGATCCTTGGCACAGGCAGCCAGCGCAATGGCGCAGTTTATGCCAATCGCACCAGCAACAATATCGCTATCAATAACTCGGCGACCGCATCAATTGACGCTGGCGTCGAAGGTGCAGCTATTGCGATTGAGGTCGGCGGGGGCGGTGCACCGCGCGGCGGTTCGATCACGAATGCGGGCGTAATTCAGGGCCGCGGTCAGGCATCGCCAATGGGCGGTACTGCGGGCGACGGCATTCGTTTCTTCGGCCCCGGTCTTGCTCCCGACTATGTGTATGAAGGTGACATCACCAATTCCGGTTTGATCAATTCGCAGAGCACGCAAGGCACCGTTGCAGGCATCCGCTTTGCCAACCGCATCGGTTTTCAAGCGACGCTGACCAATGAAGAAGGCGGCGTCATTTCGGGTGCGCAGAACGGCCTGTATTTTGGCAATGACGCTGATCACACCGGCGGCGTGGTCAACAATGCGGGCGTAATTTCATCCGACAGCCGGGCGCTGAACATCGACGGGACTGGCCTAGTCGTGAACAATTCCGGTTCGATCCTGGGTACTGGCAACCAGCGCAACGGCACGGTTTACGCCGACAGCACAGCGCAAAGCTTCGCGCTTAACAATCTTGAAGGCGGGTTGATTGACGCAGGTGACGGAAACGATGGTGCCGGTTTTTCTGTCGAGCTCTCTTCTGACGGCAACGACTTCACCATCGATAACGCCGGCAGCATTCGGGGACGCGGCCAGGCGGGCGCGGGTGCGGCGAGCGCAGGTGATGGTCTTCGGTTCGAACGCACCCGCGTTGGCGGCGTGCTAGAAGGCAGCACGACGGGCCTTTTCACCGGTACGATCACCAACTCGGGAGAAATCACCGCCGACAGCGCACAGGGAACGGCAGCGGGCATCCGCTTCGTCAATGGCGTTAGCTTTCAGGGTACGCTTGATAACTCCGGCCTAATCGCGGGTGTTCAAAACGGTTTGTACTTCGGCAATCCGGTTCCTGCCGGTGGGTCGGATCACACCGGCGGTGTGGTCAACAACTCCGGAACGATCAGCTCGGACAGCCGCGCGCTGAACATCGACGGGACCGGCCTAGTCGTGAACAATTCCGGTTCGATCCTGGGTACTGGCAACCAGCGCAACGGCACGGTTTACGCCGACAGCACTGCTACAGGCTTTACCCTCAACAATACCGCGACAGGCATCATCGATGCGGGTGACGGGAATGAAGGCGCGGGCTTCTCGGTTGAGCTGGCCTCGGCTGAAACGGGAGGCAGCGCATTTGACATTGTCAATGCGGGCACCATTCAGGGTCGCGGGAATGCGGGTGCCGGTTTGGCAACTGCCGGCGATGGATTACGCTTTGAACGCACGCGTAATGAAGGCGTGCTCGACGGCACCTCGAACGGACTTTTTGTCGGTGACATCATCAATTCTGGCACCATCGCTTCGGAAGCAGCCAACGGTACGGCGGGCGGCATCCGTTTCGTCAACGGAGTGAGCTTTCAGGGCACGCTGGAGAATTCCGGAACGATTACAGGCATCCAGAACGGGCTGTATTTCGGCAATCCGACCCCCGCGGGCGGCGGTGATTTCAGCCAGGCCATCGTCAACAACTCCGGTACGATCAGCTCTGGCAGTCGTGCACTGAACATTGATGGCATCGGTCTGACGGTCAACAATCTGGCGGGTGGCCGGATCATCGGGCTCGGCAACCAGCGCAATGGCACTGTTTACGCCGATGGTACCGCAGACGCCTTCACCTTTACGAATGCCGGAACTGTCGATGCGGGTGCCGGCAATCAGGGATCGGGCTTTGGCGCGGAGATTGGCGGAGCCGTGGATGGAGCCAATACCTTCATACTGACCAACACCGGCACAATTCAGGGCCGCGGTCAGGCTGGACCGATGGACAGCCAAGCGGGCGACGGCGTGCGTATCGGTAATGTCGGCAATATGGGTGTCTTTGATGGTGTGATCAGCAATTCAGGTCTGATCAATTCCGAAAGCACGCAGGGACCGGTTTCGGGTCTGCGCATTGTCAATGGCGTGGATTTTACGGGTGATCTGGTCAACACAGGTACGATTTCCGGCGGCAACCATGGCCTTTACCTTGGCGCTGGCGACCACTCGGAAGCGATCATCACCAATTCCGGCATTTTGGCTGGCGGTGTAAATGCCTTCTTCGCTGGCAATGCGACGGCGGGTGTGAACGTCACCAATAGCGGCGGAACGCTGATCGGCAACTTCGTGGGCACCGCGTTTGAAGATACGCTTACCTTTGCGGGAGCGGGCAACGCGCTTCAGGGCAGTATCCTGAACGGTGTGGATGTGGTCACCAGTGCTGACAGCACGACCGTAATTTCTGGCGCTCGCAGTCTCGATGGCAGCTTCACCCACAATGGCGCGCTTGATGTCACCCTTGGCGTAGACAGCCTTGCAATTGATGGAGACCTTCTTCTGGGAGAGGGAAGTGTCATCAACGTAGCCACTGATCCCATCCGCCAAGGCGACATCGGCACGACTTTCGATGTCCTGACCGAGACGGGCGCTTTCACCAATAACGGGGCCATCGTCAACGTTGCTGAAAACGACTTCCTGATTGATTTCAACGTTCTCTTCGGATCGGTCCGGATCACAGCAGCGGCGGCTGATCTGGGCAATGTGTCGGGAGATACCAACATCAACAGCTTCGGCGCAGCGATCACATCAGCCGCGGCCGCCGGTCGCCTTCCTGATAGCGTGTTCAGCGGTCTCAACAGCCTCACCTCGAATGCCGAATTCGAAGCCGCCGCATTAACGCTGCTGCCTGCAATCAATGACGGCGTGGTACGTGAAATCTACGAAAGCCAGCGTCTTGCAAGCTCGCGTATTCTGGAGCGTTTCGGCGAAGAAAGCGTAGGCGTGTGGGGCGGGTTTGCTGCCCGCGATGTCGATGCGGATGGCTCAAGCCTGAGTTCGCAAGGATACGATGCCCGTTCGGCAGAGATCACTTTGGGTGTGGATGGCAAGGTTGGCGAAACGGCTCGCGTCGGGATTTTGTTCAGCTATTCCGATATCGACATCACCAATGATGGCACAGCGCAGGCATCGAGCGAAATCGACGCCTTTCAGATCGGCGCATATGGCGGGTTTGATCTCGGTCAGATCACCGTGGCAGCAGAGATCGGCTATTCGACGAGTTCCGTAGATTCGACCCGAACAGCCCTGGGATCGACCGGACCAGGTGTTTCAAGCGATAGCGATGTCGATGGTGTCTATGCCAGCCTCAACGCGGCTTACGAACTGGATGCGGGGGCAGTCGCTATCACACCAAGCGTGGGTCTGCGCTTTGCCGACCTTTCGCGGGACCGTTTCACGGAAAGCGGTGCTCTTGATCTGACACTGGATCAGGACGGTTCGGAATTTTTCGAAGCCAGTGCCGGAGTGCGTGTCGCAGGCAAGGCGGAGACAGGCTTCATCCCCTTCGCCAGCGTTGATTACGCCTATGACTTCAGCGCGGATCCGACGGCGATTGCAGGGTCTTTCAACGGCGGTGCGGATGCCTTCCGTGTGGTTGCCGATGAAGCTGCGGCGTCGCGTTTCGATGTCAGTGCAGGGTTCGACTTCATCGCTGATGGTACAACCACGATTGGCGCTGAATATAACGGACGATTTGCTTCGGACTATCAGTCCCATTCGGGAGCCGTGCGTCTTCGTATCGGGTTCTAGAATCCAAAAAACGCAGCTTGGGCGTAATGCCTGAGGGAAGCCGATCGGTGTCCTCCTCACCGATCGGCTTTTTGCGGATTATTACCCGTATGGGTACGTACCGTTCTGGTGAGTATGCTGTCGGGAGAGGCGATCAGCGCTCAGGCTTTTGAGCAAGCATCGCGTTCGCTTGCTCAAGGTCTTCTTTCGTGTTCACGTTCCAGAACGGGTCTGGCTGGCCAGCCAAAGGGGTGAACTGCGCCACATTGGCCCTGCAGTATTCAGCCCAGCCATGTGCGGATCGTCTCCCGGACCCAAGATAGGCGTCCAGAACTGGCAGGTTTCTCACACCCCAGATACCATTTACCGGATGCCAACGCCCCATAGATGCGGCGATGGCAGGAGGGGCGGTCTGGACGATATCGGAGATGAAGCCCTTTGGTAGAAAAGGAATATCCACCGCCACGGTAACGACGCTGTCAAAACCTTGCTGACTTGCCCATTGGAGTGCCGCGTAGATGCCTGCCAATGGACCGGCTTTTTCCCATTTTCTGTCTGGCAGAATGCGCAGTCCGAAGTCGCTGAACGGTCTGGCATCGTTCGCATTGATCGCCACTTCGCCCGCCGTCTGATCAGCGATGCGATCAAGGACATGGCAGACCATCGGCTTTTCAGCCAGATCGGCCAGAGCCTTGTTTTCGCCAAACCGGCTCGCCGCGCCGCCAGCAAGGATGCAGACAGGGATGTCGGGTTTACTGTTCATGTCCCGCGTCTGTTAGCCTACCGCCGGTTCGATGGCATTACCCAGCGAGGTAAGCCTGTTGAATATTGCTGGCGTAGGAGATGTCGCGCGCTGCCCGCATCGCACCCATGGCCTGACCAATCAGGATGATCGCGGGACCATCTCCCAGCGCGGTGCGCGCGGCGATTGGCAGGGTATCCAGCCGCGTGGCGAAATGGCGCTGCGACGGGAGGCTGACATTCTCAACCAGCATTACGGGGGTATCCGCGGTCAGGCCCGCTTGCAGCAATCCCTTTGCGATATTCGGTGCAGCCCCTTTACCCATGTAAACCGCGATGGTCGCTTCCGGATCGGCGAGGGCTTCCCAGTCGAGATCGGGCATCGCACCGCTTTTTTTATGCGCGGTCACGAAGACAAGGCGCCTTGCAAGCCCGCGTAGCGTGAGGGAGGTGGAGAGGGACGCCGCCGCCGCACTTGCAGTGGTAACACCGGCGCAGATTTGCACGGTAATCCCGGCCTCGCGGCAGGCCTCGATCTCCTCGTTTGAGCGCCCGAATATCGAAGGGTCACCGCCCTTTAGCCGAACGACCCTTTGGCCCTCCAAAGCCGCTTTGACCATCAGGTCACAGATCAGCGGTTGAGGCGCAGAATGTCGGCCCGCGCGTTTTCCAACGGATTGGCGCGGCGTACCGGGCGGTATGAGGTCTAGAACGCCTTCGCCGACCAGCGCATCATGCAGCACAATGTCCGCAGTTCGCAGAAGCCGTTCGGCCTTGCGCGTCAGCAGATCGGGATCACCGGGGCCTGCACCGACAAGCCAGACTGTTCCGGCTGGGAATTCACTTTCGCAATTCATTCTGCCGCCTCTTTCAGCTCGGTTTGCATCTGTTCGATCATGCGGGCGATCTGGGGGCGGCAGGAACCGCAATTCGTGCCCGCGCGCGTTGCCGTTCCTACGCACCCAACGTCTGTTGCACCGCTGTCGATGGCCGTTTCGATGTCCAAGGCCCCTACATCATGGCAAACGCAGACAATCTCACCGCGATCAGGCGCTGCTTCGCGAGGGCGACCGGCCAAGAGTGCGACCGGATCAGCAACGGTCTGCCCCAGTTGCGAGGCAAGCCACTCGCGCGGGGGCAGCGATCCACCGCGGGTTACAAACAGGGCCGCGCGCAATGCTCCGTTCCCGTCGCACACGGCAAACCTCTCCATCCCGCGAGAGGGGAAGGAAACTTCGCTGATAGTGCCAGCGGGCAGCAGGGCGCGTTGGTCTATTTCTTCAAGGCCTGCGAGCTCATGTATCCAACCATGTTCGGTGCGAGAGCGAACCCAGTAGTCGCAGCCGGAGGGGTGGAGAGGATCACAGCTTACCAGAAATCCGCGCCAGACAGGTGCCACGCAGGCGATGGTCGCAGGTGCATCCTTGAAACCGGGTTGGCCCGAAACGGGATCGGTATCGGCGCTGGCAAGCCTGCCTGTGCGTCCGGCCCCTGACGCCGCTGTCAGATCGGTCCAGTGCATCGGCACGAAAAGACTGCCGCGTGCCTGCCCGGGGCTTAGGTTGGCGCGATAGAGGCTCGCACCTTGTTCGGTTTTGACCTTGCACAACGCCCCTTCTTCGATGCCCAGACCCGCTGCATCGGCTGGGTGCAGTTCAACCAGCGGTTCGCGCCGGTGATAGGCGAGCTTCGCGCTCAGGCCAGTGCGGGTCATGGTGTGCCACTGATCGCGATAGCGACCGGTGTTCAGACGGAAAGGAAACGCCGGGTTTCTCGCGGGCGGCGGCGGCGGACTGACCGCGATCATCCGCGCCTTTCCGGTCGAGGTCGGGTATCCGTCCGCAAGTGGATGCGCGCCGCCCCAGCAAACCGGATCCATCGCTTCATAATCGTCGTCGCTGATGTCAGCCATGCCCGTCAGATCGAGTTTCCGACCGCGCGAAACAGCCAGACGGGTCATGCCTGCATATTCGCGAAAGACGCTGGCCGCCGAAGGGAAATCAAAAGCGCTCTGATGGCCCATCGCACAGGCGACATCTGCGATAATGCGCCAGTCTGCCCGCGCTTCGCCAGGAGCGCCGAACAGCGCGCGTTGGCGGCTTATCACCCTTTCGGAATTGGTGACGGTTCCGTCTTTCTCACCCCATGCCAATGCGGGCAGTCGGACATGCGCGAAACGGCCAGTGTCAGTATCGGCAAGTACATCGGAAACGACCACAGTCTCACACCGGTCCAGCGCTTCGCGGACACGACTGGCGTTTGGCATGGAAACCGCCGGATTGGTGGCCATGACCCAGACAAAACGGACATCGCCCGAATGGATCGCTTCAAACAGGTCGACCGCTTTCAGGCCGGGACCAGCCGCCAGCTGATCCGATTGCCAGAAACCCGCGACAGCGTCGCGCTCATCTTTAGAAAAGCCTAGGTGACAAGCCAGCATATTGGCCAGCCCGCCGACTTCGCGCCCTCCCATTGCATTGGGCTGCCCCGTTATGCTGAAAGGTCCGGCACCTGTGCGGTTAATGTGCCCGGTCGCCAGATGGAGATTGATGATGGCATTGCCTTTGTCCGTTCCGACACGCGACTGGTTTGCCCCCTGACTGAAAAGCGTGATCATCCGTTCGGACGCGCGAACCAGTGCCAGCAACTCGGCAAACAATTGCGGGTCGACGCGATGATCGCTGCTTCGGCCGTCCCAAAAACCGTCGGGGACCTCGCACGCCGATCCTATCGCATCGCGATCCAGATCAAGGCCTGCGAGAAGGGCATCGAACAGGGCCACATCGCCATCGGGCTCTACCGGAATGTGCAGGTCTGCGCGTTCGGCGGTTTCTGTCCTGCGCGGGTCTATCACGACCAGCTTCGTACCGTTTTCCTCGCGGGCCTTCTCAATGCGTTGCCAGATCACCGGATGGCACCATGCGGTGTTCGAGCCCACCAGAAGGATCAGATCGGCGGCGTCCAGATCGTCATAGGTGCACGGGACCACATCCTCACCAAATGCCCGATTGTGTGCAGCAACAGCGCTGGCCATGCAAAGGCGCGAATTGGTGTCTATGTTACTGCTGCCAATGAAGCCCTTCATAAGCTTATTGGCGAGATAGTAGTCTTCTGTCAGCAACTGGCCCGAGACATAGAATGCGACGCTGTCCGGGCCATACCTCTCGATGCAGTCGCCCATGCGCTGTGCAACCTCGGTGATTGCACGATCCCATCCGACACGTTCATCGCCCAGCATCGGGTGAAGCAGGCGTCCTTCCAGACCGACCGTTTCGCCAAGATGCGTGCCTTTTGAACACAGCGCGCCGCGATTGGCCGGGTGATGGCTATCTCCCTTAATCGTGACAGAGCGTGGCCCTGTGACGTCGGCCTTGATGCCGCAGCCGACACCGCAATAGGCACAGGTTGTGCGGATAGAGGCCACCGCTTTCGCGCCCTAAACCCTGGCCCGCGCGAAGATCGCCGCTCGGTCCAGCCAGACAAGGCCATCTTCCACTTTCAGCGGAATGGTCGGCGTGCAGCCTTCATCCTCGCCCAGGGCTTCGCCCGACTTCAACGAAATGCGCCAATTGTGCAGCGGGCATGAAACGCTGTCGCCGTGGACTATCCCCTGCGAAAGCGGGCCGCCCTTGTGCGGGCATTTGTTGACCAGCGCGTAGAATTCGCCGCCAATCGTGTGAAAGATCGCGATTTCATCGGCACCGTCGACAGGGACGGTGCCCGCCATGCCAGCTTCGATCGAGTTGGATGCGCAGACGCGAACCCAGTCCTGTTCCATTGCAGCGCTCACTCCGCAGGCTCCGCTTGCTTGATTGCTCCGTCTTCGGGTGGACCGGCACTGATCGACCCGACATGGCTATGCAGATCGGCGCGCTCGCCCGCCGCACGCTGCGCCCACGGATCGTCCTGCATAAAGGACTGCGAATGACGAAAGCGCTCTGCCAAAGCCGGCACCGTCGCCGGATCGTCAAACAATTGCGACTTGACCCAATCGAGACCCTTGCGCTCCACCCAAGGTGCGGTGCGTTCGAGATACCACGCATCTTCACGGTAAAGCTGGATAAAAGCTGCCGACAGCTCCAGCGCTTCCTCTTCGGTTTCCACCCGGCCAATCATGTCGGTGACGCGCACCTTGATACCGCCATTGCCACCGATATGGATTTCATAGCCGCTCTCTACGCAGATGACGCCAAAGTCCTTGATGGTTGCTTCGGCGCAATTGCGCGGGCAGCCGCTGACCGCCATCTTGAATTTGTGAGGCATCCAGCTGCCCCAGCTCATCTGTTCAAGCTTGATGCCGAGGCCGGTCGAATCCTGCGTGCCAAAGCGGCACCATTCCGAACCGACACAGGTTTTCACCGTCCGCAGGCTTTTGCCGTATGCGTGGCCTGAAACCATGCCAGCCGCGTTCAAATCAGCCCAGACGGCAGGCAGATCCTCTTTCTTGATACCAAAGATATCGAGCCTTTGCCCGCCTGTTACCTTCACCATACGAGCATTGTATTTCTCGGTTACGTCGGCGATTGCCCGCAATTCCCGCGGATTGGTCACGCCGCCCCACATGCGCGGGACAACCGAATAGGTGCCGTCTTTCTGGATATTGGCGTGGAGACGTTCATTGACGAAACGGCTCTTCTGATCGTCCACATATTCACCCGGCCATGCGCACAGGAGATAGTAATTGAGCGCTGGGCGGCATTTCGAGCAACCATCCGGCGTGGACCAGTGCAATTCCTGCATGACTTGCGGGATTGATTTGAAACTACGCTCCACAATCGCGCGGCGCACATCGTCGTGACCAAAACTGGTGCAGCCGCACATAGTCTGATCGTGCGCTTCGACTTCGTCGCCGAGAGTGATTTCGAGCAGGCTTTCGACCAGTCCGGTGCAAGATCCGCAGCTTGCCGAAGCCTTGCAAGTGGCGCGCACCGCATCGAGCCCTTTTGCGCCATTGTTTATGCAAGCTACCACCTGACCTTTGGACACACCGTTGCAGCCGCAGATTTCTGCGTCGTCCGATAATGCTGCAACGGCGGCATTAGGGTCCAGCGCTCCCCCGCCAGCCGCGAAAGCCTGTCCGAAAATCAATGCCTCGCGGATGTCGGAGACGTCGGCCTGCGTTTTGAGCAGGTCGAAATACCAGTTTCCGTCCTGAGTATCGCCGTACAGGACCGCGCCGATTACCCGATCGTTCTTAACCACCACTCGTTTGTATATGCCGCGTGAAGCATCGCGCATCACGATGTCTTCGCAATCATCCCCGCCCGAAAAGTCACCTGCCGAAAACAGGTCGACGCCTGAAACTTTCAGCTTGGTAGAGGTAACGCTTCCCTCATACCCTTTGGGCTGCGAGGCGAGGCCGGCAGCCAAGGATCGGCACATGTCCCAAAGCGGCGCGACCAGGCCATAACACTGGCCGCGGTGCTGAACACATTCGCCCACTGCAAGGATCGCCGGATCGCTCGTGACCATGTGATCATCAACGACGATCCCGCGTTCGACTTCGATCCCGCTGTTCTTGGCAAGTGTGCCGTTGGGACGAATCCCTACAGCCATAACCACCAGATCAGCGGCGATTTCAGTTCCGTCCTTCAGCCGTACCCCGCCAACGCGGCCATCTGTTTCGATGATCTCGCCGGTGTCTGCACCGGTCAGGATGGTCATCCCCCGACCTTCCAGTTCAGATTTCAACAGATAGCCAGCCGCTTCATCAAGCTGGCGCTCCATCAGTGCGGGCATCAGATGCAGGACGGTTACTTCCATCCCCCGCAGGGACAGACCGTGCGCCGCCTCCAGACCCAGCAGGCCGCCGCCGATCACGATGGCCTTTTTCGATGTGTTTGCAGCTTCCAGCATTGTCTCGACATCGTCGAGATCGCGGAAGGTGACGACGCCCGGCAGGTCCTTGCCCGGTACAGGGATGACGAAGGGGTCTGATCCGGTCGCAATCAGGAGACGGTCGTACCCTTCGATCCGCCCGCCGCGTGAAACTACCTGCTGCGCTTCGCGGTCAATATGGACAACGGGGTCGCCGCTAACCAGCGTAATCCCGTTTTCATCATACCATTCGGCAGAATTGATCACGATCTCATCAAAGCTTTTCTCGCCCGCCAGGACGGGGGAAAGCATGATGCGGTTATAGTTTACGCGCGGCTCCGCACCGAAGATTGTAATCGCCCACCGATCAGGCTCCAACGCGAGGATTTCTTCCACCGCACGACACCCTGCCATCCCGTTGCCAATGACAACGAGACGGTCTTTGGTGCCTGCCTCGCTGGCTTTTTGAAAGCCGGTCTGCACGTTCACTGGTTCTCTCCGTAGATGCGATAGTTGGAAGGCATCAGAAACTGATGCCGCCCTGAATGGTGAAACGGGTGGTGTCCGGCCCGAAACCCTGGGTCTGGTAGTTGCCGTATTTGGCAAGCACGGCGACGGGGCCGAATTTCGCCGAAACCACCGCGTCGAATTCCGTGCCGTAATCCAGACCGCCGAAATCGCTGTCGAATTCATGGTAGGTCAGTTGGACATTGATGCCGCTGGGTAAACCTTCCACCGCGAACTTCTTGGACAGGCGGACATTGCTGTCACGCAATCCTGTTGCGGGGGTGACAAGGAACAGATCCGCATAACCGTTGAATTTGTGCGCTGTTGCAAGCGGGGTCTGGAATGCGGCAATCCCGTTGTCACTGCCCAGCTCTTCGTACTGTGCGCGCAAAGTGAAACCGGCATAGGATACGCTGCCTTCAGCGAGGAAATAGTCAGCGCTGTAATCGGTCGGGTTCAGACCGGTATCCGACTGGCTGGCATACGACCCCTTGAAACCCAGCTTCACAGGTCCGGTCGGGACAGAGCCGCTGATGGTCGCGCCGTAGGTCTGGCTAGAGAAAGCAATCCGCGTGTCGTAATCATATTCGTACCGGTAGGCCGCGATGCGTACCGGTTTGATATCCGCGGCGAGCTTTGTGAAAATGAAGTCGCCTTCAAATTCCTGGTTCGGGCTTTTCGAACCAAAGATCGTGCGTTGCCCGATGGCATAGGTCTGATCAATTTCGACAGGGCCAAGATCGGCGGTTGCACGGACAGCGTCGAATGTCTGCTCGTTCTGGCGCCAGCCGACATTTCCGATGAAGCGCGCATCTTCGTGAATGATCCGCTGACGCCCAAGGATCGCACCGAAATTCTCAGCCTTGTAACCGATGCTCAGCCGGTTGAGTTCGGCCGATTCCGGATCAGCGATCACCGGAAAAGGTTCGATACCATTGCCCGGGATGGTGTCGTTATAGTCGTCCTCCAGCGCGCCGGTGAATTCGCCTTCTGCGATGATCGAAAAGCCGCTGATCTTCAGTTCAGCGCCTGCTCTGGCACGGACAGTTACCGAGGTTGCCGTATCGGCCTGGGTCGACTGGTCCGCTGTTTCCAGACGAAGCCGCGCGTCCAGAATCGGGTCAAGCGTGACACCCTCGCCAAGTTCGACCGGATCCAGCGGCCCGGCAATCGCAGGCACGGCGGCAGTGGTGGAAAGAAGAGCAACACAGGCAGAAGCAATTAAACGCATGGAGAACCCCTAGGCGCCATTTTTCGCAGGCGCGATTTGTCATCAGGAAGCCGAGCGCCGTTGCCCGATCGATTGCGCCCCGTCCGGACCGCAAGCAGGGGGTGGTTCATCGAAGGGAGCATCATTGCCATGCCTTCGCCACCAAAAATCGCCGCCCCGTTAGGCCGCTTTGGCCGATGGGCCGTGATCATATTCGGCGAGGAAATGCAGAACTTCCTGCCGATACTGATAGAATTTCGGATGCTCTAGCAGTTCCTTGCGGTCCCGCGGACGCGGCAGATCGACTTTCAGCACCTTGCCGATGGTTGCGCGCGGGCCGTTGGTCATCATCACCACACGATCGGCGAGCAGGATCGCTTCATCCACATCATGCGTGACCATGATCGCTGTAACCTTCGTGCGGTTCCAGGTTTCGACCAGAACATCCTGCAAATCCCAGCGGGTCAGACTGTCCAGCATGCCGAAAGGTTCATCCAGCAGCAGCAGGCGCGGGGAAAGGGCAAAGGCTCTCGCAATGCCGACGCGCTGGCGCATCCCGTTGGACATTTCGGCTGCCATCTTGTCTTTCGCATCAGCCAGGCCGACCCGCTCGAGATAATAGTCGACGATATCGGTCCGCTCAGCCTTGCCGGCGTGGGGATAAACCCGCTCCACCCCCAAGGAGACATTCTCGCGTGCGGTTAGCCATGGCATCAGGCTGGGGGCCTGAAATACGACAGCCTTGTCCGGCCCGGCTGCCTCGATCTCGCGATTGTCGAGGACGATGCCGCCACCGCTGATTTCATTCAGACCGGCAGCCATTGTCAGCACAGTCGATTTGCCGCAGCCCGAATGGCCGATGAGAGAGATAAACTCTCCCTTGTCCATCAGGAGGTTGAAATCCTCGACGACCTTCAGTGGCCCCTTGGGTGTCGGGTAAACCTTGTCCAGTTTGAAGAATTCCAGATACCGTTTCTCAACCGCACTTTTTGCCGCTTCGCGATACGCCTTAGGTGGCGGGGCAAGATCTAGTGGCGAAACATTCGGCAACTGGATCAGGCTTTCACCGACAGTGCTGCTTTCTGCGTTAAGCGAGCCGAGATAGTCGACGATCTGTTTGCGCAGCTGCTGATAGTTTGCATCATCATTGATCGCCTCACGATCACGCGGGCGGGCAACGTCTACGTCCCAGATCTTGCCGATCTTCGCTGCCGGAGCGGGCGTCATGACGGCAACCCGGTCGGCCAGCAAAAGCGCTTCATCAACGTCATTCGTCACCAAAAGGATCGTGCGCCCTTCTTCCTTGCGAATGCGTTCGATTTCGTCCTGCAGCTTTGCACGGGTAAGCGCATCGAGCGCGGACAGCGGCTCATCCAGCAGCAGGATTTCCGGCTCCATTGCCAGCGCTCTTGCAACAGCAACGCGTTGGCGCATGCCGCCCGAAAGCTGGGCCGGCTTGCGATCCATCGCGTGGCCAAGCCCGACGAGTTCTACCTTTTGCTGAACCAGCGCGCGGCGCTCTTCCTTGCTGCGATCCTTATGAACGGCGTCCACTGCAAGGGTGACGTTGCCTTCAACGGTCAGCCACGGGAACAGCGAATAGGATTGGAACACAAGGCCACGTTCGCGATCAGGCCCGTCAATCGGCTTCCCCCTCAGCGTCATCGCGCCGCTATCGGGTGTTACCAGTCCCGCCAGCGAGTTGATCAGGGTCGTCTTGCCCGCACCGGAAAAGCCCAGGATCGCGACGAATTCGCCTTCGTTCACGTCGAGATCAATACCATCGAGCACGTTGGTCGTGCCTCCGGTTTTGCCCGTGTAAGACTTCGTGATGCCCCGAAGTGAAAGGAAAGGAATGTCAGTCATCGTTTCCTCCCTCAAACAGTGCGGTTCTTGGAGACGAGGCTCTGCAACGTCATCATCAGGCGGTCGAGAAGGAAGCCGATAAGACCGATCACGATCACAGCGAACATAATGCGGGCGAGGCTTTGCGAAGACCCGTTCTGGAATTCGTCCCAGACAAACTTCCCAAGTCCGGGGTTTTGGGCCAGCATTTCTGCGGCAATCAGAACCATCCAACCAACACCGAGCGAAAGCCGCATTCCGGTGAAGATGTATGGCAGGGATGCCGGCAGGACGAGCTTTGTCAGTTTGTCGAACCAGCCAAGGCGGAGGACTTTGCCAACATTCAGCAGATCCTTGTCAATCGAGCTGGTGCCAACGGCCGTGTTGATGAGTGTCGGCCACAGGGAACACAGCATCACCACCAGCGCCGAAATCACAAACGCCTTTGGCAGCAAGGGGTCGGAGCTGGTGATCATGGCTGAGATAACCATCGTCACAATCGGCAGCCAGGCAAGCGGGCTGACCGGCTTCATGATCTGCACCAGCGGATTGATCGCCGCATTGAAACGCGTGCTGAGGCCCGCCATCAGCCCGATCGGAACCGCGAACACCGTCGCAAGAAAGAAGCCGAGCGCAACAGTCTGCAGCGATGTCACGATCTGATCCAGGAATGTAGGAGGGCCAGCATATTCAAAGTCCCGCACGCCAGCCGTGTTTCCGGCGGCGATGGCGGCGGCATTGCTGGCGTCCTGCGCTTCATAGAATGCAGCTTCGGCGTCCTTGGCTGCGGAATATTCCGTGTAAAGTCCACCACCCGCTTCAATCACCTCAAGCGGACCGGGAAGTGCTCCCAGTGAAGTATCCACTTGCGGCGCCAGAACTGCCCACGCGGCGATAAAGCTCAGGATACCGACAATCGGCCATATCAGGCCGACCGCGGCATCCTTTAGCTTGGAAACAATCGCATTCGGTGCATCATCAGCCTCTGCCTCGACTGCTTCGGTGCCCTTGGATTCACCCGCAGATGAGTCAGATGCAGTCATGTTTGAGCCAGCTGTGTCAGACTGATCATCTGAAGTGTGGGGGTCGACATAGGCAGTTGCCATGATGTGTTCCTTGCGCGGAGAGGGGATGAGTGGGGTGGGGCTGTAGAGAGTGGGAAGAGCGGCTCAGCTGCCGCTCACACCTGCCGCAGTCACGCTTTGCCCTTGTTTGAGCCCGATGGGGAATTTGGCGAGATAGGCGTTCGGCTTCGAGCCATCGAAGGTAATGCCGTCGATGAAGCCCGACTGTTCGCCGCGATACCCATCAGTTTCGGGCACGCTGTCCTCCGGGATTACGCCATCTTCAACCAGCTTGTTCGCCGCTGCCAGATACAGGTCCGGACGGTAAACGGCTTTGGCGGTGTCAAAATACCACTGGTCTTCTTTATCCGAGGCGATCTGGCCCCATCGACGCATTTGCGTGAGATACCAGACCGCATCCGAGTAGTACGGATAGCCCGCATATTTATCGAAGAAGATGTTGAACCCTTCCGCTTCACGCGTGTCGCCTGGTTCGAAAGTGAAGACGCCCGTCATGGATGCAGCGATCACTTCCGCATCCGCCCCGACATAATTGGGCCGGCTCAGGATATCGACTGCCTCTTTGCGGTTCGCGCCGCCATCCGCATCAAGCCATTGCTGAGCCTTGATAATCGCGCGCAGCATTGCTGCGGTAGTGGCAGGGTATTGCTCGGCAAAATCCTCACGCAGGCCAAAAACCTTCTCCGGATTGTCATTCCAGATTTGGTCATCGGTGATGACAGGAACGCCGATCTTCTTGAATACAGCGGCCTGGTTCCAAGGTTCGCCGACGCAATAGCCCTCAATGGTACCGGCTTCGAGTGTCGCGGGCATCTGCGGAGGCGGAGTGACGGACAGTTTCACATCGGCATCAATCACACCCTGCACATCGCCATCGGAGTAATAGCCAGGCTTCAGACCGCCAGCCGCGAGCCAATAGCGGAGCTCGTAATTGTGGGTCGAAACCGGGAAAACCATTCCCATGTTGAACGGCTTACCCTGCGCTTCGAATTCGGCCACCACCGGCTTCAGAACTTCGGCGCTGATAGGGTGCACAGGCTTACCGTCGGCGCCCTTGGGCAGATCCGCTTTGATCATGTCCCAGACCTTGTTGGAAAGGGTGATCGCATTGCCGTTCAGGTCAAGGCTGAGCGGCGCGATCAGGTCAGCTTTTGTGCCATAGCCGATAGTCGCTGCGAGCGGTTGTCCAGCGAGCATATGCGCCCCGTCAAGCTGTCCGCCGATCACGCCATCAAGGAGGACTTTCCAGTTTGCCTGCGGCTCAAGGGTGACGTTGAGGCCCTCTTCGGCAAAGAACCCCTTTTCCTTCGCAATCGCGAGCGGGGCCATATCGGTCAGCTTGATGAAGCCCAGTTTCAGATTGGGTTTCTCGACTTCCCCGTCTGCGACCGCGGCCACGACATTCTCGCCGCCTTCCGTGCCACCGCTACACCCTGCAAGCGCAACGCTGGCGAGCAGCGCTGCCATTACACCGCGCCTGTCGAAGAAAAAACCGCTCTGCTTTGTCATGCTTGTCCTCACTGTCTGAACCGAAATCGGAACCAAAAACGAAAAAGGCCGCCACGATGCTCTTCCAGTCGGAAGGCTTCGGGCGGCTTCGTTGCCACTAATTTTTATGCGTCAATCTACAGCGGTTTAAATCAATCCTGCGTTGGATCGTCGCTGTGAACACGAATCGTTTAGCGATTGCTGGCTCGCCATGCAATGCCAATTTTGCAGCGCAGCATTATTTCTGCGCTGCAATATAGTCTTCGAGATGATCTGGGTCGAAGCTTTGACCATCAAAGAATGTGTTTTTTTCCAATAATATAGTACCTGTCTGTGTGGCGGCATGCAGGGCCTGTGCAACACTGCCTTCGACCTTCGAACTGGATGTGGGTAGCGGATCATTGAGCCCCTTCAACGCGCTGCGATACACGTCGGGGCGGAATACCCGCGCCGCGGCATGTGCTTCAGAAGGATCGTATTCGAGACCGTCCCAGCGCACCAGCTGGCTGTAAAGCCATTCCGCCTGGCTGACCCAAGGGAAATTGGCGGCCTCGCGATACTGGAACATGAAGTCGGGAAATTCGCGGGGAGGCTCTCCCTGACGCAGTACGATCCGATCGGAAATTGCGCGGCGCACAAGGGTTTGCGACGCGTCGCAATATTGGGGCCGAGCAAGGATTCTCGCGTTGGCATCCCAATTTTCAGGGTCGACGAAATGTTGGCCTGCGCGGCGCATCGCTCTTATCAACGCTTCGACCGCCTCGCGCTTCTCTTCGAGCCGGTCCGTTTTGAGAGCGAGCACTTTCTCGACGCCTCTACGCCAGATCTGGGCGGTTGCGAGGACGATCTGTCCTGAGCCATTTTCGACCGCCACAGAGTTCCACGGCTCGCCTACACATGAACAATCGATCTCACCCGCTTCCAGAGCATCCACGATGAAAGGCGGGGCGACCGTCATGATCTCAACGTCTTCATCAGGCCGGATGCCGCAACCTGCGAGCCAGTAACGCAGCATGTAATTGTGGCTGGAATAGCGATGGACGACACCAAAGCGGAGGCGTTTGCCTGCTGCGCGGCGCTCCGCAGCGATGGTCTTCAACCTCTCACCCAAAGCGCGGGGGCCACCAAGCTCCCCCTCCGTACCGAGCGCATCTGCAAGCGCATTCGATACAGTGATCGCATTGCCATTAAGGCCGAGAACGAACGGCGCAGCAAGGCTTTGCGCGGGCCGGCCGCGACCAAGGGTGGTGGCGATTGCCAGCGGTGCCAGCATGTGTGCGGCATCGCTATGTCCGTAAAGCAACCGGTCAAGCACTGTTGCCCACGAAACATCGCGCACAAATGTAAGCTCCACCCCCTCATCTTCGGCAAAACCGTGCTCTTGTGCGAGGATCGGTAGGCAAGCATCGACCAGCGGCAGGAAGCCAATTGTCAGCTTTGCGGTCATTGCGGATCCCCCATTAGTTCATGCGCCGTTATCACTGAATCCGCGATATCGACGATGCGGCGATTGGATGACATCGCCTTCTTGCGAAGTTCGGCATAGGCTTGAGGCTCTGTGATTTTGCGTGTCGTCATCAAAATGCGCTTTGCTTTGTCGACGGTTTCACGTTCGGCCAGTTTGGTTTGTGCTTCGCTCAGTTCGGCTTCAAGCCGCGCATAGGCATGGAATCGCTGCAAGGTCATTTGCAGCAATGGCTGAATTCGCTTCGCTGCGAGGCCATCCACGACATAGGTCGACACGCCTGCATCAATTGATGCCGTGATGGATTCGCTGTCGCTTTCATCGACAAACATCGCAATCGGATGGTCAAGCGCACGGCTTACGGTAAAATATTCCTCAAGCACGTCGCGCGACGGATTGCCCAGATCCATAAAGACAATATCGGGCGCGATTTCGGCGATCCGGCCAACCAGACCTTGCCGCGTGGTGAGGGTGAATATCTCGCACCCTTCGAGAGAACGCAGTCCCTCTTCAATAATCGAGGCGCGCGGCGCGCTTTCGTCGACGATTGCAATTCGCATCGCAGTATTGTGCAATGCAACAAGATCATTGGGCAAGTGCGAAATTGCATTAAGCGCAAATACGCGCGCAATATTTGGTTTCAGACTGCCCCTAATAATAGCTCAGCGTTGTCGCCTTTCCGCGGAATATGAAATAAGCGAGCACCGTGTATCCCAGAATAACAGGCACGACGAAGCAGGCACCGATCAGGATGATGAAGAGGCTTTCCGGCGCGGCGGCTGCCTCGTAAATCGTCATCCGCTCTGGCACGACGTAGGGGTAAAAGCTGTACGCCATTCCGATATAGGAAAGCACGAAAAGCGCTGAAGTAACGGCAAATGGCTGCCAAGAGCGCCTATCGTTTTCGAACGGCATCTGACGAAGCATGCGCCACAGCCAGACAAACAGGATTGCTGAAAGAATGGGGAAGGGCGAGAGATAGACGATCTGCGGATATGCAAACCATTTTTCGAGGATGCGGCTGGAGACCAGCGGCGTTGCCATTGAGACTGCGGCAACACCCATCATCGCGCCCCATAGGCTTCGCCTCGCCCACACAAGCGCTTTTGCCTGAAGATCGCCCTCGGTTTTGTGAATAAGCCAGGTCGAGCCGATGAAGCTGTAGCCTACGGCAAGACAAACCGCAGTGAGCGAGGCGAAGGCTATCGTCTCAAGGGAATGCTCCAGACCCATGATATAGAGGCCAAGCATGAACCCCTGGGCGAGGGCTGTGATGAGCGACCCGAAGAAAAACAGGCGGTTCCATAAAGCTTTATGCGGATCGCGCGCCTTGGCGCGAAACTCGAACGAGACGCCCCGCAGGATCAGTCCGATCAGCATCACGAATACCGGCAAGTACAGGGTCGACAATATTACCCCGTGCGCCGGCGGGAACGCGACGAGCAAGAGCCCCACGGCGAGGACCAGCCACGTTTCGTTCGCATCCCAGAACGGCCCGATCGATCCGATCATTCGGTCTTGCTCTGCCTTGTCAGCAAGCGGGAACAGGATGCCGACACCCAGATCATATCCGTCGAGCACAACGTAGATCAGGATCGATAACCCCATAAGCGAAGCAAACGCCCATGGCAGCCAGTCAGCGGGATTGGAAAAGTCAGGGATCATCGTTCTTACTCCGCTGGCTGAAGGGCAGCGACCTGCGCCTGACCGGAATGGCTCATGCTGATGGCGCGATCATCCTCGCCTCTGGCCGCTTTGCGAGCGAGATAGACGACAACGCTGATGTAAGCGGCGAGCAGGGCTGCGTAGATTGCGAGATAGCCGACCAGCGTGCTCATCACCATCGGAGCAGGCACATCGGCAACCGCCATATCGGTGCTGAGAACGCCTTGCACCAACCAGGGCTGGCGACCGATCTCCGTAGTGTACCATCCGGCGAGAGTGGCGACCCAGCCTGAGAATGCCATCGGCACCAAAGCCCACATGAGAACCTTTGGCAGCCCCTCGACAGACAGGTGCCGCTCTCCCGACTGATCGCTTGCCAAAGAACGGCGCCACCACATGAACCAGATCGCGCCCCAGCTGATGACAAGCATCGCCATGCCGGTCCCCACCATGACGCGAAATGACCAGAACACGGCGTTTACAGGCGGGTGCAGCGGCGTTCCGTCTTCTGCGACAAAATCATTTAGCCCGGGAACCTGACCATCAATGTCATGCTTGAGGATCAGCGAAGCCATGCCGGGAATACCAATCTCGGCGTGGTTCTGGCGCGTTTCCTCATCGGGAATGGCGAATAGCAGGAGGGGGACGTCTGACTGCGTTTCCCAATTGCCTTCCATCGCTGCGACTTTCGCAGGCTGGTGCTCCAGCGTATTGAGACCGTGCATATCGCCTGCAAGAATTTGAACCGGGATCAACAGAGCGCCCAACAGCACGCCGGTTGTGAGCGTGGTCCGCACCTCGGCTGAGCGATCACCAATCAGCCATCGGAAGGCCGAAACGCCAGCCACCAGAAACCCGACCGTGAGGAAGCTCGCCAGCAGCATGTGCGCCAGACGATAGGGGAGCGACGGGTTGAAAATAATGTCCCACCAGCTTGTCGCATGCGCCACACCGTCGATCATCTCAAATCCCTGAGGCGTGTGCATCCATGAATTCAGGACGATGATCCAGAATGAAGAGACAAGCGTGCCAAACGCCACAAGGAAGGTGGCCAGCATGTGAAGCCAGCCCGGCACTCTGTTGAAGCCGAACAGCATGATCCCGATAAACACCGCTTCGAGGAAGAAGGCTGTCAGGACTTCATAGGCTAGCAATGGGCCGGCTATGTTGCCGACAGTCTCCATAAAGCCCGGCCAATTGGTGCCGAACTGGAATGACATCGTGATGCCGGACACAACTCCCATCGCGAAGCTGAGAGCGAAAACCTTCACCCAGAAGCGATAGGCCGCCATCCACTTTTCTGCTCCGGTTTGCGCGAAACGGACGCGAAAGAAAAACAGCACCCATCCCAGACCAATGGTGATTGTGGGAAACAGAATGTGGAACGAGATGTTGGCGGCGAACTGGATGCGGGAAAGGATCAGCGCATCGACTTGCTCAATCATGCATGGCTCCTGTCGTTATGGGGGTTCTGTGTCATATCAGTCCACGCGCTTCGTAGTGGTCGACGGGTTCGGGAGGCTCACCTGTATCAAGTGAAACTTCTGCGAAAGCGCGGTCCTGCGTCAAGAATACCTTGCCGTTAAGCTCTTCGACGAAGTGAGTGCGTTTTAGACGGTCCATCACGGGTCCCTTCACTTCGGACAGATGCAATCCAATCCCACCTTCGCCGAGGCGGTGATTGATGGCCTCAAGGCTTTCCAGACCCGAGGCATCGACTTCATTCACCGCACTGCACATCAGGATAACATGGCGGACAGCAGGCCGTTCCGCGACTTGCTCAAGTACATATTCCTCAAGCCAGCGCGCATTGAGATAGGTCAAAGCTTCGTCGATCCGAATGGACAGGACATGGGGGAGGGTGAAGACCTTGTGGCGTTCAACATTGCGGAAATGCTCCGTCTCCGGAACGCGGCCAACGATCGCCGCGTGAGGGCGGCTCGCGCGCCACAGATATAGCAGCAGGCCGACCGCGACACCGGAGATCACGCCCATTTCTACACCGGCAAGCAGCGTAATTCCGATGGTCGCGACATGAGCCATGTTTATCCATCAATCCCAACGAGAAAACAACATCTTCATAATCAACCTTTGACAAAACCAAATCTACTGCATTTTGCAAC
>JAXHVK010000034.1:0-23926 GCA_034211135.1 Pseudomonadota bacterium
ATCGTCGACAAAGCCGCAGCTGGCGTTGTCGACGATGAAAACGCTGACTCCTTCCGCATCGCGGCGATCACCCGATGTGCGGGCGGTCACGACGAGGTGACTGGCCCAAGGCGCGCCGATCACAACCGCTTTGTGGCCGTTCAGCACATAGGAATCGCCATCTTTGCGGGCCGTTGTTTCGAGGTCGGCATAGTTGAACCGACCGCGCGGTTCGGCATAGGCAAAGGCGAATACTCGTTCGCCCGAAATGATCGCGGACAGATGCTCTTCCTGCTGCGCGGCGCTTCCGGCGTGCTTCAGAAAGCCACCGGCGCACACCACGGTCGGCACGAAGGGCTCCACAACCAATCCTTTGCCGAATTCCTCCATGACAACCATGGCATCGACAGCGCCGCCACCAAAGCCGCCGACGTCTTCGCTGAACGGCATTCCAAGGATGCCGAGTTCAGCAAGCTGCGACCAGACTTCCGGGCGCCAGCCGGCATCGCTTTCAATCGCTTTGCGGCGGGTTTCCCAGTCATATTGTTCACGGACCATACGCGACAGACCATCACGCACCATTTCCTGTTCTTCAGTGAAGTTGAAGTCCAATTTGAGTTCCCCTCAGTGTCGCTCGGTACCTTTACAGGCCGAGGATCATTTTCGTGATGATGTTGCGCTGGATTTCGTTCGATCCGCCATAGATCGACGTTTTACGCATGTTGAAATAGGTCGCGGCGGAGTGCGAGGCATAGTCCGGCCCGATCGGATATTCATTCGATCCGGTGTCGTTTGCGATGCTGCCGTAATAGGGCGTGCCGTAATTGCCGACAGCTTCCAGCGTCAGCTCTGTCAGGCGCTGCTGGATTTCCGTGCCCTTGATCTTGAGGATCGAGCTTTCGGGACCGGGGCCTTTGCCCGCCTGTTCACCGGCAAGCGTTCGCAGTTCGGTGATTTCGAGTGCGGCCAGATCAATTTCAAGCTGGCTGACTTTGCGCGCGAAATCGAAATCGCTCATCAGCGGTTCGCCGTCGACCGTTTCGTTCGCAGCGATTTCGCGCAGCTTTTCCACGCCGCGCTTGGAACGTGCAACACCGGCAATGCCCGAGCGTTCGTGGGCAAGCAGGAACTTCGCATAGGTCCAGCCCTGATTTTCAACGCCGACAAGGTTCTCGACCGGAACGCGCACGTCAGTCAGCCAGGTTTCGTTGACCTCATATCCGCCATCCAGAAGCTTGATCGGTTTCACTTCGACGCCGGGCGTCTTCATGTCGATCAGGATGAAGCTGATGCCTTCCTGCGGTTTTGCGGCATCGGGATCGGTGCGGCACAGGAAGAAACCCCAGTCCGCATATTGCGCCAGCGTGGTCCACGTTTTCTGGCCGTTGATCACATAGTGATCGCCGTCGCGCACTGCGGTTGTCTTGAGGCTTGCAAGGTCAGAGCCGGCGCCCGGCTCGGAATAGCCCTGACACCACCAGACATCGCCGCTGCGGATGCCGGGCAGGTGCTTTGCTTTCTGCTCTTCATTGCCGAATGTGTAGATCACCGGACCCACCATCGACACACCAAAGGGAAGCGGCATCATTGCATTCACGCGGGCGTTTTCTTCCGACCAGATATAGCGCTGCGTCGGCGTCCAGCCGGTGCCGCCATATTCGACCGGCCAGGCAGGGACGGACCAGCCTTTTTCGCCGAGCACTTTGTGCCATGCAAGGAAGTCCTCACGCGGCAGGTCTTCGCGCAGACCGGTGTCGCCAAGGTGCTTTGGATAATTCTCGGCAATGAATGCGCGCACTTCGTCGCGGAATGCCTGTTCTTCAGGGGTGAAATCGAGGTTCATGTCTTAGTTCTCCCAAGTGCTCGATGGCTTTACGCCTTGAGCGTGTGATGGCCCGAGGCAGATACGCAGATCAAGGGGGGAAATATGCAGGCGCGCAACTATAAGCTGGCTTACGCTACGGCGCGCTAGCGTCCGTTGGGCGGCAAAAAATCACACGCAAACGGATTTCATACGCGCAGCGCTCCTATTTGCGTAGCTGTCGCCTGAATCGGTGGGGCGCGTGTGAGGTGTTCAGCTGCCCCAGCGCTCTATCTTGCGGTAGATTGTCGAAGGGCTGACACCCAGAGATTTCGCAGCCTGCGTTATATTCCCGGCGTTGCGGGCGATGGCCTGTTCGATCGCCAGCTTTTCGACCTGTTCCAGTGTCATGCCGCTGAAGTCGGCAAATGCGGCCGGTGGTGCCGCCTCCAGCACTTCGCCGTCAGGCTCCGCCACCATTGTGGAGGGCACCGATGGCACCATTGAAGCAGGTTGTGCGGTTGGGGCGAATTCTCTTGGTCTGGGGGCAGGCGGGGGCGCTCCGATAAATTCAACCTTCGAGCCTGTTCCGGTTATCACCGCCCGGCGCAAAGCGTTCTGAAGCTCGCGGACATTTCCGGGCCAGCTGTGCTGTTTGAGATAAGTCTCGCCCGATTTGGAGAAGCCGGTGATTTCGCGGCCCTCTTCCTTGGCAATCCTGTGCAACAGCGTGGTTGCAATCAGAACGATATCATCGCCCCTGTCACGCAGTGCCGGAAGAGAGATCGGGATGACATTCAGGCGATAAAACAGGTCTTCGCGAAAGCGGCCCTCAGCGACTTCGCGTTCAGGATCGCGGTTGGTCGCACAGACGATACGGACATTGACGGGCTCAACCGCTGAAGAGCCGACGCGCTGGATCATTCCTGTCTGCAAAAAGCGCAGCAGCTTCACTTGCAGTTTGAGGTCCATCTCGCAGATTTCATCAAGGAACAATGTTCCGCCATCAGCGGCTTTTGCCGCGCCGATCCGGTTTTCAACGGCGCCGGTAAATGCGCCCTTCACGTGGCCAAACAGTTCGGATTCGAGCAGGTTTTCCGGGATCGCGCCGCAGTTGATCGCAACAAACGGGCCGGCGTGTCGTTTGCTGGCTGAATGAATGGCCTCTGCCGTGACTTCCTTACCCGTGCCGCTTTCACCGGTGACGAAGACGGTCGCTTTTGAATCGGCCACGCTTTCGATCGTTTTGAAGACCATTTTCATGGGCGGCGATCTGCCGATAAAGCCATGGAAGCCGTCAGGCTCTATCGCGCTCGCTGATTGCGTTTTGGATGGCGTTTCACTGGCCAGGCGGCTTTGTTCTGCGGCGCTCTCAACCGTGTTGAGAAGGCGCGCGCCTGATACGGGCTTGACCAGAAAATC
Source organism: Pseudomonadota bacterium (assembly GCA_034211135.1). Lineage (GTDB taxonomy): Bacteria > Pseudomonadota > Alphaproteobacteria > Sphingomonadales > Sphingomonadaceae > Erythrobacter. The sequence continues at coordinate 3,203 of JAXHVK010000034.1, forward strand.
ATAAGCGCCCAGCCGCATTGCGGTAATGGCGCGTTTCAAAGAACCGTCTGCCGTCACCACAAGGATGGCGGGATTGCCCTTGCTGGAGGGAAGGGCGTCAAACAAGGTCAGGCCGTCACCGTCGGGCAATTGCAGGTCCAAAAGGACTGTGTCGTATGCATCAGAGGATAGCGCCTTTCGCGCCTCGGCCAGGGTTTCGCAAAGACTGACTTCGTGCCCCGCATCTTCAAGCTGGGCAGCGTAGCCAAGCGCAAGTGATGCGCTGTCTTCGACGATGAGAACCTTGGCTGTGGTCATTACTCGATCCTGAAAAATGCGGTTTGGCCTGTGGGATCGCGATCAACCCAGTGGATTGAGCGAGTATCTCCAAAATGCTTCATGCAACCCTGCACCAGACCATAGGCGATGTGCGCAAATGGACGGTGAGACGCGTATTCGACGATGTAGCTGTCGCCATCTTTGCGCGACGTAACCGAAGGGGGCACGGCATCCGGATACAGCACGCGGACTTCGTGGTGGATGTGATCCTCGATATGATCGAGCATCCCCTCCGCCGTCGGATAGCGATTGACTATCTCTGTGTAGAGCACGGTGAAACGTTCAAACAGAAACTTGCCGAATTCCTCGCACAGACCATTGGCATCAAGGCCGCTGATCTTCGAAGCGGATGTCACTACCTGAACCGCCTGTTCCCACGGATATTGGGAGATGCGCGAAAATGCCCCGCCATGGGGCAGCTCCGCCTCCGCGATAACCTGTTCGGTGAAGCTCGGCCCGCCCTTTACATCAAGGAAGCCGACCAGCTCCGCGTAGATAATACCCTTCATTTTGCACATCTCCGGATTTGAGTACGCGCAATGGGATGCAAAGAGCGTGCCGAAAATCGCCCCTTTGCGGCGGAGCAATCTGCAAGTTTGTGACGCATAATGCGAAAGAATTTGCAATTTGCAAATATAGTTGCCGCAATTTGCGAATTTATGACCTTCAAACTGCGAAAATCTACCTAGAAACGACCTAAACGGATTTGGCACAGTCTTTGTTTAAGGTGTCACAGACCAACGCTTGGAGTATGTCATGCTGCGCAAATTCGCTTCTCTCGCTTTCGCATCAGCCGTGATCGGCGGATTGCTGTCTGGCTGTGTTGCCGGGCCGGCACCTGCCAACGTCTCCAATGCGGTTTACGGGCCGGGACAGGTCGCTTGGGACGGCAGCGGCCAGCCACAGGGCGACTGGATCGTAAAGGCTCCGGTCGGTCGCGGCGCGCCAACCTGTGACTGGAAAGTGCCGCGCGAACTGGACAATTACCGTCGTGTCGCACCTTCAAGCTTTCTTGACCGCACGGCGCCGCTGGGGCCGGGAGACCGGCTTGAGGTTAAGGTGATCGGCGATCCCGACCGCATTACCGGAACCTATGTCATCGAAAGCGACGGGACCGTCGCGCTCAAAGGGCAACCGGCGGTGGAGGCGGGCGGCAAGACCATCGGCCAGTTGCAGGATACCCTGCGCAGACAGTTGATTGCGCGCAATATCGTACGCCCGCTGCAAAATTCCGTTCAGGTATCGCTGATCGAAAATTCAGGTGCGTCTGTTTCTGTAGCGGGGGCAGTGTTCCAGCCGGGCGCAGTGCGCGCGGGTGAACGGAATGCGGAAAGCCGGATTGGCTTGAAAGAAGGCGCTGTCAGCGGTGACGACAATGTTGGCCGGACCGTTACAGCAGCCCTGCGCGCCGCAGGCGGTGTGCGGCCGGATGCCGATGTTCAGCGCATCTACCTGATCCGCAAAGGCACTTATGCTGAATTCGATTTCTCGGGCTTCGTCTATGGCTGGACCAGCCGCGACGTTGCGGTGGGGGCAGGTGACAGGATCATCGTGCCAAGCCGCACCTGCTTTGATCCGGAGCTGGCTCGCCCGACGCCTCTTACCCAGCCGGGTATCCGGGTCCACATGTCGAACCTGACGCGCAGCGCGAACAACAATGCCGGTGCAGCAATCGGCGAGAAGACCACATCGCTTCCCTATGGAACACGGTTTCTTCAGGGGCTGGTTGCGGCAAACTGCGTCGGCGGCAGTTTCATGCAGTCCGATCGCCGCGCCATCCTGATTTCTCGCAATCCCATCAATGGCAACAGCATCGTCGTAGAAAGAGACATCGAGCGGCTGGTTCGCAACGCCAATCGCGATGCGTTGAACCCGTATCTGATGCCGGGTGACGCAATCGCCTGTTATGACAGCCGCTGGACCAATTTCCGTGAAGCTGTGGGGCTTGTTACCGATGCTGTGAACACTGCAACGCCTGCCTTGTTGCTGGATAACGCATTGTGACATCAGAAACCGCCACTCCTGATATGACGAAGCCGTCCCGCCGGCTGGAGCGTGTTTGGCTGCTGGTCAGAGACGGTTTGCCGTCGGTCGGTCGTTATCGCCGCTATCTGGTGGCTATAGCGGGTCCGGTTGCGCTGATCTGGTTTGCCGCGATTGCCTATATCGTGCTGGCACCGGATCGCTATGACAGCCGAATGACGTTGATCCTGCCCGGCACCGGAGTGGGTGGCAGCATCAATCTGGAATCCATCGGCCAGGCGACGACAAACACGTCTTCAGCCTTCTCCTCGCCCTCGCTCAGCCCGACGGAGAATTATAAGCGTCTCCTGATGTCCGACATTGTTCTGCGCGATGCTGCGCGGATTGCCGGTGAAGAGGAAAGCAATTTCCCCGCGCCGACTATCAAGCTGATCGACCAGACCAATCTGATTGAGCTGCGCATGACAGCGGGATCACCCGAACAGGCGCAAACGCGGATGTCGGCCCTGCGCGAAGCGTTTGATGCGGCACTGGTCAGCCTGCGCGAGGATGAAGCCCGCACGCGGGAAGAAGCAGACGCAAAACGCATCGGCGAACTCGAAGCGAAAGTGGACGAAGCACAGGAGGCGCTGCTCGATTTTCAGGGAGAAACGGGGCTGGTATCGCTCGATCAGTTTGCAGGCCGTATTTCCGCGCTCGACCAGTTGAAGGCCGCTGAAAGAGAGCGCCGCGTCCGTGTTGCAGAAGCTGGAGCCGCTACATCGCGTCTGTCATCGACCCTGAAGATCACGCTGCCGCAGGCGCGGCGGGCGATGCAGCTGAAAGCTGATCCCGAATTTCAGGAACTGTTGAACCGTTATGCCAAGGCAACGGCGGAGCATAGCGAACGCGGCGGAACGCTGGGTGATGGTCACGAAGCGATGGAAGAGCTGTCTGCCGAAAAATCATCTTTGCGAAAGGAGATCGCCCGCAGAGGTTCCGAGGTGACAGGTCTGTCAGGGGCGAAGGTGATCAAGCTTGCCGACCTTTCCGTCTCCAACACGCGCGAAAGCCTGTTCGCAAGCCTTTCGCAGCGCGACAGTGACCGCAATGGACACGGTGCCGCGCTCGGTGAATTGCGGCGCCAGATCGCTGCTCAGGCAGCCGATACCGATGCGCAGGTTGAACAGGCGGCGCGGCTTGCCGAATTGTTGCGCGACCTGCGTGTTGCCGAAGCTGTCTTCAGCTCCGCGCTGGCCCGCCTTGATACGAACAAGTCCGATCCGTTTGCCTCTTATCCACTGGTCCAGACACTTGAGGCACCCTCGCTCCCAAGGTCCAAATCTGCGCCGTCGCCGATGCTCGTTATCGTAGGCGCGCTGGCCGCCACCATCTTCATCATCATTGGATTTTTGCTGCTATGGCTCCGACAGCCGATAATACGCAAGCTGCTGCCGAACGCCTGATGGCCAAATCCATCCAGTGGACATGGTTCCTCTGGCTGATCGGTGGGCTGTATATTGTCGGGCCGGTTCTGGGCTGGGCGCTGGCCGCGATGGCTGCTGCGTCGATCTACCTTAATCAGGCGAGGCTGTCCGACATACCCGGCTCGATCTGGATATGGCTGCTGGGTATGCTGGCGATGCTGGTGATCTTGTGGGTCGGGCACGCCAATTTCGAGTTGGGTACAGGCAAAACGATCAAATCCAGCGTCGGCTGGGCAAAGGGCTGGGCGCTGATTGCTTTGTTTCCTCTAGCCGGAGCTGTGCTGAAAATCAGGCCTGAAGTGATCTATAGCGCGGTTTGCCGGTTGGGGCTGGTGACGCTGATCGTGCTGCCGATTTTCATGATTGCCCCCTATGTCGGCCTTCCTGAACGGCTGTGGGTGTCGCCCTTGCGCATATTGGGGGGCGCCGGACCGGAGTATTTCGCCGCCCAGCTTTACACGATCGAACCCGGTGTCGGCACGCCGCGCTGGCAGTTTTTCGCCCCGTGGTCGCCGGCCGCAGGCATGATGGGCGTGATGTATGTTCTTCTGGCCATGCATGAAAAATCGCGCAGCTGGAGAGCTGTTGGCATTGCCGGTGGTCTGGTGTTGGCCCTTTTTTCGCAATCGAGACTGGCTTTGGTTGCGCTGTTTGTGATTGTGCCCTTCGTGTGGGGGGCAAGTCGCATCAATCGCGGGCAGATGTGGCTGTTTGCCGCCCCGTTCATTCTCGCGCTGGGGATCGTGGGGCCGATGTTGCTTGAACTGATTGATAGCGCTGTCGCAGAGTTTTCCGCAGCGCGTGCTGACTCAAGCCGGGTCAGGGCGGCGCTGGGCCGCATCGCTATCCATCGCTGGGAGACGGAAGCCTACTGGTTCGGACATGGCGTTGTCGAAAACGGACCTCACCTTGTCGAATACATGCCGATTGGCAGCCACCATTCCTGGTACGGCCTGCTGTTTGTGAAGGGACTGCTTGGCGCGATTTCGCTTGCGATCCCGCTTAGTCTGACACTGGTCATACTGCTGGTGAAGGCGCAGAGCCTCGCCATTGCCCGATCAGCCTTGGGACTGGTTCTGGCGCTGGTTCTGTATTCTTTCGGCGAAAATCTGGAAATTCTGGCCTACCTGTACTGGCCGGCCTTGATCGTGATCGGGGTTGCTTTGGGCGCGCAGACCGAACCCGGGAATGTACCCGAAAAAAGGGCCGCTACCATTGATCCAGAGGTAGCGGCCACAGGCCCTTGAGGGTGGTCGGTGGATCAGGCCCGCTGAGGCGAAAGTTCCGTAATCAATGACTTCCACCCGTTGAGGATGCCGGGCGCTTGCGTGCGAACCTCTTCCCGGCCAGCCTCTCCCATCGCCTGAATATCGGCGATGGTGAGCTTTTGAATTGCAGCAGTTATCTGCGCGGCGTTTTCCATGGGCGCGACAAGGCCGGCATTGCCGACTTGTTCGGGCAATCCGTCGACATCAGCGACCAGGATCGGGCGCCCTGCCATCCGCGCTTCGGTCGCGACGAGGCCGAATGCCTCGTAACGCGATGGAATGACGACAGCATCGCATTGCGCCAGATAGGCCGAAGGATCGCTGCAACTGCCGTTCACACGGACATGAGGCAGATCAGCAGCAAGGCTTTCAAGCTCGCGCCTGTCAGGCCCGTCGCCAAACACGGTCAGCTCTATCTGCTGCGTCGGAAATGCGCGCATCGCCTTGATCAACTCATTCAGGTTCTTGACCGGCGCATATCGGCCATAAGCAAGCAGCCGCAGTGGCCGTCCGCCCTGACGGGAAAGCGCGGGAACCTCGAACAGTGATGTCCGGTCCGTCCAGGGATAAATCACGCGAAGCTTATCAGCCTTTATGCCTACCTCATCGCGCAACCAGTCGCGCTGTGCGGACGAGACGCAAATGATCGAATGAAATACTGTCGATGCGATGCGCAACATCGCGCGGAAGCGTGAGGGTTTCGAAACGTGATTTCGCTCGAATGCGCGGGTGTAGCTGTGTTCTACATGGACCATTCGCGTGAACGGGTGACGCATTTTCAGCGTCATCAGGAATGCAAGGCGCCTCCAGGAAAGCGCCATGTGATCAACGATCAGATCCGCTTTTATGGAAGGTGCGAAAAAGGAATTCGGATCAATCGACACGACATTGGAAGAAACCATCGCGCGCAATTCGTCCTGTTCGAACAGGGTAAGCGCGCGCGTCACCCCGCCCATGGAAAAGTCATCAAGTAAATGAGCTGCGCGGATCATGCTGCGTTCTTCAGATATGGTCGGATGAGCGACTGAAAACGCTCTTTGCCAAGGATGGAGGCCGCCGCGATTGCGCTGGCCGTGAGTGCGGTTTTTGCTGGTTCCTGCGTCATGATGCGTGGCTGAACGCTCAACGCTTTGCCCATCAGATCACGGGCCAGTTCCGCATCGCCCATTTGCAGGGCGCGGCGGGCAAGATAGCGCAATTGATAGGCGCGGGCTGTTTCACCATGCGCTTCAACAAATTCCGGCGCATAGCTGTGCAGTTTGCGCAGCATTTTGGTCCAGCTGAGATATTGCTTCACGACATTGGCCGAAAGCGCGCCGCGAATGATGCGATAGTCTGTTAGAAGGCCGTCAATGCCGGCGAAAACAACATCGTGTTTCACCGCAAGCCGGATCCACAATTCGATGTCCTCCGACTGGCGGAATTCTTCGTCGAACCAGCACTGTCTTTCGGGTTCGTCAGGATGCGGGGTTGCCGCCAGATCGAGCGCCGATTTGCGCAGCACCGGCGCGCTGCCATTGCCGATTGGGTTCCGGCAGATGATATCCCGAGCCGAAACGCGGCCGATTTTCGGGCGCATCGCCACTTTCAGCACATTGCCATTGCGATCAATCAGGCGCGAACCGGCATAGCTCACCCCGATTTCCGGATTGGAGGTCAGGTGGATGAAATGCAGCATCAGCTTTTCGCGGTGCCAGATGTCATCACTGTCCAGCAGGGCGACGAACTGGCCGCGCGCATTGGCAATACCGGTGTTCCGGGCACCCGCAAGACCGCGATTTTCCTGGCAGACAATGCGAATACGCGGATCATCGAAACTGCGGACGATCTCCATCGAACTATCCTGCCCGCCATCATCGACGCAGATCAACTCGAAATCGGTGAAGGTCTGGTTGAGCACAGATTCAACCGCTTCGCCGACGAACTCTTCGACATTGTAGATCGGCATGACGACGGAAATTTTCGGGTCTTGCATTGGGTGTCTCCTAAATCGAAGGGTCAGGCGAATACGGCGCGCCGCACGCTGGCGGGCATCACGCCGCCCGCGATCACGCCGCCAAGTGTCAGGTAACTGCGTGCGCCAGCCTCCATGAAACCGGCGCGGTCTGCGTTCAGGCCACGCAGCGCATAGCTGCGAGCGACCTCCATCGTCGCACCCGCACGAAGGGCGCGGCGCGTGAGATAGCGGCAATAGATTGCTTCGGCTCGCGCCAGCTCCTGGCCCGAAATCCACAGAGAGGCGAAAGACCGCCAGCCTTCCAGCATCGCTTCGAAATCGCAGGAAAGGCCGTCTTCGCTCATGCGATAGCGCACCAGCGGATTGTCGATGCCGCGGATCAGGCCGCCATCGCTGATAACGCGAGCGAGCAGTTCCTGATCTTCGGCATAGCGCAGGGTTTCGTCAAAACCGCCGATTTTCGCGAAAAATTCGCGGTCGATGACGAAGTTTGACGTGGTGCAGGCCGGATTTTCGATCACCACATCGCGGATATCCAGATGCCCAGCCGGAACTTTCGAACGGGTGCGACTGGATTCCAGAACCTCCCCGATATCGGCTGCAAACTCGACCTGGCCAAAGCTCGCCGTGAGAGTGGGGGAAAGCGTGTGAAGTGCACGGTGCTGGGCCAGTTTTTCAGGATGCCATTGGTCATCGGCGTCAAGAAAGGCGAGGAAACGGCCATTGGCCATCTTCGCACCGAAATTGCGCGTCGCAGAAACACCGGAATTGGGTGTCGAAACGATGCGGATGCGCCAGTCCATTCCGGCAAGATCCAGCATGACTTTCAGCGTTTCGTCGGTCGAACCGTCATCAACGATCACGATCTCGAAATCCTGATCGGTCTGAAGAAGAACACTTACGACGGTTGATCGCAATGTCTTTGCCGCGTTGTAGGCGGGGATCACGACTGAAAAGTGGAAAGGTGACATTACAGATCTCCTCTGGGCGAATTGTTTTTTGTTTGTTCGTTTGCGCATTCAGGCGCGGGTTCAATGCAGAATTCGGGCATCAGACTACCTTTCTTGCAGGTCTGCATTGAGGGGCAGTGGCGCTTGAAATAAGTTGAACTACCGTGGCGGGCAGAAGGACAATGCTAAGCCCCGCAGCAAAGCCGAAGCAGGCCCCGGCCAGGCCAAACTGGCTGCCCGTTACAAGCCCGGCGAAAGCAGCCATCGTGGCAATGGCCATCAGTCCGGTTTCCGCCAGCGGCTTGCCCTTTGCGCGATAGCGGGCACCCAGCAGGGCGGCGGCGAAAAGGGGTATCGCGGCAATCGCCAGCAGTGAAAGATACGGCGTGGCTTCGACCCAGTTGTCTCCGAAGACGATCGGAACGTAGAACGGGGCAAGCAGGACTTGCGCTGCGACAACGGGCAGGACCACGCCAAAACCCATCATGAAAGCGCGTTTGAATTCCTTGTCGAATTCGTCCCCTTCCGCTTTCGCAAGATGCGGGAACAGCACGAGGTTGGCTGCGGCGACGAGCGATTGCGTGATGCCGAGGCCTGCGTTGAAGGCGAAATAGTACAGGCCCAGAGCTTCGGTTCCCAGCAACGCGCCGACCAGCAGCTTGTCAGCATGAAGGCGGGCAGCAGCGAGCAGTTCGGAGCCGAGGATGGCGGGGCCGAAGCTTGCGAATTCGGAAACCGGCGCAGGGGTGACGCTGCGGTCGGGTGACCAGTCATATGTCCGGCGCGCCATCACCATCCAGATCGGCGCTGTCAGCATTTTCGGAAGGACAATCGCCCAGGCGCTTGGCCAGATGAGGATTAGACCCACGGTCAGCGCGCAATCGGCAATGTTCTGCGCGGCGGCGACCTGAGCGGTTGCGCCCATTTTCTGCGCCCGCATCGCGAGGAAAATCTGCACAAGGCCGGCGGGCATAAACAGATACACCAGCGACAGGGCCCCCAGCATTGCGCCGGCTTCGGTGAGCCCGAAAACGCCCGCTGTGATGGCTGCGATGACCAGCTGGATCAGCATCACGGCTATGCATACAGCCCAGAACAGACGGGCGGCGGCGTTACAGATTGATGCGAGTTCATCTTCAGTGGCGGTGATGATCCGCTGGCCAATGCCGACATTGGTGAGGACGCGAACAATCTCGAACAGGCTGAGCGCAAGTGCAGCAGTGCCCAGCATTTCAGGTGAAGTCTGGCGAGCGACAATAAGAATGGCCCCGAGCCGGGCAACGCGTGTTGCGGCTTCGGCTGATCCATATGCCAGCATTCCGCGGGCAAAGGCGGGCCAGCGGTCAGGCCTAATAAGAGTTTGGATCGAAAGGGGCATTGTGTCCTCGCATTTGGTTGCGGAACCACTCTTTCAACTTCCGTGCCAAATTCGAAACCGGCCAAAATCCGTGCGCTTCAAGCGTTCGCCCGCAGGCAATTTGCAAAATGAGCGCCTCAATTTGCAAATTGCGAATTTGGGCCAATGCGAAATGCGAATTCCCGCCTCTGACCAAGCGGTAAAATTTGGGTCGTCAAAAAATATCACGTAAAAACAATAACTAAGAGTTTTGGCACGGGCGTTGCGAGGGGAGGGTCAACATCACACCAGGAGATGACCCGTGAAATTCAACCCGACCAAAAACTTCCGCATTGTTAATGACGGCGAACTCGCAGACCGCATCGAAGCAGACCGCGAATGGGAAACGACCAACCTGTTCGGGCTTCCTCTCGTACGTGCAGATCGCCAGTCGATTGCCCGCCACATTCTGGCCCGCGTCGGCGCTCGCAAGACCAGCACCATTAACTTCGTCAACGCACACTGCATCAATGTAGCGCGCGAAGATGCAGAGTATCGGCACGCGCTGCAGAACAGCCACATGCTCCTGCCCGATGGTATCGGCATGGAAATGGCCGCCAAGATGCAGGGCGAGACAATCCCGCACAACCTGAATGGCACTGATCTCTTCCCCGAAATCTGCCGCGAAGCGCAGGAAGAAGGTACCGGCATCTTTCTACTGGGCGGTCTTCCGGGCGTTGCAGATGCGACCGCCGACTGGGCCAAATCCAACTATCCCGCACTGCGCATTGCCGGTACTCAGGACGGCTTCTTCTCCAAGGAAGAAGAAGATGCGCTGATCACCCGGATCAATGCGTCGTTTGCAGGTATCGTTCTCGTCGGTTTCGGCGTTCCGCTTCAGGAAAACTGGATTGCCCGCAACCGTCACCGCATTCACGCGCCGGTGGTCATGGGTGTTGGCGGCCTGTTCGATTACTATTCCGGCCGCATCGCACGCGCTCCGAAACTCGTCCGTGCTTGCAAGAGCGAGTGGGTCTGGCGCCTGGCGATGGAGCCGCGCCGCATGGCCAAGCGCTACATCGCCGGCAATGTTTCCTTTCTTGCGCACGCAGCCAGCGAAGCAGCTGCAAAACATGATGTTGCGCAAAAGCTGAATGCTTTTGGCAAGCGTGCGCTCGATATCGTTGGTGCAAGCCTCGCCATTCTCGGCCTGCTGCCGATCTTCATCGCGACCGCTCTCGCCATTCGTCTTGAAGACAAAGGCCCGGTATTCTTCCGCCAGACGCGCATTGGTGCCAACGGCACGCCGTTCAGCATGATCAAGTTCCGTTCAATGTACACCGATTCAGAAGCTCGCCGCGCCGCATTGCTTGCGCAGTCAGAGCGTGAAGGCATCTGCTTCAAGATGCGCAATGATCCGCGCATCACCCGCACGGGCCGCTTTATCCGTCGCTTCTCGATCGATGAGCTGCCGCAGCTGTTCAATGTTCTGGGTGGCAGCATGTCGCTCGTCGGTCCGCGTCCCGCTCTGCCCAGCGAAGTGTGCGCTTACGAAGGCAAGCAGTGGGGCCGTCTGGCAGGAAAGCCCGGCATCACCTGCACCTGGCAGGTTCGTGGCCGCGCGGAAATCCCGTTCGAACGTCAGGCAATCATGGATCGTGCTTACCTCAAGCGCACCAACCTGCTGGTTGATATCAAGCTCCTGCTGTGCACTCCTGGCGCAGTGCTTGGTGGACGCGGCGCTTACTAAGTCTCTTTCACCAAGGCGTTGAAGAGATCGTCGAAAGCCAGAAGGCTTGAGGCGATCTCTTTGCGCAGGGAGGTACTGGTGAAGGTCGGATCTTCGGCCAGCTTTTCACGGTAGCGGGTCAGCTCCTCCACGATACCGATAGCGCCAACGTTCAACGAAACACCTTTAAGGCTGTGGGCTGCACGCGAAAGGGCTTCGGGATCGTTCGACTTTGCAGCTTTCAGAACTTCTTCGCCATAGGTGCTGATGTCCGCTTTGGCGGCATCGCGCATCCTGTCGCGGAATTTTTCCGGCAGGTCGAAAAACGCGCGCTGGAACAGCTCATGATCAAAGCGTGCGTTAAGCGGCTGAACAGCTTCCCGGCCAATCATCGCTGTGCGGATCGCGGTTTCAAGCTCTTCGCGGCGCACCGGTTTCGCCAGACATGCTGTCATGCCCGAAGAAAGCAAACGCTCGCGCTCTGCCTGAAGGCTGTGCGCAGTCACCCCGATAATCGGCGTGCGCGATGCCGGGCCGGGTAAAGCGCGAATGGCCTGTGTCGCCTGTTCGCCGTCCATGATCGGCATCATGACATCCATCAGGACAAGGTCGAAAGTCGCATTGCGAATTGCCTCCACCGCTTCGACGCCGTTCACTACCATGATCGGTTCGCAGCCAATGGCAATCAGCAGCCTTTCAATCACATACCGATTGCTTTCGGTATCTTCAGCCACCAGCACACGTGGCGGGGTTTCGAAGTTGGAGCCGGTTTCAGACGGTATTTCCTCTGGCGGCGTTTCAATTTTGGTGCCGGGCCGCGCTTCGCCATCGGTTTCTTCAAACAGCTTTGCAGCGATGTCCACCAACTGATCGGCGGCAGCGCGAACCACCTCAAAGTCGCGCGATACTGTGTCAGAGCTATCCGCGAGCAACTCCAGACCGCCATTCAGGGAATTCAGCGGGGTCCGGATTTCGTGAGCCATTTCGGTCAGAAAACGGGTTCGCGCGGCTAGCGCTTCGGAGGTTTTCGTCTGTTCCTGCGTCAGCTGTTCGCTAAGCCGGTTTAGCTCTTTGACGCGGCGTTCCGCACGCAATTGCAAGGCGCGCACGGTTCGCTCGTTGGCGCGGCTCAAAGTTATGTCGCGCACGGTTCCGTAGACCGCAGATTTCCGATGCTCAGTTGCAGGATCACGCCGGATAACCCAGCTTAGCCAGTGCGTGGCGCCGGTGTCATAGCGGATGATGCGGTGGTCATATGTGCGTTCCTTGCCTGGCTCCAGCTTGGCAAAGAACTCCACCCCGCTTCGTATCATGCGATCCCTGTCCAGCGGGTGGATTGCGCCGACCAGGTTTTCCAGCGTCGCCTCTTCTCCATCGGGAAGGCCAAGGATCACTCCTGCGCCTGCCGATGCGGTGAACGGCTTGCCTTTTTCGCCGTAGATCGTCGCCATATTGGCGGTCGAAAGCGCGTTGAGCAGCTGCCTGCTTTCAATATCCAGCTTTTCGGCAAGTTCGCTTTCGCGCTGGCTAAGTTCCTTGTTGGCGGCATCCAGCTCAAACATTCGCCCTTCAAGAGCGGTTTCCGCGTCCTGCAGAGCGCGTTCGGCGCGGCTTAACCTGATGGCGAGGATTTTCGCCCGCTCTTCGACAGGCAGGTCATCAAGCGGCGTCATTATGCCTGCGTTCCAAAAGTTCGACGAGGGAACGGGAGATATTTGTCGATGGAGTGGTCGCGCATTTCTGGATCAGGCTAGGCACTTCGAAGCCGCCCTCGTGGCCTTCTCCTACCAGAATGATCTGATCTGCACTCATCAGCAATTGCAAAGGTATGCTGTCCTTCTTCGCCTCATCCGCCACAATAACAGAAAGAGCGTCCATCGCAGAATTCGTCAATGAGGAAGAGGATGTGTCAACGACATCGAAGCCCAGCTCGCTCAGCACGGCTTCGGCTTGCACCAGATCGCTTGCGCGTTCCAATGCGATGATCGCTTTTCCACGGCTGTTCGGCTGGCTTGCCTTGTCATCTTCATCCTCGACATGAGCCAGAGGCAGGAAGACCGTGAAGGATGTCCCGATCCCCAGTTCGCTCTCCACTTCGATCATGCCGCCCATGGTTTCGACCAGCTCGCGCGTGATCGACAGGCCAAGGCCCGCGCCATTCGATTTGCCAAACGAATCCGACTTACTTTCGCCGAATGGTTCGAAAATGCTTTTCTGGCGTTTCTCATCCATGCCGGAACCCGTATCGGAAATGACGAAGGCCCATTTTTCGTCCGGTGGCCGCGGGGCCTGAACGTAGATCGTGATGATCCCCGACTGCGTGAATTTGACGGCATTGGACACAAAATTCGCAAGCACCTGCTGAATACGGGCAGGGTCGCCGATGGCTTCGATCTCGGAACTGGCGTGCACCTCAAGTCTGAGCGCCTTGCGCCGTGCGAGCGGTCGGAAAAGCTCGGCCACTCTTAAAGCCAGCGCGCTGGGGCGGAACTGCTTCTGTTCAATCTTGTCATTGTCCTGCGCCAGCCTCGCCTGCTGCAGGATCACGTCCAGCGTATCCAGCAAGACCTGACAGGAATCCTCGATAAGAGTTAACGCGCGATCCCTTTCAGTGGCGGACTTTTCGCGTTTCAGTTGATCAAGGATACCCAGAATACCACCCAGCGGCGTGCGTATTTCATGAGAGACCGTGGCAAGGATGTTGGTTCGTGCCACCAATTGGGTTTGCGCATTGTCACGCGCTTCGATTAGGGCCGCTTCCGCTTCTTTCTGGCTCGTGACCTCTTGCAGGATGCCGTAAAAGCCGATCAGCCCTTCGCGTTTTTCCTCGTCCTCGAACGCAGGTATTCCGCTTACACGCTGGGTTCTGACGAAGCCTTTCGCCGTTACGACATTGGTTTCGAAACCAAATTCATCTTCGTTCGCGACAATATCAGCGACGATCTTCCGGAATTCTTCGCGCTCTGTTTCGGGGATGATATCCGGCAAACGTTCCAGAGGAATGGGCGCTTGCGGCAGGCCGATATTGTTACAGACCCATGATGAAAACTCGATCGTGTCCTGCGCTGGGTCCAGGACAAAGTGACCCATCTGCGCAGAAGCATGGGCGCGTTCGAGAAACAGCATCTCCTGTCTAAGGTCCTGGATCGATTCCAATGCCATCCCCTATGCATTTACCCACTTGTCTAGGCACTTGTCACATCCTGGTAAACGATTGGGTAGCCTACCATCCAGAATTCTACCTAGGGATGAATTTGCGAAATGGTATTGTCCAAAGATGCGCTTCTTTGACACGAAACCGTTTTTTGTTTGCCTTAGACGCAAGGTGTGTAAAGCGCGCATTCCGTAACTGCACACCTTAAGGAGATATCAATGGCCGCTCGTCCCCCGCTTCAGCAGAATCCGGATATTCGGTTTCTCGGAAAGCTGCTTGGCGATGTAATTCGCGCACATGGCGGGGAACGTCTGTATGAACGCACCGAGCATATTCGTCAGGCCAGCGTTAACCGCCACCGCGGCGCGGAGCTGGTGGATATGGAGCTGGACGAGCTGACGCTGGATGAAACGCTGGCGTTTGTGCGGGGTTTCGGCCTGTTTTCGATGCTGGCCAATCTGGCCGAGGATCGCGATGGCGTCATGACGGCTTCGGATGCCGATCTTGCCGCAGCGATCAAGACACTGGAAGAGCATGATGTCTCGCAAGAGGCCATTCAGGAGTTGCTCGATCAGGCGCTGATCGTACCCGTTCTGACCGCACACCCGACCGAAGTCCGCCGCAAGAGCGTGATCGACCACCGTTCGCGTATCGCGGATCTTATGAAAGAACGCGACAGCGGTGCGACGCATTCGAAGCTGGGTGACAATCTTGACGATGCCATCCTGCGTCAGATCGCATTGCTGTGGCGCACGCGCACGCTGCGCCATGATCGCCTGTATGTCACTGACGAGATCGATAATGCTCTCGACATCATGCGTGATGTTTTCCTGCCCGTTCTCCCTATCCTTTATCAGCGCTGGGGAGAGGCGCTGGGTGCACGCACGAAAAGCTTTCTGCGGCTGGGCAGCTGGATCGGCGGAGACCGCGACGGTAACCCCTATGTGACAGCCGATTCACTTGAATACGCGCTTGGTCGCGGGGCGGAAGTGGTGTTGAACCATTACATGGACGCGCTGCACCACCTTGGCGCAGAGCTGTCCGTTTCGAGCGAACTGGGCGAAATCGACCCCGCCATCCTCGAACTCGCCGATGCGAGCGGGGACACATCGCCGCACCGTCAGGATGAACCGTATCGCCGCGCGGTGATCGCGATTTATGGTCGGGTCGCGGCGACATATCAGTCAATCACGGGTAAGGCGCCAGCGCGGCCCGCCCTGTCGCAGCAGCCGCATTATGCCGGCCCTTCGGAACTGCGCGCTGATCTGGTTGCTATTGCGTCCTCTCTGGAAACACTGGGCGGTGAAACGCTTGCATCCAGCGGGGCCCTGGGCCGTCTGATCCGCGCTGTCGAAACGTTTGGTTTCCATCTCGCCACGCTCGACATGCGTCAGAACAGCGCGGTGCACGAACGCGTGGTTGCCGAACTGCTTTCTGCTGCCGGTGTGGAAGCAAACTATCTTGATCTCGACGAAGACGGGCGGGTTGCGGTGCTTCGCGAGGAATTGCAGGGCGCGCGTCCTTTGCGCACGCCGTGGTCCGATTATTCGGAAGAAACGGACAAGGAACTGGCCATCGTCAGCGCGGCAGCGCGCGCGCATGAGCGGTTGGGGCCGGATTGTATCACGCAATATGTCGTGTCCATGGCAGAGACGGTTTCCGACCTTCTCGAAGTGCTGATCGTTCTGCGCGAAGTGGGCCTTTACCGCCCCGGTGATGTTCCCACCTGCCCGATCATGCCGGTGCCGCTGTTTGAGACGATTGGCGACCTTGAGAATGCGCCTGGCGTTATGCGCGCTTACTTCAACCTGCCTGAAATTGCCGCGCTAACAACAGCACGCGGCCATCAGGAAGTGATGATCGGCTATTCGGATTCCAACAAGGACGGCGGATATCTCACGTCGAGCTGGATGCTCGCACGCGCCAGTGACGCACTGGCCCCGGTCTTTGACGAAGCGGGCGTCACGATGCAGCTGTTCCACGGGCGGGGCGGTTCTGTCGGGCGCGGTGGCGGCTCTGCTTTTGACGCTATTCGCGGCCAGCCGCGCGGCACCGTCAATGGTCGTATCCGCATCACCGAGCAGGGCGAAGTGATCGCTGCCAAATTCGGCAGCGTTGAAACGGCTGCCAGCAATCTGGAATCCATGGCTAGCGCGACATTGCTCGCCACGCTGGAGCCCGAAGGCATTGCCGAAGCGGACAAGGAACGTTTCGCAACCGCGATGGATACGCTGTCAAGCCGCGCTTTCGAGGCCTATCGCGGGCTGGTGTACGGCACGGACGGTTTCGTCGATGTGTTCCGCCAGATGACGCCGATTGCCGAGATCGCGACCTTGAAAATCGGTTCGCGCCCTGCCAGCCGCAAATCATCGAACAGGATCGAGGACCTGCGCGCAATCCCGTGGGTGTTTTCATGGAGTCAGGCGCGTGTCATGCTGCCGGGCTGGTTCGGAGTGGGGCAGGCCCTGTCCGAGTTTGAAGACAAGGCTCTGCTTCAGGCAATGGCGCAGCAATGGCCGTTCTTCCGCAATGTCCTAGGCAATATGGAGATGGTCCTTGCCAAATCCGACATGGCGATTGCGAGGGAATATTCCGGGCTGGTCGAAGATCAGGCACTGGCAGGACGCGTATTCTCCGAAATCGAGAATGGCTGGAACCTGACGCATGAAGCGCTGCTGGGTGCGACGCAGCAAAGTTTCCTGCTGGAAAACGCACCGAAACTGGATGCGTCGATCCGTTTGCGTCTGCCTTACATCGAACCGCTCAACCTGCTTCAACTGGAATTGCTGCGTCGCCACCGTGCGGGCGAAACGGATGAACGGATCGCGGAGGGCATTCAGCTATCCATCAACGCTATCGCAACCGCATTGCGCAATAGCGGCTAGTGACAGGCTGGCTCAGGCGGATTTGTAAGACGTAATCTTCTGTAAAATCCGCCGGCAAAGCTGGCATGGCCAACACAAGCGTGGCAAGCTTTGCCTTTAAGGGCAGGTTTTGCCCGAACTATGGTGGAGAGCGAACATGTTCCGAACACTGGCTATTACTGCGGCTTGCCTGCTGGGCACAGTCAGCGCGCCTGCCATCGCGCAGCAAGGCAAGCCGGTTGAATACACGGTTCGCAAAGGTGATACCCTCATCGAGATTGCCCGTTCGTATCTGACCGATCAGGCGGCGATTGCGCAGGTGCAAAGGATCAACGGGATCAAGAATCCGCGCGCTATCCCGATCGGGAAACGTCTTCGCATCCCGCGCGCTTTGCTGCGGTTTGAAAAGGTCGAGCTTAAGGTTTCCCGCTTTTCCGGCGGCGTATTGCGCAATGGTCAGCCGGTATCGGATGCTGATGTCCTGAATGTGGACGACGTTGTAACGACAAGGCCGGATGGCTTCGTCACGTTCACCAGTACCGGTTTCGGAGGCCGCGTTTCGCTGCCGTCCAATTCGGTTGCGAAATTGTTGCGCGCCCGGCGTTATGTGCTGGGCGATACGCTGGAGGTCGATTTCCAGATCGACAAGGGGCGCGGCTCTATCACTTCGCCCAAACTCAAAGGGCAGGATAGTCTGCTGATCCGCACCCCGCGCGCGGTGACGGCGGTACGCGGAACCGAGTTTCGCGTGGCGTTTGATCCTGAAGGCGACCGGACGATCACCGAAGTAACCGAAGGCGCTGTTGCAGTTGCTTCGGGATCACAGGAAGTTGCCGCTAGCGCAGGGTTCGGTATTGCTGGCGGGGCAGATGGCCTTGCTGAGCCGGAGGCTTTGTTGCCGGCTCCCGAAATCACTGACCCTTCAGCGATCCAGACGGGCGAAACGGTCAAGTTCAGCGTCCAACCCGATGTGAATGCCCGCGCTTACCGTGTGCAGATTGCGCGTGATGGCGGTTTTCTCGATATTGTGCGCGGCGCTGTGACGGATACGGGCGAAGTTGAATTCACCGATCTGCCCAACCGCAATTACTTCGTTCGCGCGCGTTCCATCTCCGCTGCGGGTGTTGAAGGTTTCTCATCCGAAATCGCTTCCACCTTCCGTCGCAAACGGCTTGGCGTTTCCGCCGAGGCGGGCGCATCCGATCTGGTCGATGGCTACCTGTTCCAATGGCTTGGCGAGGGGGAGGGCGACGTCACCTATTCCTTCCAGTTCTGGCCGCTTGATAAGCCGGATCAACTGGTCGTCGATGAAGCGGGGCTTACAGATACAGCCGTGGTGCTGACTGATCTGGAGGCGGGCGCATATGAGTGGCGCGTTGCTGTCGTACAGCCTGATAGCGAAGACGGCTTGCTGAAAGTCTGGGGTCCGTCTCAAAAAATGAGCATCGCAAACTGAGCCCAAGCCAAGAAACCAGAATATCATGAACGCTGCGCGCCTGATGCTCGAATGGGCGGTGTTGCTCGCCCTTGCGATTGGCGGCACGCTGTATTCGCAGGCCAACGGCCTTACCGGCCGGATAGACAACCAGATTTTCGATACGGTTAGCACTGTGGCGCGTGCGCCGCTGGCTGATGACATTGTCATCGTCACCATTGATGATCCCAGCCTTGCCGAAATCGGTGCCTGGCCCTGGTCGCGAGCTGTTCACGGACAATTGGTGGATCGTGCGAACGAGGCGGGCGCGCGGCTGGTTGTGCTCGACATTCTGTTTATCGAACCCACAACAACGCAAGAAGACGCTTCTTTAGCGGAAGCGATGGAGCGCGCCGGCGCCGTCTTCCTGCCGCACACCTTTACGCAGCGCCTGAACGCAATCGAAGGTGTCGATCCTCTTTTGCCCTTGCCGGCCCTGCTTTCGGCCAGCGCAGGGGTGGGCCATGTCGTTGCCGAACCTGATGCGGACGGCGTGCTTCGCCGGTTTGATCTCAATCTCGCGACGGATCAGGGGCGCTATCCGCATCTTGCCATGCGTGTCGTCGATGCGCTGGACACCGATGTACCAAAGGGGCAGCAGCAGGCGCTGATCGCGTTCCATCACGAGGACAGCTTCCCGCGTATTTCAGCCGCCGAAGTGCTTGCAAATGCGGTTCCGCAAGGGTTCCTGAAGGACAAGATTTTGCTTGTCGGTGCAACAGCACCGGGCATGGGTGATCGGTACTCTGTCGCCGCTGGCAATGTCGATTTGATGAGCGGTGTCGCCACGCAGGCCAACCTGCTCAACGCGCTGCGGCAAGGTGCGATCATCACGCCACTCGATTACGCAGTGCAGGCCGCATTAGCCGTTGCTCTATTGTTCGGGTTGTTTCTGGCCTTCTGGAATCTGCCTCCGCGGTATGTCCTGATCTGCGCGGTCGCTGCGATCCTGTTCGTACTGGTTGTGTCTGTCACGCTGCTGACGACTGCCAATATGTGGTTTGCGCCAGGGTCGATAATGGTCGCGGTGCTCCTCGCCTATCCGTTGTGGAGTTGGCGACGCCTAAGCCATGTCAGCCGGTACCTTGATCGGGAGGCCGCGCGTCTGATCACTGACGAACAGTCGCCTGCCAGCGGCGAGACGATGGATTATGTCACACGGCAGGTGGAGAAACTGCGCCGGTTGATCAGCACGGTGCGCGGTTCGCTCTCCTTCCTTCGCGAAGTGATTGAGGCAGCACCCGATGCCATTCTGGTGCTGGATCGCGATGGTCAGGTCGATATGCTGAACGAACGTGCGCAGCAGCTTTTCCCCAACTGGGAAGGGCCCGGCAAGGCAAGCTTTACCGAGATCATGTTGTTTGCCGGTGCACGGCAGGTCCGCAACGGGGCAGAGTTGGAAACATCGGATGGCCGCACCTTCCTGATTGCGCGCGCCGAACTGGCCGTGGCTGACGATGAGGACCGAGCGCAGGACGCTGGAAGGGGCGGGGGTCAGATTATCGCCCTTCGCGATGTGAGCGAGCTGCGCCGGCTGGATGATGAACGCAAGCAGATGCTTGAATTCCTCAGCCACGATATGCGCACACCGCAAGTCGCGATTGTCGGTCTGACAGAGAAAAGCGGCGGCGTTGGCGCGAACCGCGATACGGTGCGCCGCATCCGGCTTCAGGCGGAACGCACATTGAAGCTGGCGGATGATTTCGTGCAATTGGCGCGGCTGGAAACCCCGAACCTTGAAATCGTCGACTGCGATGTCGGCGCCCTGATCGAAGAAGCCTGCGACCGCGCATACGGCCCCGCAGAAGGCAAGAAGATCACGCTGGATCAGCTTTTGCCCGAAGATCCGTGCTTCGCGCATGTCGACCCGTCGCTGATTGCGCGCATGTTCGACAATCTGATTGGCAACGCGATCAAGTACTCCGAACCGGAGACCACGATAACGCTGTCGCTGACCTGCAATGGCGATACTTTCACGGTCAAAGTCGCCGATCAGGGGCCAGGATTAAGCGACGCGCGGCTGGCAAACCCGTTCGCCCGTTTCGGCGCGCACGCGACACACGCCGGTCCCAGCGCGGGGCTAGGCCTCGCGCTCGTCAAGAAGGTCGTCGATAATCACAAGGGGCAGATTGAGCTGGAATCGGCACCGGGCGAAGGCACGACCTTCACCATCACAATTCCTGAAAACTTTGCCGGATAACGATTTAGGCTGGCTCAGCGCGCTG
>JAXHVK010000035.1:0-22720 GCA_034211135.1 Pseudomonadota bacterium
GTCCAAAGCTGCTCTGGGTTCCTTATCCCCCCATAAAACAAACTGGAAAGCGGGATAAAACCGGTCGCATTCGTCGATTGCGGTTTCGACAAGGGCCTGCGCCTGATCCAGACCAAGCATCCCGTCATTACCCAGCAACACGCCATGCCGGTACAACAGCATGTCGCCGTTGGACCAGATGTCGAAATGGCCCAGCCACATCTGTTCGTTGATCAGGCTGAGCAATTCATACGCCTGCCGCTGCTTGTCTTCCGATACGCGAATATCGGGCAGGCATAGAAACTGCAGGACGTTATCGGTGCTGCGCCAGATTGCGCGCAGCTGATACTTGGCCCAGCTACCCTGCACTTCTCCGGTCAGTTCATCCTCGGAGACAACTTCGCATCCCCAACCACGCGCTTCGAACAATGCGGCCAGCATCTCTACCGGTGCCGCGTCGTGATCGGCGCTGTATTGCTGCTCTTGCGGTTTCATGTGCGGGGGGCCGTTTGCTGCATTCCGCATCAATGCGCCCTTGCAATGGCAAATGGCAATGCAAGGCGACGGAGTGTCTGGGGAAAGGCCGTCTCGCTTGTTCAAAGCTTGTGCATACAAAGCCGTGGAAAGGAAAATTTTACTACTTTAACGGGGTAATTTCAGTACCTTCGGGACTGGTGTAAGAGAAAGTGTCGATCCCTTTCTCACTCAGTTCATTCACAAGACGGCGCGCTTCCTTGCTTGTACTTACAGGCCCCGCCAACAGTCTGTTCGCCTGTCCCCATGGCACTGTGTGCGCCTTGAAGGGTTTCAGAAGATCAGGTGCCTTGCGCCGAATTCGCCGCCAGTCAAAACCCAGCGCCTTAAGGTCTTTGCCTGTCGCCAGCTGCACCCAGATACGGCGCGGATGATCGGGTTCTTTGGGTTCGGGAGGCGGAGCGGCAGCGACTTCACGCGGCACCTCAATAGAGGCGATATCGACCGCGCCGGCAGCCGGTTCAGTCGATGTCTGCGAACTCGCCAGAAGATCGGAAAACGCATCGGTCAGCCTGACGGGCCGTTTAACCGCAGGAGCGGGAGCAGGCGCAGGTACGGGGCGATTCACTTCAACGACACGGACACCGGCGGTAGGGTTTTCCCCCAAGGGTTTGCCGACAGGTTCCAGACGGCTGTCGGCTGACGATGGAGCGCTCGCGACCGCAACCGGACGCGGGATGGGCTCGCCCGATTGGTAGGCCGCGATTTCGGGTGTGTCCCGGCCGATATCGGCGGCTTTCGGGAATATGCCCATATTGGCCGCAGCCGCCTGTTGCGAAGCTGTAAGCCTGGGCATGAATTCCAGATAGGGCGTGATGCGGCCTGCCAGATCACGCGGCATGACCGCTTCGACGATAGCCGAAGCACGGTCCTGCTCCCCCATTATGGCCAGCCCGAACGCACGCGCGCGAAAGGCCGCGAAATCGCGCTTGTCGACAAGAGGGCGCAAAGTCGATTCGAAAGCCGCAGAATTGCCGGAAATGGCATAGCTGATAGCCAGTCGGCGCTTTGCCTCGTCATTTGCACTGTCGCGCTCCAAGGCACGCGCATAGAGGCCCTGTGCTTCCGCCTGCGAACCAACCATATCCAGCGCCAGCGCGCGATCCGAATAAAGCCGTGCCGTGCTTGCGCCTTTGGACTGGGCCTCGTCAAACAGAGGCAGCGCACTCAGAGGCCGCCCCGAACGCAAATATACAGTCGCAAGGCCCGCAGCGACCTTGGCATTGCCGGGCTCTATCTCTCTTGCCCGCCCATAAAAGCCCAAGGCAGCATCAAGATCATTCACCGCAACCGCAGCATCCCCCGCCTCAAGCAATGCGCTCATGCTCTTCGGGCGCTTTGCAAGGCTTAGAAGCGCTCGGTTCAGCCGCTGAACCTCTTTCGAAGGCAGCGGCTGCACGATTGCTCGCGATGTGGAATTTTGAGCCAGCACCGGCGCAGGGCCGATCAGCAGGGCTAACCCCGCTCCGGCGGCCAGAATGTTCAGCGGCGAAGTTCCAAAACGCATCGTCATATGAATACCGGCTACCGTTTCTGCGGGACGCGTCCAGCACATGGCCGGGCCCAAAAAGACGAGCCGAGCAGCGATCCGGATGAACGGTTTACTGGTTGTTCTGACGACCGAGGAAACGCGGGATGCTCAATGCAGGGGCGTCATCCTCGCCGCCGTCTTCATCGTCATCCTCTTCGGACCCAGAACTGCGGGACAGATTGGCCATGCGTTCGAACAGAGTGCTTGCACCTCCACCCGAAGCGCCAGCGGCCGCAGACTTTCCAGCGTTGCTGCCGACAGGCTTATCCTCTTTGGAAAGTCGGTCAGCGTCCGACAGGACGTCACCACCAGTGGTACCGTCATCATCTCCGATTTCGGAATAGTTCGCTTCCTGAGGGGCAGCGCCGCCCATTGATCCGTAAGCGGAATCGTCAGCGGGCTGAGGCATCGGCTCGACTTCCTCGCTCGCGCCGAGATCAAATGGCTCTTCCTCTGCATCGCGAAGACCGGCGAGCGGATCGACGATTTCGTCAACGTCGTCAGCTTCTTCACCCATGTCGTCTCCGGCCTGCATTCCAGACAGGTCGAAAGGCTTGGAGGCCGGCTCTTCCTCTTCGGGTTCGTCTTCTGACGGATGCGAGAACAACGCCGCTGCTTTTGAAACGGGCGCAGGCTCTTCTGCGACCGGCTCAGGTGCCGGCGGCTCCGGCTCTGGTTCCGGTTCCGGTTCGTAGGCGGGCTCCGGCTCCGGCTCTGGCTCGAAACCTTGCGGAGGCGTAAGGGTCAGAGGCTCTTCTTCAACCGCCGGAGCGGGAGCAGCGGCTTCCGGCTCAGACGGAGCCTCCGCGTCGCCCATCAGATCGAGCACGGGGCGCTTGGGAGCGCGCGCACTTGCCATCGAGGCGGTCGGGACAGGCTTGGCGGCGCCATCATCATCCGGCTCGATACCGGTCGCCACAACGGACACACGGATCTTACCTTCGAGATCTGGATTGAACGCGCTACCCCAGATGATGTTGGCATCCTCATCAACGAGCTCGCGAATATGGTTGGCCGCACCATCCACTTCGAACAGCTTCATGTCCTCACCACCGATGATGGAGATGATGACGCCTTTCGCGCCCTGCATCGAAACGCCATCAAGAAGCGGGTTTGCAATCGCCTGTTCTGCGGCGTCCTTGGCGCGGTTTTCACCTTCACCCTCACCCGTGCCCATCATCGCCTTGCCCATTTCGCTCATGACAGAGCGAACATCGGCAAAGTCGAGGTTGATGAGGCCCGGCATAACCATCAGATCGGTGATGGAACGAACGCCCTGCTGCAGCACTTCGTCCGCCAGCTCAAACGCCTGTTTGAAAGTGGTATCGGGGCTGGCGATCAGGAACAGATTCTGGTTCGGGATGACGATCAGCGTGTCGACATGGCCCTGCAATTCATCAATGCCTGCCTCGGCAGCACGCATCCGGCGTGTACCTTCGAACAGGAACGGCTTGGTCACGACGCCAACAGTAAGAATGCCCATTTTGCGCGCAGTCTCGGCAATAACAGGAGCCGCGCCTGTGCCGGTGCCGCCGCCCATGCCGGCGGCGATAAAGACCATGTTCACGCCTTCCAGCGCTTCTTCGATGTCGGCAACGGTCTCTTCAGCCGCAGCCTTACCCACTTCGGGACGCGCGCCCGCACCCAGACCATTGGTAATATCGGGACCCAGCTGAATGCGCTTTTCAGCGGGAGACGAGCTGAGAGCCTGCGCATCCGTATTTGCGACGATGAATTCGACGCCCTCGATTTCCGAGGCGATCATGTTGGCAATCGCGTTGCCACCCGCGCCGCCAATACCAATTACAGTGATCTTGGGGCGCAAATCATCGCTTGCTGCCGGTCCAATATTGATGCTCATCAGCTCTTCCTCCGAGCGCGGGACGTGCACTTCTCCGCGCTTAATTCTTTCTGTGACACATTCATGATGCGTCGTTTATACCGCGTTGCCCCTTATCCACAGTGGGCATTTACGGTCCATATACCATAGGGCAATCTTACAAAAAGTGACGATTTACCGCGTAGTTGAACGCAAATTCGTATCTCGGGGCGATTAAGCCCTAGAAATATTCACGCGAAGCCCGCCACAAGCGCTGCAGACTGGCAAGGGGATTTAGCCCGCCACTGCTGCCGCGCACTTCCTGATAGCGGCCGCCCAGCGCCTGAATATCTGCCGGGTCCTCGGCTGCATAGAGGCAAAGACCGGCCAGTGTCGAAAAACCCGGAGTTGCATGCGCTTCGGGCAATCCCGTCAGCTGCGGCGTGCGCCCGATACGCACCGGCATACCCAGAGCGCTTTGCGTGTATTCCGCCAGGCCAGCCAGTTCGGCACCGCCACCGGTCAGCACAACCTGCCCAGCGCCCGCCCCGCTGAAACCCAGTTCTTTAAGCGCGCGTGAAACCTTTGTCGTCAGATCGCCAAGCCGCTGGGTGATGACTGAAATCAGTTCCGCCCTCGCAATACGGTTCTTCTCGTCTGCTCCGCGAGCAAGCGGGCCTGACTGGTCTTCACCCCAGCCATCATTCGGGCCGTGCACCGGAATCATCTCGCGATGGTCGCTGGGACTGCTGATCGCTGATCCCGCCACACATTTCAGGCGCTCTGCCTGAAAACGGCGCACGCCAAAGCTGCTGGCGATGGCATCTGTTATGTCGCCGGAGCCCATATCAATACAGCGCAGACCAACCAGCATGCCGCTCGCAAAGACGGAGACATTCGTCACATCCGCGCCAATCTCTACCAGAGCAACGCCAAGATCGCGTTCTTCCTCGGACAGACACGCATATGCAGACGCCAGCGGCGCTGCGACGACGTCGGTCACTTTAAGATGCGCGTTGTGAACCGCTTCCTTCAGATTTTGGAGCGGAGCACCATCGGCAAGGGTCACGTGAACATGCACACCCAGACGCTCTGCATGCAGTCCGCGCGGGTCAGCAACGCCATGCGCGCCATCAAGCGTGTAGTGCGCCGGCTGCGCGTGCAGCACTTCGCGGCCATCAGGCTGGACGCCTGCGCGCGCGACGCGCATCAATTGCTCGATATCTTCTTCCTCGATCCGGCGACCGCCGATTTCGATATCGCTGGGATACACATAGCTTTCCAGCCCCGCACCCGCGCACGCAACCCAGACCGAATTCACCGGCGTCTGCGCATTCTGCTCCGCTCGCTCCACCGCATCGCGAATGGCATAGGTCGCAGCGCGCATATCCGTGACATAGCCGCGTTTGATCCCTTGGCTGGCGCGATGGCCTGAGCCCAGAACCAGCAGATCACCTGTCTCGGTTTCTCCCATAATCATGGCAGAGATACGGAACGATCCGATGTTCACAGCACCAAATGTGCGCGCCAGCCGGGCCTTTGCAACAGCTGGCTTGGCGGCTGGTTTTGCCGTTTTGCGCATGGGCTTTGAAGGCATCAGCTTCCTCCTGCCGCGAGCTCGATCCGCTCGGCACGGCCCGGTTCAAGCATGTAAATGCGCGGCGGATCGCGCATGTCGAATGTTGCGACCTTCCCTCCGATCAGGCGGTTCTGGCCATCCAGATTGGCAAAGTCGACCAGCGCCTTTGTCGCGCGCTGCCTGCCTTCAGGCAAAGCGAGAACCTGCCCGCTCGCAAAGCGCAGGTTCCAGCGGCGGTTACCGATCCACTCGGCGCCTTCGATCTGCGCTTCGAGAGCCGGCGATGCGGCCAGCAGGGCATCCAGTTCCTTCACCTGCTTATCCGCGCCCGGCCCTGACAAAAGCAGCAATTCGCCAACACCATCCCGCGAAACAGGGGCAAGCCGCTCGCCTTCAATATCGATCAGGACCAGATGATCCGGCTGTTGCAGCGCCGCATGGGGTTCACGCTCAACGATATCAATCACAAGCGTATCAGGCAGTTGCAGCGAAACACGCGCATCTTTCACCCATGACAGCTCGATAATCTTTGCGCGCAACTCCTCGATATCAACTTGCGGCATGGAACGGTTCTGTTCGCCCAGCGCAAGCGCGTAGACTTCGCTTTCATCCATGCGCTGCGTTCCCGTCACCCGCACCGCGCGGACGTCGAAACCGGCATCGGACGCCAGCCGCGCCATTTCCGCCCGAGCCAAGGCGGGCACTCCGGCAGCATTCGCGATGACGGCAACTACGCCAAGGGCAAACGCGATGATGCCAAGGCTGAAGACTTTGCCCCATTGCTCTTCACTAAGGGGGATAAGCCCCATCACGCCATCGAGGAATCCGCTGGTCTTGGCCTTTGCCTTGCGAGCGCCAGCGGCCCGGCTCTGCGTTTTGGCAGCGCGGCGCACGCCTTTGGTTTCGGAGCGTTTGATCCTAGCCATTGCCGCTCTCCGCTTTGGCTTTCGATGAAGCACGCGCAAGTGCGTCCTGAACGATCAGATGCACCAGTTCGGTGTAGCCAATGCCGGCATGGCGCGCCTGTTCGGGAACCAGGCTAAGCGGGGTCATTCCGGGCTGTGTGTTCGTTTCAAGCACGAACAAGCCCGCCTCTCCCGCTTCATCATCCCAGCGGAAATCGGTCCGGCTGGTGCCGTGGCAACCCAAGGCTTCATGCGCCTTGATGGCATATTGTTCGCACAGGGCCGCAATTTCGGGCGGGATCTGCGCCGGACAGACATGCTGGGTGCGCCCCTCGGTATATTTATGCTCGTAATCGTAGAAGCCGTGCTCGATTATCAGTTCGGTCACGCCGAGAGCCTTCAGCCCTTCCGCGGTATCAATCACAGCCGTCGTAAGCTCGCGCCCCTTGATGAAGGGCTCAGCCAGAAGCTCGCCAAATTCCTGCCACGGGCCAGCCGCATCGCGGGCAATAGGATTGCCGACATTGCTGTCATCGGTAACGATTGCGACCCCGACGCTGGAGCCTTCATTTACCGGCTTAAGCACATAGGGGCGCGGCAGCGGATCACGCTCAAATAGTTCATCGCGAGTGACAATGCGCCCGCCGGGCATCGGGATACCATGCGGGGTCAGCGCCTGTTTGGTCAGTTGCTTGTCAATCGCGATAACGGAGGTGGCAAGGCCGGAATGGGTGTAGGGGACACCCATCAGATCGAGCATACCCTGGACACTGCCATCTTCGCCCGGAACGCCGTGCAGCGCGTTGAACACAACATCAGGCGCAGCCTCTGCGATCCGCGCGGCCACATCGCGGCCCATGTCGATGGAAGTGACGCGATAGCCTTTCATCTCCAGCGCATCGGCAACGCCATTGCCGGACATGAGGCTGACTTCGCGTTCATTCGCCCAGCCGCCCATCAGGACGGCGACGTGGGTCGATGCGACGCTCATGGCCGCCCTACCCGCTGGATTTCCCACTCGAGCTGCACGCCCGTTTCAGCAAAGACTTTATCGCGGATCATTTCGCCCAGTTCTTCGATTTCGGTGCTGGTCGCATTGCCGGTGTTGATGAGGAAATTGGTATGCTTTTCACTCACTTGGGCGCCGCCGTGCGTGAAGCCGCGAAAGCCCGCCTCGTCCACAAATTTCCAGGCGCTGCCGCCGTCGGGGTTCTTGAAAGTCGAACCGCCCGTCTTAGTACGCAGGGGCTGCGATTCCTCGCGCGCTTTGGCGATGCGGTCCATCTCGGCTCCGATCTCAGCCGGATCGCCGGGCGTGCCTCTGAACCGTGCCGAGACGACCACCGCTCCATCTGGCAGGGCCGAATGGCGATAGGTGTATTGCAGGTCAGCCGCTGGCAAAGTCACCGCCGAACCATCGGCAAGGATAACTTCGCAGTCGATCAGGATATCGGCCACTTCACGGCCGTAAGCGCCGCCATTCATGCGAACAAAACCGCCGACAGTACCGGGAATACCGCGCAGGAATTCCAGCCCCGCAATACCATTATCGCGCGCGGTGGAGGCGACCAGAATGCCGCTGGCCCCGCCCCCGCAGGTCAGTTCGCATTCGCCGGTCACTTGCGCTTTGGCGAAAGGTTTGCCCAGCTTGACGACAACGCCGGGAACGCCGCCGTCACGGATAATCATGTTGGAACCAAGGCCCAGCGCCATCACCGGCTGGCTCCCCTCCATCCTTTCCATGAACAGTTTCAGATCGTCTAGATCAGCGGGCTCAAACAGCCAGTCCGCTACTCCGCCCGTCTTGAACCAGACGAGCTTCGCCAGCGGAGCCTTGCAAGTGATGCCGCCACGAATTCCATCGAGCGGCACGGGCGCTTTAACAGCGCCGTCCACCTCGCAGGTGGGCGCAGCGCCGTCATCATAATTCCAGACATCGTTGGGTTGGGCCATGTCGTTCATGCCCCTCGTTCTGAGTCAATCGCGTCCGCCAATCCAGCGGCCCAACGAGTGATATCCCCCGCGCCGAGGCAAACCACGATATCTCCTGCGGCAATTGTGCCCGCCAGCAGCTTTGCAAGGCCAGCGTGATCTTCCACTGTCTGGGCAGAGCGATGCCCGCGCGATTTGAGGCCGGATACAAGAGCGGCACTGTCAACGCCTTCAATCGGGCTTTCGCCTGCTTCGTAGACAGGTGTAACGATGACGCTGTCCGCTTCGTTGAAGCAGGTCTGGAAATCCTCCATCAGATCCCTGAGGCGCGAATAGCGATGCGGCTGCGCAACGGCGATGACGCGACCTTCCGTACCCGATACCGCTTCGCGGGCGGCGCCGAGAACAGCGCGGATTTCAACCGGGTGGTGGGCATAGTCATCAATAATCGCGACAGAGCCGCCATCCAGATCGACCGATCCGACCTTCGTGAACCGGCGGCGCACCCCGCCAAAACTGCCAAAGCCTTCGCGGATAACCTCATCAGAACAGCCCATCTCGATCGCAACTGCAATCGCGGCAAGAGCGTTCTGGACGTTGTGGCGGCCCGGCATGGGCAGATGCACGCCTTCGATCCGGCGGTCTTCCTCTCCGCGCTGGCGGACCATCACGTCGAATGTGTTGCCTCCGGCGCTGGGCCGGATGTTCACGCCGCAAATGTCGGCCTGAAGCGAGAAGCCATACGTCACCACCTTGCGATCACGGACTTCGCCGATAACCGCCTGCACCTCGGGATGGTCAACGCAAAGGATCGCCGCGCCATAAAACGGCACGTTCTGGATGAATTCCAGAAACGCCTTCTTCACACCGTCGAAATCGCCGTAGTGATCGAGGTGTTCAGGATCGATATTGGTGACGACCGCGATTGTGCCGTCAAGGCGCAGGAAACTGCCATCGCTTTCGTCAGCTTCGACAACCATCCAGTCGCTATCGCCCAGACGCGCGTTGGAACCATATTGCTCGATAATGCCGCCATTGATGACCGTGGGATCGACCTCCCCGCGATCAAGCAAAGCGGCAATCATGCTTGTCGTAGTCGTCTTGCCGTGCGTACCGGCGACCGCGACGGTGGATTTCAGCCGCATCAATTCGGCCAGCATTTCCGCACGCCGCACGACGGGAATACGGTTTTCAAGCGCACTGGCAACTTCGGGATTGGTCCGGCGCACTGCGGTTGATGTTACGACCACGGCGACGCCTTCGACGTTCTCTTGAGTATGGCCGATATGCACCGTGATGCCGCGCTTGCGCAGCCGTTCCACACTGACGCCTTCGGCAATGTCGGAGCCCTGCACCGTATAGCCGAGATTGTGCATCACCTCGGCAATGCCGGACATGCCGATGCCGCCAATGCCGACAAAGTGGATTACGCCAATATCTGTTCCGACGCCCTTCATTTCGCGGTCGTTTCCTCCGCCGCATCACGAGTTGCCGGTTTGGGAGCAGGCGCCGCTTCTGCCGCCTTGGGCGCAGCCTCCCCCACATGGATCACATCCATCAGATCAATCCCGCTCATGGTTTCGACAAGGTCGGCCAGATCAGTCGCTGCTTTGGGGCGGCCACAATTCCACGCACCGTGCGCCGCATTGGCAAGCGTTTCGGGCTTTTGCGCCATCGCTTGTATCTGCTTTGCCAGTTCCTTCGGACCAAAGTTATCCTGACGGATCATTCGCGCTCCGCCCGCCTTGGCAATTTCCGCCGTGTTTGCCGCCTGATGATCGTCGGTCGCAATCGGCAGCGGGATCAGGATTGCCGGACGGCCAACAGCCGTCAGTTCCGCGATCGTCGAAGCGCCTGCGCGCCCGATAAACAGATGCGTGTCGGCAAGCCTTTCGTGCATGTCCTCAAAATAAGTCCCCAGCTCCGCGGGAATGTCATGCTCGTTGTAACGGGTCCGCACGTTATCGAGGTCTTCCGGGCGACATTGCTGCGTGATTTGCAGCCTGTCGCGCAGCGGCGGCGGCAGCATGGCAAGGCCATCAGGCACGACTTCGGATAGGATGCGCGCGCCCTGCGATCCGCCTGTTACCAGAACACGCAGCAGGCTTTCATCGGTCAGCGTGGGAAAGTCCTGATCGCGCAAAGCGAGGACTTCTTCTCGCACCGGATTGCCGACAAGATGGACCTTGTCCGCGTGCTTCGGTTTCAACCTCTCGACTTCGGGATAGGAAGTTGCAATCGCATCAACGCGACCGGCCAGCAAGCGGTTCACGCGGCCAAGAACCGCGTTCTGTTCATGCACCACTGTCGGAATTTTCGCGGCAAGTGCGCCCAGCAAAGCAGGCAGAGCGGGGTAGCCGCCAAAGCCGATGACAGCGCTGGGTTCAAACGTTTCGAACAGGCGCAGCGCCATCTGGCGTCCTTCCAGTACCGCGCTGATACCGGCAGGCCATTTGAGCGGGTTTTTGCCAAAACGGCCCGCTGGCAGAACATGCGCTGTCAGCCCGTCGGGTTTGCCCGGAATGTTGGCCCCGCGCTCATCCGTGATCAGAGCCACGTGATGCCCACGCGCCTGCAACTCCGTCGCTAGGGCGAATGCGGGGATCAGATGTCCGCCGGTTCCACCTGCCGCCAAAACATAATGACGGCTGGCGCCGGTCGGCACCGTTTGCGGGTTATGGCTGTTCATGCCGCGCTCTCCTTGCGCTCCAAAAGGGTTTTCCAACCCGGTACGTCACGCTCAAGATAGGGATTGCGCCGGGTAATCGCCAGCAATAGCCCAAGGGTGAAGCACACTGCCAGCATTGATGACCCGCCATAGCTGATAAGCGGCAGAGTTGTACCCGTCGCAGGTGCCAGCTTCAGATTCACGGCCATATTGATGAAAGCCTGCCCGCCAAACTGCGCGATCAGACCGGCTCCGGCCAGCAGTGCGAACAGATTGTCTTCGGTGGAAAGGCGCATCAACACCCGCGCGATGATCGCAAGATACAGGATCAGAACGGCGGCGCAGATTATCAGGCCGAATTCTTCTCCGATGACAGAAAAGATATAGTCCGTGTGCGGTTCTGGCAGGTTCATCTTGCGATTGCCGAGCCACAGACCATTGCCGAACCAGCCCCCGTTCAACAGCGTTTTGTGCGCCATATCGACCTGATCGAAAGCCGTCCCTCCACCAAGGAAGGAATCAATGCGGTTCCGGCCATTTTCATAGAAGGCATAGACCAGGCCCAGACCGACGCCGCCCGCGCCAAGGATACCCGCAATCCACCATACGGAAATGCCGGACAGGAACATCAGCACGAACCACGTGCCAAGGAACAACAGCGTCTCCCCCAGATTGGGTTGCAGCATCAGCAGCGCGGCAATCGCCAACGTGATGCCCGTCGCCAGCCAGTAAACGGGCAGGTTCGGGTCTCTCAGACGCCAGCTCATGATCCACGCCAGAGCAATCGCAAAGCCGGGCTTCAGAAACTCGCTCGGCTGCATCAGCATGACTTGAAAATCGATCCAGCGGACCGCACCCTTTCGCTCCGCGCCGATGAAAGGCACCAGCAACAGCGCGAAAAACATCACGATAGCCACAAGAATAGCCAGCCTTCGCGCATCATCGCGGCTGGCAAAGGAAACCGTGATCATCCCCATGAAACCCGCGCAAAGCCAGACAATGTGCCGCTTGAAATGGAAGAACGGGTCAATCGTCACTTCGTCGGTAGAAAGGTCATCCGCGCTCGCAGGTGACGCGGCAAGCACCGCTATGACGCCGACCGCCATCAGCAACACAATCAACAGCAGCATGACGCGATCTACCTCGCTCCACCACACGCGCACCGCTTCGCGCCAGCCGCGCCTGATCGGCACCGGCGCATGAAAGGCGCCGGCATGACCGCCCATTCCCGCATGTCCATAAGGTGTGGATCGCGCGCCGTTCATTGAGCCTTATCCTTTAGCGGGTCTTCATCGTCATCGTCGCAATCGGCCATGACATCGACCAATTGGCGGAAGTGCTCTCCGCGCTTCTCGTAATCGCGAAACTGGTCGTAGCTGGCGCAGGCCGGAGAGAAGAGGACAACATCGCCCGCTCTGGCCGCCAATTGGGCGCGCCGCACCGCCTCTGAAACAAGCTCGCACCGCTCCACTTTCGGAACCGCTCCGGTCAAAAGCTCCGCAAAGCGCGGGCCCGCCTCTCCGACAGTGTAGGCCGCAGCGATGTTGCCAAGATGCCCGGCGCATTCGCCAAGCCCGTCTTCCTTCGCAAGCCCGCCGACAATCCAGTGCACACGCGGCCCGCCCTCAGCCGGCGGATATGCAGCCAGCGCAGGCGCGGTCGACGCTGTGTTCGTCGCCTTGCTATCATTGATGTAAGTGACGCCATCTTCCTCACACACGAATTCCATTCGGTGCGGGAGATTGCGAAAACTCTTCAGCGCGTCACGCCATTGCGCTGGCGTGACGCCCAACTCCTCCACAATCGCGACCGCAATCGCGACGTTCTGGAGATTGTGCGGTCCCTGAAGCGTGGGCCATTCATGCTGTATGGGTGCGAGGCTGGTCAGATCTGCGGCGAATGCGCGCCCTTCAGCGCGGCGGCGTTGTTCGGCGGAGAGCACGCCGTCCGATGGCGCGGCCACTGATCCGAACACCACCAGAGTATCCGGCGACTGCATGCCAAACAGGCGCGCTTTAGACGCTGCATATTCGTCAAAACCAGCATAGCGATCGAGGTGATCGGGCGTGATATTGGTTAGCGCAGCGACTTCGCAATCAAGGGTATATGTGATGTCGATCTGGAAGCTCGAAAGCTCAAGTACATAGATCCCTGCCCCTTGATCATTCGGGGTAAGCGGCTGCTGCGCGAGGATCGGTTCGCCGATATTGCCGCCCAGCACACTTGGCAGGCCGGCCTTTTGCAGGATGTGGTGCACCAACGCGACTGTCGTCGATTTGCCGTTCGTCCCCGTGACAGCGACAACCCTGTGCGCGGGCAGATCCGCGCGCGCCTGCGCGAACAGTTCAATATCGCCGATAACGCGCACGCCGAACTGGGCCGCATGGCCAGTAATCGGGTGAGTGTTTAACGGCACGCCGGGCGAAACCACCACACCATCAAAACCTGTCAGGTCAATCTCGAGCGGGTCTGCAATCTCGCAGCGCCCCTCAAACGGAGCGCGCGCGACATCCTGCCGGTCCCACGCTGTGACGTGGGCACCACTTGCCAACAGCGCCTCTGCCGCCGCCGCACCGGAGCGGGCGAGGCCCAGCACCGCATAGCGTTTTCCGGCGAAGGCTTGGCTCGTAATCATCTCAGCTTAAGTGTCGCCAATCCGATCAGTGCAAGGATGATGGCGATGATCCAGAACCGGATCACGACCTTGCTCTCGCTCCAACCTAATTGTTCAAAATGGTGGTGGATCGGCGCCATACGGAACACGCGCTTGCCGGTGCGCTTGAACCAGAAAACCTGGATGATGACACTCAATGCCTCAGCAACGAACAAGCCGCCAACAATAGCCAGCACAACTTCGTGATGCGATGCCACGGCAATTGCACCAAGGGCACCGCCCAGCGCGAGGCTGCCGGTATCCCCCATGAACACCGCCGCAGGAGGGGCGTTGAACCACAGAAATGCAAGACCGCCGCCCATGATCGCCGCGCAGAAAATCGCTAGTTCACCAGCGCCCGGCACGTGCGGGATGCCGAGATATTCGGAAAAGTCTGCCCGCCCGCAAAGATAGGCGATTATCGCAAATGTACCGCTCGCAATGATAACTGGCATGATAGCCAGACCATCCAGCCCATCCGTGAGGTTCACTGCATTGCCTGCACCCACCATGACGAAGGCGGCAAAGACATAATAGGCCGGGCCAAGCGGGATCGACACATCGGAAAAGAACGGCACATACAGATCGGTGCTGATCTGGCTGACGATTATATAACTCGCCACACCTGCAACCGCGAATTCCATCGCGAGCCGGACCTTGCCGGAAACGCCGTGGTGGGAGTTCTTGGTGACCTTGTCATAATCATCAAGAAAACCGATGAGGCCAAAACCGATCGTAACAGCCAGACAGGCCCAGACAAACGGGCTGCGCGGGTCCATCCAGATCAGCAGCGAAAGGGTCAGCGCGATCAGGATCATCAGCCCGCCCATTGTCGGCGTGCCAACCTTTTTCTGGTGGGTTTCGGGTCCGTCAAGGCGGATCGGCTGCCCTTTGCCCTGACGCACGCGCAGAAGATTGATGAAACGCGGTCCGATCATCAGGCCGATAAACAGCGCCGTCAGAAGCGTCGCGCCACTGCGGAAAGTCTGGTAGCGCACCAGATTGAAGATGCCTTCAAATTCCAGCCATTCCGCGAGAAGATAGAGCATTCAGGAGGTCCCTTGCGCGCCTTATCCGGCGGCGCTTGTAAAATGTGTCACCAGCTTGCCGAGACCGACCGAGTTCGAACCTTTCACCAGCACGGCATCACCATGCGTCAGGGAGAAGCTTTCAAGCGCGGCAATCGCCTCGTCTGGCCCATTGCAATGCGCGAAGCTGATAGCGTTGCCAAGCGAACGCATAGGGGCTTTCCCCAGTATCGCAGCCAGCGCCGCCATTTCATCGCCAACAAGGATCACATGATCGATCTTTGCATCGGTAATCGGCTGCGAAAGCTGGGCGTGGAAACGCTCGGAAAAGTCTCCCAGTTCCTTCATGCTGCCAAGGACGGCAATTCGCCGGTGCGCAGGCGTTTGACCCAACGAACGCAATGTCGCACGCATTGAGGCAGGATTGGCATTGTAGCTTTCATCAATGATGAGAGCCTTGCCGCCTGATACTTCGATCGAATGACGCGCGCCGCGCCCTTTCAGACCGCCCATCTCCGCCAGCGCAAGCCCTGCAGCAGCCAAATCGCCGCCCGCTGCACGCACCGCTGCCATCACCGCCAGTGAATTGGCGATCCAGTGCTCTCCGGGCTCGGCAATGGAATAGCATACGCGTTGATCGCCCATATCGGCCGTTATCAGCGAGCCACCCTGCGTATTGGGGATCGCATCCAGAAGCCGCACATCGGCATCGGGACTGCGCCCGAATGTCACAACAGTCACGCCCAGCGCGTTTGCATGGCCGATCATGCGTTCTGTTTCCGGCAAGTCAGCAGGGATCACAGCCGTTCCCCCCGGCATCAGCCCCGTGAATATCTGGGATTTCTCGTCGGCAATCGCTTCGATACTGCCGAGGTTTTCGATGTGAGCGGGCGCGATTGTGGTGATCACGGCAACATGCGGGCGCACATGGTCCGCCAGCGGGGCAATTTCGCCTTCGTGGTTCATGCCCATTTCAAAGACGCCAAAGCGCGCTCGGGCAGGCAAACGCGCGAGGCTGAGCGGCACGCCAACGTGATTGTTGTATGACCGCACCGAACGGTGCGAGCCGCCGCGACTTGCGCGGTCCAGGCTGTTGAAGATCGCCTCTTTTACGCCCGTTTTGCCAACTGATCCGGTCACGCCGATACGGACCGCCTGCGACCGTTCGCGCGCGGCATGAGCGAGAGCATGCAGGGCGGCGGTGGTGTCTTTGACAAGGATGTGCGGATAGTCGACCGGCCGGTCTACAATCGCTGCGACAGCGCCTTTTTCAAAAGCCATCGGCAGGAAACGATGCCCGTCCATCGCCTCCCCCTTTAACGCGACGAACAGATCGCCGGGCTTCACATCGCGGCTGTCCATTTCAACGCCCGACGCCTGAAAGTCCTGACTGGCGGTGCCACCAGTAGCCTCGGCGATTTCGGCAGAGCTCCAAAGGGCAAGCGGCAGCGTATCGCGTGCTGCGACAGGCCAGGCGCGCAGCATCGGGTGCTGTTTTGCGGCGAGAACGCTCATGCAGACATTCCTTTGGCTAAAGCGGCCGCGCATTCGCGTGCAACCTCGACATCGTCGAATGGCAAGACTTGCATGTTTTCTCCCGAACCTATGATCTGTCCCTGCTCATGCCCTTTTCCGGCGATGAGGATAATGTCGTTTTCGCCCGCAGCGGCGATCGCAGCGCTGATTGCGTCGCGCCGTCCGGGCACTTCGCGCACTGTGGCCGCGCCCTCGGCATCGGTCGCACCGCTGATGATCTGTGCCCGAATGGCTTGTGCATCTTCTCCGCGCGGATTGTCATCCGTCACTATGACGATTTCCGCAGCTGTGGCAGCGACCTGCCCCATCGGAGCGCGTTTTCCAGTGTCGCGATCCCCGCCAGCGCCGAAGACGACGACCAGCTTGCCCGCCGTGCTTTCATCGACATGCGGGCGAAGCGCGCAAATGGCTGCATCGAGAGCGTCGGGCGTATGCGCGTAATCGACATAAACCGGAGCGCCAAGCGGCGTAAGACATGCGCGTTCCAGCCGCCCCCGCACAGGCTGAAGCCGTGACACAGCATCGAACACTTGCGAAGCAGACGCACCAGTCGACAAAGCTAGACCCGCTGAAACCAGCGCGTTGGCGGCCTGATACTCACCGATCAGCGGGAGCTTCACCTGTCTGGTTTCGCCCGCATGCTCGATTGTCAGCGTCTGCCCCAATTGGGTGGCTTCGCGTGCAGTCAGTTTGAGGAAACTGCCGCTTTCGCCGACTGTGCGTACATCCAGACCCCGCTCTTGTGCGGTGGCAATCGCCTTTTGCGTCCAATCGGAACCGTCCGATCCCGCATGGATGACGGCAGGCGCGCCCTCACCCAAAACCTGCGTGAACAGGCGCATCTTGGCTTCGAAGTATTCTTCCATCGTGCCGTGATAGTCGAGGTGATCGCGGCTGAAATTGGTAAAGGCACCAGCAGATACGTGCAGACCTTCATTGCGGTATTGGGAGAGGCCGTGGCTCGACGCCTCGTAGGCGACATGGGTGACGCCTTCACGCGCAAGGCCGCTCATATTCGACAGGAAAGTGACGATATCCGGCGTTGTCAGGCCAGTCGAGGCACTGCCATCGGGAGTGGTCACGCCAAGCGTGCCGATGCTGGCCGCGCGCTCTCCGCACATGCGCCAGATCTGACGGGTCATTTCGGCTGTCGAAGTTTTGCCGTTCGTCCCTGTCACGGCGACGATTGTTTCGGGGGCAGGTGTGAAGAAGCCCGCCGCCATCAGCGCGAATGTGCGGCGCGGCTCTTCGCTCGCGATATGGATGGCCCCTTCGACCACAGCTTCCGGACGCGCAACAACGGCCACAGCGCCTGCTTCAATCGCGGCGGGGATGAAGTCCTCTGCATTGAAGCGCGCACCGCGAAAAGCGCCGAATACTGTTCCGGGCGCGACCTTGCGGTGATCGATTGCAAAGCCCGTCACCGTGATATCGGCAGCATCATTCAGAGGCGCCGCGATCCGTTCCATCAGAGAACCCAGCTTCATTCGCCCTTCCCCATCAGGTTTTGAAGATCGCTGATATCGACATCGCGCGTATTGTCCGGACGGACACCCAGCATTGGCCCAGCGCGGCGGATAAGGTTCCCGACAATCGGCGCAGCGTTAAAGGCAGCCGTGCGCCCGCGCATCGCTTCGGTAAAGGTCGGTTCATCGAGCGTGACGACCACCACATAACGCGGGCGATCCATCGGGAAAGCCGATGCAAAGGTCGTGAGCATCTTGGATTGCGAATAACGCCCGTTGATCAGCTTTTCAGCTGTACCGGTTTTTCCGCCCACACGAAAACCGGGTGCGTTCGCGCCCTTGCCGGTGCCATAGATCGCAACCATGCGCAGCATCTGCCGCATGCGGTGCGAGGTGGATGCCTTGAACACCCTACGGCCCGGATCGGCCTGCCCCGGCTCTACCTTAAGCAGCGTCGCATCGCGGTAGATGCCACCGTTGACCATCGCGGCGTAGGCGTTCGCCAGATGCAAAGGCGTCACTGTCAAAGCGTGACCAAAGCCTACCGTCATCGTCGTCTGCGGGCTCCATTTACCCGAAGGCCAATAGGGCGTTCCGCGAGCCTGAAGCTCGATATTGGGCGCACGGTTCATACCCAGATCAATCATGACCTGACGCAGCCGTTCCCCACCCAGTTCTCGCGCAACACGCATGGTGACAGTGTTGGAAGAATAGGCGAGCGCCTGAGGAATGTTCAGGCTGGCGCCCTTGAAATCGGAATCCTCATAGGTCTTGCCCGCGACCGTGACCGGCGCTGCATTCCAGCTCTTGCGCAGATCACGCACAACACCCGAATCAATTGCTGCCGCCACCGTCAGCGGCTTGAACGTTGAACCAAGCTCGCCCGTCAGAAAGGACACGCGGTTGCCGGTGTTGTCCTTGTCCTCGAAAGAAATACGGTTGGGATCGAAATCGGGCAGCGATGCCATCGCGAGAACTTCGCCGGTATCAACATCCAGCACGATGCCAGCAGCGCCCTTCGCACCTGAGGCCAGCATGCCGCGACCCATCTCGTCTTCCAGCGCGCCCTGTACGCGCACATCAATAGAGAGGGCTGCGGGTTGTGCGCGCGCGACGGGGTCGGAAAGCTGCGCTTCCAGCGCCTGCTCCATCCCGAAGGCACCGACCTTCTTGCCTTCATCATTCTCCAGTACACGGCCCAGAACGTGAGCAGCCAGCTTGCCTTGCGGATAGTGGCGATCAGGGCTGCGCGGCGTCTGAACCGACGGTTCCCCGATACTCCAGACCTGATTGGCCTCTTCAGGCAGGATCTTACGCCGCAGGACGCCCGACTTACCTGACTTGAGCAGGCGCAAGGTGCGCTCCTTGTTCATGTGCGGGAAGATGCCGAGCAGTTCCTTCGTCACGTCCTCGGGTGATTTGACAAGCGGATCGTCAGCGCCCGAGCCCATGGCCTTTGGATAGAAATACAGCGAGTAAGCGGGATAGGCCCGCGCCAATGGAACTCCGTTGCGGTCTGTGATTTCACCGCGATCGGGTACCAGAGCGGTCGCTGTCGGACGCGAAGACGGGCTTGCACCTGACATGCCCAGCCATGCAATCTGCACCAGCGCCACCAGAGCCAGCGCAGCAAATGCCATCAACAGAAACACGACCCGCGCACGCGCGCTCAGCAGCCATTGCTGGCGCAAATCCATCAGCTTTACCCGGCCGCTGCGCGCCTTTGCCGGTTTGCGAGCGGCATCGCCCTGCAGGAACCCCGGCAAGGTCGGCGCAAGCGCACGTCGGGCGGGTTTACGAGCCGTCTTTTCAGCAGGCTTTGGTGCCGGAGCAATCGCCCGGTCAAACAGGCTCGGCTGCGCAGGTCCAAGACTGGATGCGCTGGTGCTCATTCATTGGACTCCGAGGGAAAGCTTGCATTGACGGTCTGTGCGCGGGCTTCACGGATCGGAGAGGCTTCGATCAGGATATCGCCGAATGCTTCGGCAAAGGCAGCGCCTGCGTCCTCTTCGGCATTGGCCGCAGCGAGCGTGATTTTCTCACCCGAGACCGGCGAAACCATATCGCGCGATGCGAGCTTGGCGATTTCCCCATTCTCGCCCGTTTCTGCACGCGCAACCCGCACGGGCGAAGGCGCATCCGGCGCAAGCGGCACGCCCAATGCAGCCAGATCCTTTCGCGTGTCGAGATACTGGTCAGCACGCGGCGCCTTATAGCCAAGGTCCACACGGTTCCATTTGGCGAGCTGATGCTGGCTTGCGCGAGCCTGAAATTCGGTTTCCAGCCGCTGCTTTGCCTGTTTCAGTTCGATAATCTCAC
This sequence comes from Pseudomonadota bacterium, assembly GCA_034211135.1. Taxonomy (GTDB): domain Bacteria; phylum Pseudomonadota; class Alphaproteobacteria; order Sphingomonadales; family Sphingomonadaceae; genus Erythrobacter. Next base: position 19,950 of record JAXHVK010000035.1, read on the forward strand.
GCTCGGCAAGGACAACTTCATTGCGAACAGCGTGCACCGTCAGGCTGAGTACGATGAAACCGGCCAGACAAAAGCCCAGCATCGCACTCCAACCGATCTGGCGCAGGCGTGAACCAGTCAACGTCATGGCAGCATTCCTTCGGTCAGGGGTCGGGCGGGGGCGGAAGTTCGAGTTGCGTAACGCAGGATTGAGGAGCGCGATCTCGGGTTGCGCTCAATCTCTTCGGCGCTTGGTCGGATCGCTTTGGACACCTTGGTAAAGACCGGATCAGGGCCGGGAATTTCTCCGGGCAGATGACGGGATACAGCGCGCCCTGCTCCGCTCGCCTCTTTGAAGAAGCGCTTCACGATGCGGTCTTCAAGGCTGTGAAAACTGACAACGGCCAGCACGCCGCCTTCGCGCAGCAAAGCCTCTGCTGCACACAGGCCAGCGCGCAGTTCCCCCAGTTCGTCATTCACATGAATGCGTACCGCCTGAAAACTGCGGGTTGCCGGATCTTTCTTGTCATGGGGTTTGTGGCCCAGCGCACGGCGCACGACGCGGGCCAGATCGCCTGTCGTCTCTAGCGGGCGCGCTGCAACGATGGCGCGCGCAACGCGGCGCGACTGGCGCTCTTCGCCATAGTGATAGAGCACATCGGCAATCGCCGCTTCATCCGCGGTGTTGAGGAAATCAGCGGCGCTTTCACCGCCCTCGCCCATGCGCATATCCAGCGGCCCGTCCTGTTGGAAGGAGAACCCGCGCTCACCCTGATCAAGCTGCATGGATGACACGCCGATATCCATCACCACCGCATCAACCGGCGTCACGCCAAGAGCCGTCAACTCGTCCGCCATCTCAGAAAAGCGCCGCTGGTGAAGGGACAGTGCACCGTCATGGCGAGCGACCATCTGCGCCCCGGCCTCAATCGCAGTAGGATCACGGTCAAACGCGTAAACACGCGCGCCGCCAGCCAGCAGCGCGGCACTGTAGCCGCCTGCACCAAATGTTCCGTCGACTATCGACATGCCGGGCGCAGGCGAAAGCGCGGCCACCACTTCATCAAGCAGGACGGGAATATGCGGAGCGCCGGTCATGATTTGCGCTTCCGTGATTTGGCTTCCGCTTCGACGATTGCGTCTTCGCAATCCATCAGCAGGTCTTCGAAATCCGCGCCTTCCGCTTCGAGTTGCTCGGGCGACCAGATGGTGAAGAACTTGCCCATCCCGTTAAAGAACAGTCCGGACTGGATATTCGCCCGCTTTACCAGAGCGCCGGGCATGATGAAGCGCCCGCTGTCGTCGAAAGGAACCTTGCGATAGCTGAACAGACTGAGGCGGCGGCGGTCACGATCAAAGGGCTTGCCGCTGCGAACCGCCATTTCTTCTTCGTGTGCGAGCTGGTCTTCCAGCTGGGCTTCGTAGCCGAGGCCGAAGCCTACAAGGCAGTTCCATTCGTGATGGCGCGCGATGCACAGGGTCTTGGCCCCGTCAGAGCTTTCCTTGATCGCGTTGCGGAATTCGGGAGGCAGGACAAAGCGGCCCTTATCGCCAGCAGGCGAATAGGCTTGTCCGCTATATCCTCCAAAGGCCGACACGACGTGCCCTTCCCCTTAATCCCAATTCCCCTCGGATCGGTCCCCTTGATCGATCCGGCACCAAACAGGCGTGAGCCAAGGCAAAGCTTTCCCGCAGCCACCCGCGCGAGCGGGGGCTTCGCGCCGATCACATCGATCAACGCGGGGTGCACAGGCATGTTTGATGGAACCCGGTATTATCCGGGAATCGAGCGGGATTAAAGGTTTTTATTAGGGATTTCTGGGGAAGCGCTATATCATATTGTTTTTAATAACTTTTCTTCCTTAACGCCAAACCCCAAATCGGGGGCTTCCAGCCAGATGAACCCGAAAATCCCCATAAAATACGCTTGGATACGGGCGAATCCCGATAAATCCCCGAACTTGCGAGTCCAAATTGCGCAAATCCTGCGGTCATTCCCCAAGGATCCCCAACCAAAATCGACAGCGAGAGCGGCCGCCGCATCACTGAAACGCATAATCCATTAGAGCGATCACCACTTCACCATTGAGTCCGGCCAGTTCGGCATGCTCGAAAATGGCCGCATCGGCGATGACTGTAACATAGCCCTCACCAACCGGACAGCGCACAATCGCGCCTTGGCCAGAGGCCTCGCATGATGTTTCATCAACGCCGATTTTGCCTGCCAGATGGACAGGAAATTCGCGTCCCATCACCGCATCAAAGCCAAGCTCCTGTGACTGGTCTTCATCAAAGACTATCTTCATTCCCCATTTGGCGAGGACCGGCGGGATCAGAGCGGTTACGCTGGGATGCCTTGGATCGCCGATGGGCACTTCGTAATGGCCTGTCAGTGCGGGATCGAGCGCAAGCAGCAAATGCCCGCCAGCACTCACCCAGTTATCCAGCGCCACATTATCCTGCGGCGAAAGCCCGCGCGGCTGAATGATCGCAAGCCGCTCAATCCCCTTGAGAGGGTCGCTCTGCTCGCCACCTTCGACAAGCGGCGCAATCGGCGAGAGCGTATCGACCGGGATGAGCTCGTAATGCGCCTCGACACGGTCACGAAACCATGGAGGATCGTAAGAGCCCTGCGCAATCTGATCAAAAGACGCATCGAGCGGCCAATACAGCGGCAATCCGCTCATCAGGCCCAACGTCGGGCGACCGGATGGAAGCACGACCCTATCGCCCTGCTCCATCGGGCCTTCGCAACAGTCTTGCCGGTCATTGAGCGATAGCCAGGCTATCGC
>JAXHVK010000036.1:0-22134 GCA_034211135.1 Pseudomonadota bacterium
GGCAATACAGGAGGTACCTCTTGTAAATATAAGATTAAATTTAGATCTTTAGAGTTAAAGTTAGACTTCCGCGCATGGAAACAGGCGCACAGGCTTGAGGATATGGAGCCTGCTGCGATCGACCATTACGATTCAGGCGCCCTGATGCTGGAGGCTGCGGCGCAGGGGCTGGGCATTGCGATCATGCACGATGATCACCTGCAACGCGGTGCTGATAACCGGTTGACCAATCTGGGCAGCACCGAGGTTGAAAGCCCGTACAGCTATTGGTTCGTGTGTAAGCCGACCGCGCTGGAAATGCGTCCCGTGCGGTTGTTCCACGATTGGCTGGTGCGCGCCGCGCTATAGCGGCCCCTAAGGCGCTTCGCTGTCGACGGGCAGCTTTTCCTTACCGGTTTTGGCGGCGGGAGGTTCGTACCGGATCGGGGGGACCGAGTGGCTAAACTCCCGCAGGGGCTTTCCCAGCGTTTCGCACAGCGCCTCTTCAATCCGGCGGCGTGCCTCTGAACTGATCGCCTTGCGACCCCTGAAATCTTCGGGGCTGAACGGCTCCAGATAATGCAGGCGCAAATGGAAGGTACCTTTACGCGAAAGAACGCGCTTGGCGTTGTTCAGGCCGCCTTCCTCGCCAATCCATCCAATCCATTCCGCAATCGGGCCGTAATCGAGCAGGACAGGCTGCACCAGCACACCGGGCGGCGGCGGTTCGAGGACGGAAAGCATCGAGGTTTTGAATGGCAGAAGTGATTGGCCGTCCGTTGTCGTGCCCTCGGGAAAGACGGTGACAGACCAGTTATCTGCCAGCGCCTCTTTCAACAGGTTGATCTGCTGCGCCACACCCATGCGGTGTTCGCGCTTCACGAAGACTGTGCGGTTCAGCGATGCCAGCCAGCCGACAACCGGAGCCTGCGCCAGCTCGGCCTTGGCGACGAAGGCCGTGCCGCTTGAGCCCGCCATACTCAGGATGTCCATCCAGGAAACGTGGTTGGCGACGAAGAAGACGTCCCGTTTCAGATGCGTGCCTGTGGTGGTAACCTTCGCCCCGCACACCCGCGCGGCATAGCGCAGAAACAACATGGGGAAGGGGGAACCGTACACGAACAGGCGATAGGCATAGTGCAGCGGCACAAAGACCAGCAGTAGGCCCAAAAGCCCGAGTGCGCGCACTGTGATGCGCATCCATCCTGCAAAGGAAATCGGAGTGGTTTCACCCCGTGCAGCGGCGACCCGCTTTTCCCATTCCTTACCTTCGTTATGGGGCGGCGCGGCTGGCATGTCGGTCACGATTTGCTGTCCTCATCCCGCGATAGGCGTACACCGTACAATTCCATGCGGTGATCCACGAGACGATAGCCCAGCTTTTCAGCGATCTGGCGTTGCAGGGTTTCCACTTCGGGATCGACGAATTCGACGACCTTTCCGGTTTCGACGTCAATCAGGTGATCGTGATGCGCCTCGGGTACGGGTTCGTAGCGCGAACGGCCATCGCCGAAATCGTGGCGGTCAAGGATACCGGCCTCTTCGAAAAGACGAACGGTGCGATAGACGGTTGCGATGGAAATCTTCGGGTCCACGGCAGAGGCGCGGCTGTGCAGCATTTCCACATCGGGATGATCCTCGCTTTCCGAAAGCACTTTGGCGATAACGCGCCGCTGTTCGGTGATGCGCAGGCCTTTTTCCGCGCATAGTTGTTCAAGATCGATCTTCTGGCTCAAAGATTGCTCCCGCGAAGCAGTTGGTTGAGGCTGATTGGCCCGGTGAATGACCGGATTTGCGCCGTGTAGGTTGCTGCTGTCTTAGCCCTCCCGTGCGCTGCGCTCAAGCCGGGGCTGGGGATAGCTGTATCGGGCATCGGCATGGTGCGTTCTGCAATGGAAAAGCCCCGCTAGAACCATCTGGCTTTAGCGGGGCTTTTCACATGTGCGCCGAAAGGCTCTTATTTGGCTTTGCGACGACCGCGGCCAGATCCGGGTTTGCGTCCCAAGCCGATTTTCTTCGCCAGATCGCGACGCTTTTCAGCGTAGTTGGGCGCAACCATCGGGTAATCCGAGGGCAGGTTCCAACGTGCGCGGTATTCTTCCGGCGTCATGTCATAATTGGTGCGCAGGTAGCGCTTGAGCATCTTAAGCTTTTTGCCGTCTTCAAGGCAGACAATATAGTCAGGCTTAACCGATGCGCGGATTGAAACCGCAGGTTCCGGACGTTCTTCTGCCACTTCTTCCGACTGACCGAGGGTCGAAAGTGCGCTAAACACGTTCGTGATCAGACTAGGCACGTCATCGACGGTAACGTCATTATTGCTGACATGAGCTGCGACGATGTCACTGGTTAGAGTGATCAACGTCTCCTTTGTATCGATTTCCAGTTCTTGCATGAGTTCCTCGTTTTTTTAGCCGACATTTTTTGCCGATCGGGACTCTGCATGAACTACGAAAGGCGCAATTGCAAGCATATGCAAATGCGTTTTTCAACAATAGGAGAGTTGTCGGGAAAGTTTACAACTAAATAGAACAACCAAAAGTAATAGCGTCGACCCTGCTACCATCCTTCATACAATAATAGTCAGGTCTTTCGCCAATGGGTTCAAATCCTACCTTTCGGTAGAGGTGTACAGCCGGATTACCTTTGCGCATTTCCAGATAGATACGCGTTGCACCGCGCTCGGAAGCTGCGTTGAAAAGCAGTTCAATCAAAGCCTTGCCCAAACCACTTTTCCGATATTCCGGATCAACGGCAATCAGCAAAAGCTCCTCTTCGCCCGCTGCGTGCCTTGAAAGCACGAAACCGGCGGGTTTCTTATCCCCATCGCCGATCACAGCGCCATCGGGGCCAATCACAAGCGCGTGGGTGGATGGCATGGTCAACGCATCGCTGATCTGTCGCCGGTTCCACGCTTCACCATAGGCGGGGTCGAACGCGGCCTCCATGACCTGCATGATGCAGTCGATGACATGGGTATCGACTGTCATTTTCGCGCCGTTGCTGTCTGTGGCTTCGCATCGGGCGCGCGGCCGTAAATGGGGCGCAAGTCACTGGTGAGAATGGATTTGTTGATCAAGTAAACACTTGATGCGTCTGGAAGTATATCAAGTGCCTGATAACCTGCACCAAGTAATTGTGCGCATTCCTTAGCCCGGTTGCCCACGATCATTCCGTACGCGCCTGTTTCGGCCACGCGTTCGGGTGTCAAAGACTGGACGTCGTTGATCGCGCTGGCGTCGCTGGCAAAGTTTTGCACGAACCATTCGCCGTGTCCGCCATTCATGCAGACGGTAATCTCGCGCTCTTCGACGGCATGGCCCTGGGCTGCAAGCAAGTGCATGGTCGGGTAGCCCAGCACCTGCGCTTTCCACGCGACGCCAAGCGCGCGGGCCGCGGCGAGGCCGACGCGTACGCCGGTAAAACTGCCCGGTCCCAGCGAAACGAGGATGCGCTGCGCTTTGCCCTTGTCGGGAAGGGCTGCGATCATCGGCAGCAAGGCTTCCGCATGACCACGTCCCAGAACCTGGTGGTCGCCCGCGATCCGCTGGTCGCCTTCGAACAAGGAGACAGAGCAGGCTTCGCTGGCCGTTTCTATTGCAAGAGTGCGCATGACTAGCGCCCTGCATCAGGCAGGACGTAACAGCAAGTCAGACGATCGAATTGAACTTTTCAAAATCGGGTCGCGGAGAGCGTTCGAAGATGCTTTCGGGATCTCCATATCCGACCGAGCAGATGAAATTCACGCGATGGCGCGGCTGATCCGCGAAGAATGCGTCGTTTACGGCGTCCGCATCGAAGCCCGACATCGGGCCGCAATCCAGCCCAATGGCGCGTGCAGCGAGGATCAGATAGGCACCCTGAAGCGAGGAATTACGAAATGCGCCTTCCTTGCGGCCTTCCTCGTCGCTCTCAAACCAGCTCTTCGCGTCGGTGTGCGGGAATAGCCACGGCAGTTCTTCGTGGAAGTCGATGTCATAGCCGATGACCGCGGTGACGGGAGCGGCTTTGATCTTGTCCTGATTGCCTTCCATCGCGCAGGCCGCCAGTTTTGCTTTCGCCTCTTCGCTTTTCACCCAGACGATGCGCGCAGGCTGCATATTGGCCGAAGTCGGCGCCATCTTCATCAGGTTCCAGATAGCGTGACACTGTTCATCGGAAACAGACTTGTCCAACCAGTCATTATAGGTCCGTGCCTCGTTAAATAGCTGGGCGAGGGCTGCGTCGGTCAGGACGGTGTCGTGGAACTGTTGTGTCATGGAAACCCTTGAAGAAAGTTTGGAAAATCAGGCGGCTCTGACTTCAACCACTTCGGGCACATAATGTTTCAGCAGGCTTTCAATTCCGTGCTTGAGCGTGGCCGTGCTGGACGGGCAACCGGCGCAGGCGCCTTGCAGGGTGAGGTAAACGACGCCGTCCTGAAATCCGCGATAGGCAATATCTCCGCCATCGCCGGCAACAGCAGGGCGCACACGCGTTTCGAGCAGTTCATTGATATTGGCGATGATCTCCGCGTCTTCAGCGCGATCTTCGACGACCATCGCCGCATCTTCGGGCGGTACATTGATGCCATCAGCACTGCCGCCGACAAACAGCGGGGCTTCGGATACGAAATGGTCCAGAAGAATCGCGATCACCTGCGGTTTAAGCGCGCTCCAGTCGACGCCGGGGGCGGCGGTGACGGTGACGAAATCCCAACCGAAAAAGACATTCACAGCCTCGCCCGTATCGAAAATGGCCTGCGCGAGCGGGCTGGCTTCAGCCGCTTCGGGGGAGGCAAATTCGCGCGTGCCTGAAGGCATCACGGTGCGTCCGGGCAGAAATTTCAGGCTGGACGGGTTGGGCGTTGTTTCAGTCTCGATAAACATACCTTCCAAATAGGGAGGCAAAGCCGCTGCGGCAAGCGGATTGGCGTCAGTGACGCTGTCACAGACGCATTCACTATCCCTTCATGGATATTGGCCCTATAACTACCAGTATGAATCTGTTTCTCCGCGCCAGTTGCGCATTTTCCATCGTCTGCGCACCGTTTGCGCTTACCCTTCCTGCCCATTCACAGAATGCGCCAGCGGCTGAGGCTGATGCATCGGCAAAGCCCGCTCCGCAGCCCAAAGCGCTGCAGACGGGGGACGAGGTTCCGTGGCTTTATCGTGGCAGTGATGTTCCGGTTGATCGTGAATGGCTGTTTGGCGAGATGCAGAACGGTGTGCGCTATGCGGTTCGCGAAAATGGCGTGCCGCCGGGGCAGGTTTCCATTCGCGTCCGGATTGACGCGGGCTCTTTGCATGAGCGCGATTCCGAGCAGGGCTATGCGCACTTGCTGGAACACTTGCTGTTTCGCGAAAGCAAATATCTCGGCCAGGCCGAAGCGATTGCCGCCTGGCAGCGCCTTGGCGCGACATTCGGCAGCGATGCCAATGCTGAAACAAGCCCTACGCACACCGCTTACAAGCTGGATCTGCCTGATACGAATGCGGAAAAGCTGGAAGAGAGCTTCAAATACCTTTCAGGCATGATCCGTGAGCCGGTTCTGAATGACGCCAATGTAAAGGCGGAACTGCCCATTGTGCTGGCTGAAAAGCGGGAGCGTGGCGGCGCGTCGGAACGGGTCGGCAATTTCACGCGCGAAACCTTCTTTGCCGGTCAGCGGCTCGCCTCGCGCAGCCCGATTGGCACGGTTGAAACGCTCAGCGCGGCGACAGGTGCAAGTGTTTCTGACTTTTACCGCCGCTGGTATCGTCCTGAAAACACCGTGATCGTAGTCGCCGGCGATGCCGATCCGATGTTGCTGGCTGAACTGGTCGAAAAATGGTTCGGCGATTGGGAAGGGCAGGGCACCGCCGGTGTTGCCCCCGATTTCGGCGATCCCGTTGCACCCGAAGGCACAGTCGCCGCTGCGGGGACTGGCTGGCCGATCGGGGAGATTGGCGTGAAGGTTGAAAGCGATCTGCCGCGCAATCTGACCTATGCCGTGATGCGTCCGTGGCGACCCGTGCAGGATACGATTGTCTATAACGAAGGCCTGCTGCTCGATTCCGTGGCGCAGGCGATCATCAACCGCAGGCTTGAATCAAGGGCACGCGGAGGCGGCAGCTTCCTGTATGCGCAGGTCAATCAGGACGATATCTCCCGTTCGACCGACGCGACCTTTGTGACCTTTGCCCCGCTGACAGGCGACTGGCGCTCTGCGCTTTCCGATGTGCGCGCCGTCATCGCAGATGCGATTGCCAACCCGCCCACTCAGGAAGAAATCGACCGCGAAGTGGCAGAGTTCGACGTGATCTTCGCCAATCAGGTCGAACAGCGCAGCGTGCAGGCGGGATCGGCGCTGGCAGACAATATCGTCACCGCTGTCGACATTCGCGAAACGGTTGCCGCCCCCGAAGTGGTGCTGGACGTGTTCCGCGGAATGAAGGATCGCCTCAACCCCGCAGAGGTTCTGAAGCATACCAAGGCCCTGTTCGCAGGTGATGTGGTGCGTTCGGTCTATGTCACGCCGGAAGCCGGAGAGGCAGACGCGGCGGCTTTGCGCCTTGCGCTTACCGAACAGGTTGCAAGCGATTCCAGCGCGCGACTGGCGGCTGAAAGCATCAAGTTCGATGATCTGCCAGCCATTGGCAAAGCGGGCACTATTGAATCGCGCGCGCCGCTGGGCCTGCTGGAAGTTGAACAGATCAATTACGACAATGGCGTTCGCGCTCTCGTCTGGTCCAACAATGCCGAACCGGGCCGCGTCACGGTGAAGGTGCGTTTTGGCGCGGGCTATCGTGCGTTCGATGCGGACAGCGCGGTGTATGCAGCTATCGGCCAGACCGCTCTGGTTGGTTCGGGGCTGGGTGAACTGGGCCAGAATGAAATCGACCGGCTGGCAACGGGCCGAAAGCTCGGCTTCGATTTCGCAATCGACGATGCAGTGTTCACTTTCACCGCGCAGACCCGATCCAGCGATGTTGAGGATCAGCTTTACCTGTTCGCGGCAAAACTGGGCGATCCGCGCTGGGATAAAGACCCCGTGATCCGCGCCAAAGCGGCGGCGGAGCTGGCGTACAATACCTACGCCACCAGCCCCGGCGGCATTTTGAACCGGGATCTCAAATACCTCGTGACAGACCGTGATCCGCGCTTCGCAACGCCGGACCGCGATGCACTGGAAAAAGTAACGCCCGAGCAATTCCGCAAGGTGTGGGAGCCGCTGTTGAAGCAGGGGCCGGTCGAAGTGCTGGTCTTCGGACAATTTGACAAGGATGCGGTCGTCACCAAGCTGACCGAGACTTTCGGTGCGCTGCCGAAACGCGATCCGATCCCCGCGCAAGTTGCCGCGCGCGTCCCCGGCTTCCCCGAAGGCGCACCGCTGCCGACGGTTCTTGAGCATCGCGGAGACGCCAATCAGGCCGCCGCAGTCATTGCATGGGAAACCGGCGGAGGGATCAAGGCTTTGCGCGAATCGCGCCAGATCGAAATCCTGACACAGCTGTTCAACAACCGCCTGTTGGAAGCGCTGCGCGAAAAGGCCGGGGCAAGCTATTCGCCGCAGGTCTTCTCCAAATGGCCAACAGACATTGACAGCGGCGGCACGATCACCGCGCTCGCCCAGTTGGAGCCTGAATTTGTGCCGGTCTTCTTTGCCGAAGCGGATCGCATCGCAAAGGATCTGGCCGCCAATCCGGCGACGCAGGACGAACTGGACCGTGTGACAGAGCCGCTGGGCCAACTGATCCGCCGGGCATCGACCGGCAATCTGTTCTGGCTCTACAACCTCGAAGGGGCGACCACCGATCCGCGCCGCGTCGCTTTGTTGCGTCCGCTGTTGCAGGATTATTCGCAGACCAACCCGCAGATCATGCAATTTCTGGCAGACCGGTATTTCGGCAAAGGCGCACCGCTGCGTCTAGCGATTGTGCCGGAAGGGCAGGAACTGACAGGCGTTGCTCCGCTAGAACCGGCGGCGCAGGGCGCTTCTCAGGCCGCTGTGCCGGTGCAGGGGCCTGAAATTCAGGGGCGGTAATCGGACAAAACGATCACAGCGTTTGTGAAATATAATTGTCGCAGATCGCTTTGTGGCTTTACAAATAGAACAATCGGAGTGTAGCGGCGGCGTCCGCCTAAAATTGGTGCCCGAAAAGGGGCACTGAGGGCACGCAGATGTGATAAGGCGTCCGCGACTATCTACCGAAACAGAAACAGACTGAAGATTGAATTAGACATGGCACGCAATTGGGACCCCGAAAGCTGGAAGAGCTTCGAAGCAAAGCACCTGCCGCATTACGAAGATGCAGCGGAACTTGCCGAGGCAGAGGCGACGCTTGCGAAAAGCCCGCCGCTGGTTTTTGCAGGGGAAGCGCGTGCGCTGAAAGCGGACCTTGCCGAAGTGGCGCAGGGCAAGGCATTCCTGCTACAAGGCGGGGACTGTGCTGAAAGCTTCGCGGAATTCCACCCGAACAATATCCGCGATACCTTCCGTGTGCTGTTGCAGATGGCTGTCGTGATGACATTCGCCAGCAAGCGGCCAGTGGTGAAGGTGGGCCGGATGGCTGGCCAGTTCGCAAAGCCGCGCTCCTCTGCCACAGAGACGAAGGGCGATGTCACTCTGCCGAGCTATTTCGGTGACAATATCAACGGCATCGAATTCGATCCGGCAACCCGTCGCAACGATCCGGGCCGGATGGTCCGCGCCTATTCGCAGGCGGCATCCACGCTGAACCTGCTGCGCGCCTTTGCCGGTGGCGGGTATGCGAACCTGCGTCAGGTCCACCAGTGGACGCTTGAATTCATGGGCCGCACGCCGTGGACCGAAAAGTTCGCTGCGACGGCTGACCGCATCGGTGAAGCGCTCGATTTCATGGAAGCGTGCGGCATTGATCCCGCGACGGTCCCGCAGCTTAAAGGCACCGATTTCTACACCAGCCACGAAGGCCTGCTGCTGCCTTACGAACAGGCGCTGACCCGGCAGGATTCCCTGACGGGTGAATGGTATGCGACGAGCGCGCACATGCTGTGGATCGGTGACCGCACCCGCTTTGACGGCAGTGCGCATATCGAATTTGCGCGCGGCATCGGTAACCCGCTTGGCATGAAATGCGGCCCCAGCCTTGAACCTGACGCGCTGCTGCGTCTGCTGGACGAGCTTAACCCGTCGCGTGAGGCTGGTCGCATTACGCTCATCAGCCGCTATGGACACGACAAGGTCGAAGACGGCCTGCCAAAGCTTGTCCGCGCGGTCCAGCGCGAAGGCCATCCGGTTGTTTGGAGCTGTGATCCGATGCACGGCAATGTCGTGAAATCGGACAGCGGCTTTAAGACGCGCCCGTTCGAGCGTATCCTGTCGGAAGTGAAGGGCTTTTTCGCGGTGCATCGTGCAGAGGGCACGCATCCGGGCGGCATCCACATCGAAATGACCGGGCAGGACGTGACAGAGTGCACAGGCGGCGCGGTCGAGATTACCGATCAGGCGTTGGGCGATCGCTATCGCACGCATTGCGACCCGCGCCTGAATGCCGAACAGTCGCTTGAACTGGCATTTCTGCTGGCAGAGATGCTGAATGATGAAGTGCTTGAAAGACAGGCAGATGCGGCCTGAAATCTGTGTGATAACGCAGGTTAGGTAACATCACTGATCCGCCGGTGGGTAAGGCCGTGAGGGTTTGGCAGTAATGCGCCCTCATGCTTTTGCTGGGCACAGACTTTATTGAGGCAGCAGGTGTTGCGCCACTCGCCTTTGTGGCAATGGTACAGCCGCGTGCGCAGATCGCCATGGGTGAGGCGATTGGCACTGATTTGCTCCTTTCTTTCGTACTGGCGCTGGCTGTCGTCGCGGCAGCTGCCGTTTCAGGCGTAGTAGGCACGCGGCGCAAGCTGCGGCAATCGGCCCGCAAGTCCCGCCATCATGCCGAGAGCATGGAGGAATTGCTGCGCACTGTGCGCATGGCGGAAAATATCGCGGACCTCGGCGTCTGGCAGTACGATCCAAAAACGGGCCGGCAGTTCTGGTCTGACGGGATGCGCAGGCTGTTCGGCGTTGATCATGATGAGGAATTCGTTGCGGGCGATGCCGAAACGCTATTGTTCGCAAACGATATTGACCTGATCGGTGATGTTATGGAGCGCAGCGGCGAACGGTTGCCTTTTGCGCTCCAATACGAAATCCACGGCTTTGAAGGATTGCCTCGATTGTTGAGCGTGCAGGGGTGCAATTTGCATTCGCAAGGCGGCGCAGTTGACCGTGTCGTCGCCGTGGTTCGCGATGTGACCGATCAGGTCAGTCGGGAACGTGCGCTGGAAACCTCTCGCGAGGCTGCAATGATCGAAGCACGCCGGGCGCGCGAATTGGCGGAGACAGACCCGTTGACGGGCCTTGCAAACAGGCGGCGGGTGATGTGCGAACTGGATCGGATGATCCTCAGCTCAAGAACATCAGACGAGCCCCTGGTTCTGATTCTATTCGACATTGATCACTTCAAGAGCGTGAACGACACTTACGGCCACCCTGAAGGGGACAGGGTATTGCAGCGGGTGGCAGAGCTGGCGCATGGTCAGGCGCGCGATGGCGATCTTGTCGGGCGCATTGGTGGCGAGGAATTTGTCTGGATAATTCCGGGCGTAAACGGGCCGCAGGCAGAAGCTCTCGCCGAACGGTTGCGGGCGGTCGTCTCGCACAAAAGCGCTGTCGGGGCAGTGCCGGGCGTAACAGTCAGCGCGGGGCTTGCGGTGTTGGAGCCAAGCGATACGTCGCTAACGATATTCTCTCGCGCAGATGCTGCATTGTATGATGCCAAACATGCAGGACGTAACCTTGTGCAGGTCGCCGCCTGATCGGGTTGTTTGCGCTGTCGTAAGTCCATTCGGACACGGAGAGGTGACAATTCAAGGTGACAATTATCAGGCGCTATGCCTTTCAATTGTCACGCATTTGCGCCATGTTCTTGGCACACGCAAATGGGAACCCGTCACTCCATGCCGGCACAAGAGCCGAAAACCGCCTTCTCAGCCGCCACATCGCTGGAGCAACGCTATCGCGCGACGCGAGGTTTAAGCGAAGCATTGGTGGCTTCCTTGTCGGAAGCGGATGCGACGATCCAGTCAATGGAAGATGCCAGCCCCGCCAAGTGGCATCTGGCGCATACGACATGGTTTTGGGAAACATTCCTGCTGCGCGATCATCTGGCGGGATATCAGCGCTTTGACGAAAGCTATCCCTACCTTTTCAACTCCTATTACGAAGCCGAAGGCGAACGCCATGCGCGCGCCCGGCGCGGGATGTTGTCGCGGCCCGACGTGACCGAGATTCTCGAATGGCGGGCCGTGGTGGATGATGCGATGCAGGGTCTGATCGCGGATCCGGCTCTGCGCGACCTTATCGAACTGGGCATCGCGCATGAACAGCAGCATATCGAACTGCTGCTGACCGATATCAAACACGCGCTGTTCCAGAACCCGACCGGCCCTGCCATGTGGGATGGCCGGCCGAAGCAGGCAAATGCGGTGGATGGCAGCGCTGGATGGTACTCCCACCCGGGCGGCATCGCCTTGGTCGGGCATGACGGGAATGGCTTTGGCTTCGATAATGAAGGCCCGCGGCACCGTGTCCTGCTTGAACCATTTGCCATCGCGGATCGTCTGGTCACCAACGCCGATTGGGACGCCTTCATCGCGGATGGTGGTTATTCGACTGCAAGCTTGTGGCTGGCCGATGGCTGGGCATGGGTGCAGGCGGACAGTATCGCGGCTCCGCTCTACTGGCGCGATGGCGAACACTTCACCCATCAGGGCTGGCAGGACCGCGATCCTGCGGCGCCGGTTGCCCATATTTCCCACTATGAAGCGGATGCTTTTGCGAGCTGGGCGGGGGCGAGATTGCCGACCGAATTTGAATGGGAGGCCGTTGCGCGCGGTCAGGATGCGGAAGGCAGCGCCTGTCCTCATGATGCTGCCGCTGGCAACCAGCTGGACGAAGCCGCAGCGCCTCTTCCTTCAGGCGGCGCGGGATTGTTTGGTGATGTCTGGCAGTTCACCTCCAGCGCCTATTTGCCGTATCCTCGCTTCACGCCGCCAGCTGGGGCTGTGGGCGAATATAACGGCAAGTTCATGAGCGGGCAGAGCGTTTTGAAGGGGGCCAGCTGCGCCACCGTTCGCGGGCATTCGCGCGCTTCGTATCGCAATTTCTTTTACCCCCATCAGCGCTGGCAGTTCACCGGCCTGCGACTTGCAAAGGACATCTAGATCATGCCCGCACACGAAGGACTGGCACTGGTTGAGCGTGACGAAGACGGCGTTGATACCGCCTTTCGCGCCGATGTTCTGGATGGTCTTTCCCAGCCGCAAAAGGCTGTGCCTGCGCGCTGGTTGTATGATGATGCCGGATCGCAATTGTTCGAAGACATCACCCAACTGCCGGAATACTATCCCACCCGCGCAGAAACGGAGATTCTGGAAGCGCGTGGCCGCGATTTTGTAAAGCGTATCGGCGAAGATCGCGCGGTGGTGGAATTTGGCTCCGGCTCTTCAGTGAAAACGCCGCTGCTGCTCAAAGCGATTGATCCGGCTGCCTATGTCCCGCTGGATATTAGCGGCGATTTTCTGCGCGCATCGGCACAGGAACTGGGGCAGAAGTTTCCCGGCCTGCCGGTCTATCCGGTGGAAGCCGACTTCATGCGGCGGGTGGAGCTGCCGCAACAGATCGCGCAGATGCCAAAGCTCGGATTTTTCCCCGGTTCGACGATCGGCAATATGGTGGCCAGAAGTGCTGTCGACCTGCTGCGCAACATGCGTGAAACGCTAGGCGAAGGGGCCAAGCTGTTGATCGGGATGGACCTGATCAAAGATGAAGACGTGCTGCTTGCCGCCTATGATGATGCCGCGGGCGTGACGGGGGAATTCAATCTCAATCTGGCGCGGCGGATCAATGCGGAGCTGAAGGGCGATATCCCTGTCGATGCGCTGGTTCATGAGGCGCGCTGGAATGACGAACATTCGCGCATAGAGATGCACCTTGTAGCTACGCGCGCTATGGTCTTCACAGTGGCGGGCAAGAATTTCGCCATGGCCAAGGGGGAGAGCATCCACACCGAAAACAGTCACAAATTCAGCAGGCGGACCGCCAACATGCTGCTGCTGGCTGGCGGCTGGGAACCGGAGATGCGCTGGCTGGATAGTGAGGACCGGTTTTCGCTGATACTGGCAGAGGCAAAACCACCGCGAATGGCCCCATAAAAGCGCAGGTTTCACTGCGGCTTGAAACTCTGAACGGGTCTGCGCATTAGACGCTGCATGGATACCTCACACAGTTCAATCGCAATCGTCGGCGCTGGCATGGCAGGGCTTGCCTGTGCGACCGCACTTCAATCCGCAGGCCATGACGTGCGCGTCTTTGACAAAGGACGCGGGCCGGGTGGCCGGATGGCTGCAAGGCGCG
Organism: Pseudomonadota bacterium; assembly: GCA_034211135.1. Classification (GTDB taxonomy): domain Bacteria; phylum Pseudomonadota; class Alphaproteobacteria; order Sphingomonadales; family Sphingomonadaceae; genus Erythrobacter. Next base: position 13,388 of record JAXHVK010000036.1, read on the forward strand.
CTGAGATTTGCGGAGAGACCGTTAGCTTCGATCATGGCGCGCAATATTTCACCGCGCGTGACGCAGGGTTTCGTGAAGCAGTGAATGCATGGGCCAATGAGGGCGTAGTTGCGGCTTGGTCAGCGGCAGAAAAGCAGGGCGGCGATACGGCGTGGGTTGGCACTCCGGGTATGAACGGGCCGATCCGCGCGATGGCCGATGCACTGGCTGAAACAGGGCGTGCTGTGCAGTGGGGGGTGCGGATCGAGAAGGTCAGCCGCAGCGGTGATCAATGGACTCTCGAAAGCGGCGATGCAGCCTGGACTGCCGACACTGTACTGGTCTGCATTCCAGCAGAACAGGCGAGCGACCTTTTGCAAGAGCCTGCTCCTGCATTCGCGGCGATTGCTGCTGGCGTCACATCAGAGCCGTGCTGGGCCGTCATGGCGGCGTTTGAGGAGCGTTTGCCGATCGAAGCTGATTGCATGCGCGATCCCGATGCGGCGATCTCGTGGGCGGCGCGCAATTCTGCCAAGCCTGAGCGCGCTGGGACGGAAACATGGATGCTGCATGCCTCGCCCGCTCGCAGCCGCGAAATTATTGATCTGCCCAAAGAGGAAGCCGCCGAGGTTCTTCTCAGCCAGTTTTTCTCGCAAATGGGCGCTCCTGTTACCAATCCGATCCATCTGGTCGCGCATCGCTGGCTTTATGCCATGCCTTCCAAGGTGGAAGGCGAACCGGCCCGATACGATGCAGAGGCGAAGCTGGGCATGGCAGGGGATTACCTGCACAGCCCGCGCGTGGAGGGAGCATGGATTTCCGGTAACGCGCTTGCCAAACGGGTGATGGCAGGGTGAGTGCAAAGCCCGCATGGGAAGAATTACACGAACAGGCCTGCCAAAGCGGGGAGCAGACCTATATCGACCCTGATACCGGGTATGTCGTGTTCACACAGCTCGCCCATCTAAAGCGCGGCAAATGCTGCGGTTCAGCGTGTCGCCATTGTCCCTACGGACATCGCAATGTGCCGGGCGGCGCGAGGCGCTGAGTTCAGGTCTGTTCGGGAAAGTGGCTGGGGTGGCAGGGATCGAACCTGCGAATGTCGGTACCAAAAACCGATGCCTTACCACTTGGCTACACCCCAGCAGGAAGGCGCGCTCTATAACGCGCCTGTCGCATATGTGAAGGGGGCGAATGCACTAATTTTCATTCGCCCGCCTAATCATGTGATGTCTGACGCTTAATCCAGTTTCTTGCCTTTGAAATCGGCGGGTGAATGGCGTTCAAGCAATTGCTCGTTTTCATCGCCCCATGCCTTGTTGACGATGCGCCCGCGCTTCACCGCAGGGCGGGCGGCAATATCATGCACCCAGCGCGCGACATTCGTGTATTCGTCAATCGACAGGAAGGTCTTCGCCTCGTTGTAGATCGTACCGAAGACGAACGGAGCGAGCCACGGCCAGTTTGCGATATCCGCGATCGTGTAATCATCGCCGCCAAGATATTTCGTTTCGGCAAGGCGTTTGTCCGCGACGTCGAAAATCCGCTTCGTTTCCATCGCGTAGCGGTTGATCGGATATTCGTATTTCTCCGGAGCATAGGCATAGAAATGACCAAATCCGCCGCCGATGAAAGGGCCGGTGCCGACCTGCCAGAACACCCAGCTCATCACCTCTGCGCGCGCTGCGGGATCGGTTGGCAGGAAAGCCCCGAACTTCTCGGCAAGGTGAAGAAGGATCGCGCCTGATTCGAACACGCGGAACGGTTCATCGCCGCTCTTATCGAGCAGGGCGGGAATCTTCGAATTCGGGTTCACGTCGACAAAGCCACTGGTGAACTGGTCGCCATTGCCGATGTTGACGGTGTAGGCGTCATATTCCGCGCCTTTGTGATCGGCTTCGATCAACTCCTCGAGCATCACCGTCACCTTCACGCCATTGGGCGTTGCAAGGCTGTAGAGCTGGAAGGGATTGTCACCTTCGGGAAGGGCGCGTTTCTCGCGCGCTCCGGCGGTGGGGCGGTTGATATTGGCGAAGCGGCCACCGCTGGTTGTCTCGGCGCTCCAGACGGCGGGCGGTGTGTAGGTTGGATCGGCCATTGAAGTTGTCTCCTCTTGGAGTGAAAGTGTCTGACCCTGACGCGGTGATCAAGTGGCCTCTGCCCGACAATTTCACAAGCTACCGATGAAGAGCAATCGCTGTGCTGCCTGAAAGCATAGCTTTGCGCGGGGGGCAGTAAGCGGCTAGGGCGCAACAGACTCTTACTGGCAGGAGCCTGATGCGCCTTGGCTGACAATACGCACCCTTTCTTCGACATGCACAATCACGGTTTTGTGCGCGTGGCGACTTCGACACCGGCTTCGCGCCCAGCGGATGTGGCGTTCAATACGCAGGGCGTTATTTCCGAGGCCAAGCGGGCGCATGAGTGCGGCGTTGATCTGCTGGTCTATCCGGAACTGACGCTGTCCTCTTACGCGATTGATGATCTGCATTTGCAGGCGGCCATGCTTGACCGTGTTGAAGCGGGCGTGGCCGATGTGATCGCGGCAAGTGCTGATTTGACGCCGGTGCTGGTGATCGGAGCGCCGCTGCGGCGCAATTCCAAGATATACAATTGCGCGCTGGTGATCGCGAAAGGCGAATTGCTGGGCGTGATCCCCAAAAGCTATCTGCCCAATTATCGCGAATTCTATGAAAAGCGCTATTTCGCGCATGGCCGCGATTGTCAGGATCTGTGGATCAGCGTTGCGGGGGAAGAGGCACCGTTCGGAACCGATCTGGTCTTCGCCTCCGCCCATCAGAAGGCCTTCACTTTTGGCGTAGAGATTTGTGAGGATTTCTGGGCGCCCAATCCTCCGGGTACGATGGCGGCGCTGGCTGGCGCGCATATCCTTTGCAACCTGTCTGCATCGCCGATCACCATCGGGCGCGCGGATGATCGCCACCTGCACTGCCGCTCCATGAGCGCGCGCTCCATCTGCGCCTATGCGTATTCGGCCAGCGGGCATGGCGAAAGCACGACCGATCTCGCATGGGACGGGCAGGGCGTGATTTACGAGCTGGGCGAGCTGATGGCCCAAAGCACCCGCTTCGATCTGGAGCCGGAGCTGTGCATCGTCGATATCGACACGGACCGCATCGCGCTGGAACGGATGCGCAACCAGACCTTTACCGACGCAGCCGAAGCACACGGGCGGCCAGAGGATGAATTCCGGCGCGTCGTGTTCGATCACGAAACAAGCGGTGAGGATATCGGCCTGATGCGCCCGATCCGCCGCTTCCCGTTTGTGCCGAACAACCAGATCACGCTGGATGAAGACTGCTACGAAGCGTTCAACATTCAGGTTGATGCCCTGATGCGCAGGATCACTGCGACCCGCGCCAAATCGCTCGTCATCGGAATTTCCGGCGGGCTGGATTCAACTCACGCTCTGATCGTCGCAGCCAAGGCGTGTGACCGTCTGGGCCTGCCGCGCACAACCATTCGCGGCTACACCATGCCCGGCTTTGCCACCTCCGACACCACCAAATCCAACGCCTGGAAACTGATGGAGACGATGGAGATCGAGGCGGAGGAGATCGATATAAAGCCCGCCGCACGGCAGATGCTGGAGGATATGGGCCACCCCTTCAGCGCGGGTGAGCCGGTTTACGATGTGACATTCGAGAATGTTCAGGCGGGGCTTCGTACAGATTACCTGTTCCGGCTGGCGGGCCAGCACGGCGGATTTGTCGTTGGTACTGGCGACCTTTCCGAACTGGCGCTGGGCTGGTGCACCTATGGCGTGGGCGATCATATGAGCCATTATGGCGTGAACGCAGGCGTGCCCAAGACGCTGATCCAGTACCTGATCCGCTGGACGATCCAGACCAAACAATTCACCGATGCATGCAGCGAAGTTCTGAGCGCGGTGCTCGATACCGAAATCTCGCCGGAACTGGTGCCCGCCGGAGAAGACGGCGCGATCCAGTCCACCGAAGAAAAGATCGGTCCGTACGAACTGAACGACTTCTTCCTGCATCACACAATTCGCTATGGGCAAAAGCCCAGCAAGATTGCCTATCTGGCGTGGAATGCGTGGAAGTCAGCCGATGAGGGGCTGTGGCCGCACGAGTTTCCCGAAGCGCGCAAGAATGAATACGATCTGGACGTCATAGCTGGCTGGCTGGAAAAGTTCGCGCACAGGTTCTTCGGCTTTTCCCAGTTCAAACGCAGCGCGCTTCCCAACGGGCCAAAAGTCAGTTCCATGGGTGCTCTTTCACCGCGAGGGGACTGGCGCGCGCCCAGCGATGCAAGCGCCGAGGTGTGGCTGGAGGAGCTGAAAACCGCGCTTCCATCCTCTTGAGAATCTACGCATCAGTCTGGTGAATAGCTCTTTTACCGTTTGGTAAAGACCTCCGCGTATATACGCTACAGAGAACAATAAGACCTTTGGGTTGGGGAACTCTGTGGCGTTGCAGATATGGCTGGGCATTGCCTGCGTTCTTGTCGCAGGCATGCAGATCGGATTTTTGTTTGTTGAGGCGGGCTTTGTCCGGTCCAAGAACAGTATCAACGTGTCCATGAAGAATCTTGCCGATTTCGTGATCGCGGTTCTGTCTTTCCATGTTGTGGGCGCGGCCATTATCTTTGGGCCAGGCATCGGATTCGCCGGGTTCGATCCAGCGTTTCTGGCGTTTTCCGGCACCGCCGATGTCACCCTGTTTCTGGTGTTTCAGGCGCTGTTCTGCGGAACGGCCGCAACGATTGTTTCAGGCGCGGTGGCAGAGCGGTTGCGCTTCAATAGCTACCTGATCCTTACTTTACCGCTGACCGCGCTGGTCTACCCGATTATCGGCCACTGGGCGTGGGCGAGTGGCCTGCCTGGCGGCACAGGGCAGGGTTGGCTGGAAGCCATCGGCTTTTTCGATTTTGCCGGTTCCAGTGTTGTTCACCTGACCGGCGGCGCTGCGGCGCTTGGTATCCTGTTGGTGGTGGGCCCGCGCCATGGCCGCTTCTCCGAAGGCGGTGACAAGACCCGCGCCATCCATGGCCACAGTCCGATCCTCGCAGGAAGCGGGGCGCTGATGCTGCTGGTCGGCTGGCTGGGTTTCAATTCCGGCACTTTGGAGCCGGGCACGGACGAATTCGCCAACGCGCTCGCCAATACGCTTTTCGCGGGCTGTGCGGGTTGCCTTTCTGCCGGATTTGTCGGTTACAATCGCGACGGGTTCTATCGCGCTGACCGGATGATCAACGGCCTGCTTATCGGATTGGTCGCGATCACCGCTAGTGCGCCTTATGGGATGTCTTCGGGCGCTTTAATCGTCGGAGCACTGGCTGGCGGTGGATCGGTCCTTTTTGCTGACTGGATGGAGTCCAAAAAGCGCGTTGATGACGCTGTCTATGCTGTCAGCGTGCATGGCTTTGGCGGGGTAGTGGGCACTTTGGCGGTGCCGTTTGTCGTACCTGCGGCCCAATTGCCCAATTCAATGCTTGTCCAGTTTGCTGTGCAGGCGATCGGCGTGATTGCCATTGCCGGCTTCGCCTTTTTCGTAATGTACACTGCTGCCGCATTCATGCACCGCAATGGAACCTTGCGCGTTTCAGTCGACGAGGAAAGACAGGGGCTCAACCAGTCGGAACACCACGCGATGCTGGGGAATGCGGAACTGATCGGAACGCTGGCGAAGATCAATGCCGGTGTCGCCGATCTGTCCACCCGCATTGATGTAGATCCCTTTGATGAGGGGGGCGACATTGCCGAGGCGTTGAATGCCTTTCTTGACCGGGTCGAAAGCTCCGAGACGAAAGCGTCGCAGCGGCTTAAGGCAGAGCAAGAGGAAACCGAACGCCTCGCCGCGCGAGAGCGGGACAGGGCAGATGCGGGTGAGGCTCTTCTGTCGCAATTCCAGCTGGAGTTCGCAGCGCTGGTGCAACAACTGAAAACGCAGGCAAAGGAATTGTCGCAGGGGTCTGATGCCCTGGCACATCGGACAACCCAATCTGGCAGTCTCGTCGACGAAGCAAGCCGTCAGGCCGAAAGCACCGTCGCGATGGCCGAACAGATGGCGCAAGGAGCCAACCTGTTGGCCACCACGCTTGATATGGTCGGGCGCAGGGTCGAAAACGCAAATGCTGCCGCGCAGCACGCCGATGCAGCTAGCGAGAAGGGCAGCGAGATTGCCGGTACGCTGGAACAGTCAACGCGCGAAATCGGCAAACTGGTCGCTCTGATTCAGGCCATCTCGGAACAGACAAAAATCCTCGCGCTCAACGCCCGTATCGAAGCGGCGCGTGCGGGCGATGCGGGGCTGGGCTTTGCGGTCGTTTCGGAAGAGGTCGGACAATTGGCCGACCAGACCGAGACTGCGTCGCGCGATATCGGCAAGATTGTCGGGTCACTGACAGAACTGATCGGCAGCTCGATTGCTCAATTCCGCGCAATCGACACATCCATCGAGTGCGTGCGCGAAATTTCTGCCGAGGCTGCGAGCGCTGTGAACGAGCAACGGGCGACGGGATCGGAACTGGAATCACTGATCGAAGAGACGCGCGGCAAAGCGATCCAGAATGGCAAAGCCGTCGCGCGGGTTTCGGAAAACTTCATCGAGACAGCGCCGACAATCGCGCAGGTTGATAGCAATTCGAATGATCTTGATGCTCTCGCCAAGCGGATAGAGCAGGAAGTGGATCGTCTGCGATACCGCTTTACTGAACTCGGCAACGGTGCGGAGCCTGCGGAGTAGCACCTGAAATCTCTAAAGTACGATTATGGCCGCCGCACGGGCATATTCGTGCGGCGGCCTTTTCGTCTGACTTGCTCAGATTTCGACAGCGCCTGCCTTTTCCAAGGCAGCGGCGATTTTCTGTTCGCCATCGGCGCCCATAATCCCGTCGGCGGCGATCACTTCGACATCGCTGATCCCCAGAAAACCGAGGAAGAAGGTGAGCCAGTTTGACATGAAATCAATCTCTGACCCCACCGCCGTCCCACCAGAGGCGATGGCAATGTAGGCCTTCTTCCCTTCAAGCAGGCCAACGGGGCCATTTTCGGTGTATTTGAAAGTCGTACCAGCGCGGGCGACCAGATCGGCCCATGCCTTCAGGCTTGCCGGTGCTCCGAAATTGTAGATCGGGCTGGCGATTACAATGGTATCTGCGGCCTGCAATTCCGCGATCAAAGTGTCGGAAATTTCCGCAAGTGCGCTTTGCTCCGGCGTGCGGTCAGCCGCTGGGGTGAGGTTGGCGGCAAAGCGGTCCTCACTGACAAAGGGCAGGTCTTCGGCGGCCAGATCCCGCCGGGTCACGGTCGCGCCGTGTGTTTCGGACAGCCTGTCTACCAGCGCCTGACCGATGGCGCGGCTTGTGCTGTCAGAAGAGCGGATGCTGGCGGTGATATAGAGGACGTTCGACATGGGATTTCTCCTTTCGGAAGTTTGGCAACAGGGGGTGGAGCCGGCCAGCGGAACGGGGGGAAGGGCTGGCCGGCTCCTTCGGGGGTCAGGCGGCGTCGACCATCACGACTTCGCTGTCTTCCAGCGCGGTGATGGTAATCTCGCCGAGATCCTTGATCGCCACACCATCGCGGGCCTTTGCCTCGACATCGCCCACGCGCACCTTTCCGGTTGCGGGGACAAGATAGAGGTGCCGCAATGCATCGGAGACGGTGTAGGTCACGCTTTCACCGGCGCGGATAGTCGCACCGACTACCTTTGCATTGGCGCGGATGGGCAGGGCGTCATCGTCATTCGCTGTGTCGGGCGAAGATGCACCTGATGCGAGCGTGACGAACTGACCTGCACGGGCATCTTTCGGAAATTCCCGAGCGCCCCAGGTGGGCTCTCCGCCGCGTTCGTCAGGGATGATCCAGATCTGGAAAATCTGGGTGTCGCCGTCTTCGCGGTTGTATTCGGAGTGGCGCACGCCGGTTCCCGCGCTCATCACCTGAACATCACCCGCTTCGGTGCGGCCCTGATTGCCCATCGAATCCGTATGGGTGATCGCACCTTGCCGGACATAGGTGATGATCTCCATGTCTTCGTGCGGGTGTGTCGGAAATCCGGTGCCCGGCGCAATCGTATCGTCGTTCCAGACGCGCAGATTGCCCCAGTGGACGCGGGCCGGATCGTGATAGCTCGCGAAGGAAAAGTGGTGGTGTGCATCCAGCCAGCCATGATTGGCAGAGCCGAGCGTTTCAAAGGGACGCAGTTCAATCATGTTCATTCTCCAGTTGCGATGACGTTGCCCGATTGGGGCCGTATCATCGTGTGCAGCAGGAGATAGGCGCGCTTTACTGTCCGTATAAGTGAGATAAAACTTGATAAAATGTTCGGATTATCTGAACATACGGCATGAAGATAGGTGAGCCTACTCTCGACCAGTTGCGCATATTCATCGCCGTTGCCGAACATGGTTCGTTCGGAGCTGCGGCGCGTGCGATGGGGCGAGCTGTATCTGCCATCAGCTATGGTATCGCAGGGCTTGAGGGGCAGCTTGGCATTACCCTGTTTGAACGCGAAGGGTCGCGCAAACCCGTTCTGACCGAGGCGGGAACCAGCCTGTTATCCGATGCCAATGCCATTGCTGATCGCGTTGACGGGCTACTCGCCAAAACACAGGGTCTGCACGAAGGGCTGGAAAGCCGCATCGCTCTGGTGATTGATGTGATCATTCCCGGAGAGGCCACAGCAAAGGTGCTGAGCGCCTTTCGCGACAGGTTCCCGACCGTGACGTTGGAGCTCTTGATAGAAGGGCTGGGCGCGGTCACTCAAAAACTGCTGTCGGAA
>JAXHVK010000037.1:0-22126 GCA_034211135.1 Pseudomonadota bacterium
CTGCCTTATGGGGCATTGTCGCGATTACCCGCTTCCGGATTGCGCCTTCTGTTCGGCCCGCCATCAATATCCACCGGCGCGGTATCTGGCACCGTTATCGTGCCGTCGGGGGCGATCTGCTCCGGCCCGGCTTCGTCATTCAATATCGTCTCCGGCTCTGGCTCAGCCGGGATATCGGGCACCACGCCTGCATCGGCGAGCGGGTCACTTTGCGGGGCCGCGGCGGTTGGCTCTGTCGTGGGAGCAGCATCCGGAACGGCAGCTTCCTGAGCCTTTTCGGCCTGACTACCAATGATTGAAGCCAGTCCGACAAGCAGGATCATCAGGACAAGCCCCGTCAGGCCAACCTGCAGGCGCTGCAATGCCTCTTGCCGCGAACCGCCGAGCGGCGCGTGTTCGGGCGGTTCGGAAATGCCACCACTCAACACCTGTGACGGTGAAGAAGCGGGCGCCTTGCTGCCCATTCGTTCGATCAGATCACGCGCTGCCATGAGCGCCTGCCTATCAGCCCTCTTCGCTCTGTTCCAGCCAATCGAACACAGGCAAGCCCTTCGAACGCAGCCAATCAGCATTGTAGAGCGTTGAAAGGTAGCGGAAGCCTGTGTCGCACAGGATCGTCGCGACCTGCGGGTTCTCTACGCCGTCGGCCACCAGATCCCTGCCCAAGGCGATTGCGCCCGCGACATTGATGCCACTGGACAGACCAAGGCAAAGCCCCTCTTCCCGCAGCAGCCTGCGAACCCATATCAGACCTTCTTCATCCGAAATTCGGTATTGCGCATCAATCGCCGCCCCTTCGAGATTAGCGGTAATACGGCCCTGCCCGATCCCTTCGGCAACAGAGGAGCCTTCGGACTTCAGCTCTCCCGTAGCGTAATAACTGTAAAGAGCCGCGCCGTGCGGATCGGTCAAAGCGATGCGGATATCGGGGTTCTTTTCCTTAAGGCCAAGGCCGACACCTGCGATAGTGCCGCCGGTTCCGGCGGCACAGGTGAAGCCGCTGATCTTGCCACCCGTCTGCTGCCATAACTCCGGCGCGGTGCCTTCGATATGGGCGCGGCGGTTCGCCGTGTTATCGAATTGCCCTGCCCAGATCGCACCTTCGGTTTCTTCCGCCATTCGGCGCGACACATGCTGGAAATGACAGGGGTCAGCGTATTTCGTCGGCGGGACCAGAACCAGCTGCGCACCCAAGGCACGCAATGTGTCCATCTTTTCCTTGGACTGGTTATCCGGCATCACAATGATCGTCTTGTAGCCGAGCGCATTCGCAACGAGTGCAATCCCGATGCCGGTATTGCCTGCAGTCCCTTCGATCACCGTCCCGCCCGGCTTAAGCTCGCCGCGCTCTTCCGCATCGCGGATCATGTACAGCGCCGCGCGGTCTTTCACACTTGCGCCGGGGTTGGCGAACTCGCACTTGCCCCAGATGTCGCAGCCAGCAGCCTCGCTCGGCCCAGCAAGGCGGACGAGCGGCGTATTTCCGATAAGCGAAAGGGTATCGCCAACAGGTTGAGTTATGTTCATGATCGCCGAACTAGGCTTTGCCAGCGATGCCCGCAAACAAGATTAGTCTTCGGGGCTGATAGTAACTTTCATACCGTCCAGATCCGCCGTCAGCGGAACCTGGCAGGAAAGGCGCGAATTCTCTTTGCGATGATCGGAGGATTCGAGCAGGTCGTCTTCGTCCTCGCTCATTTCCGGAAGCTTTCCACCTGCTGTATCGTCGACATAGATGTGGCATGTTGCGCAAGAACAGCAGCCACCACACAAGGCCAGCAATTCATCAAAGCCGTTATCGCGGATCGCTTCCATCACAGTCAGACCATCTTCGACCGCAATCTCGCTAGTTTCACCTTCACGGTTAGTGACGATCAGCTTGGGCATGAGAATTCGCTTCCTTTGTGATTGTTCAGCGCAATCGGCGCGCTATCGATCAGACAGATGCGCTGCTAGGACGGAACCGCATTTCAAGCAAGCCGGGAGAGATAATGGGCCTGACAGCTGACCAGATTGAAACAGGACTTAACGCCCTTGCCGACAAAGACGATCGGATTGCGCATGCGATAGAAATCGTCGGGTATCCCGAACCGCGCCTGCGGGACCGCGGATACAAGACGCTGTTGCGCACGATTGTGGGGCAGCAGGTGTCCGTCGCAGCCGCAAATTCGATGTGGGCGAAACTTGAAGCGGAACTTGGAGCCGATTTCACACCGGCTTGTGTCCTTGAACGTGATTTCGACACGCTGCGGGCATGCGGGCTATCGCGGCAGAAGCAGAGCTATGCGCGAAGCCTTTGTGAACTGGTTGAGGCCGGCGAGGTCAATTTCGAGGCCATTCCCGCCGACGATGAAGAAGCCATCGAACAACTGACCAAAATCAAGGGCATCGGGCGCTGGTCAGCAGAAATATATCTGCTTTTCGCCGAGGGTCGCGCTGATATTTGGCCCGCAGGTGATCTTGCAGTGCAAGAAGGTGTGAAACGTTTGCTTTTGTTAGACAATCGTCCTTCAGAAAAAGAAACGCGAAAATTGGGCGAAAAATGGTCACCATTTCGCGGCCCCATGGCCATTTTTACATGGCATTACTATGCGAATCCCGCTCTATAGATTTAAAGACAAATCTGTTTTAATAATATCGCGACGCCGCTCGATACAAAATTACATCTCAGAAGAGCGTAATTCTGAAGCATCTGATAGGTATACCTAGAGCCTGAATTTCACCATTCTTTTATATCTTATTTGTTTCATTTCACCATATTACGGATCAAATCCGGTCGTATGTCGATTTGTATAAATTAGCCCTAGAAATGAACGAACTTCTATTTCACATTGATGACGGTCGCAGAACAAGGATGCGGTGAACCATCGCCGCAGCGCAAGTCACGTTCAAAAGAGCGGACTGCAGGGAGCGCGGTTGTATGACCAACGTTGATTTGACGTTGAAAAACCTGGAAATCACGGACTGTGATCGCGAACCGATCCATCTCTTGGGCAGCATCCAACCCTTCGCTGCCCTCATGGAGTTTTCGTTCGACGGCAGCCTGCTGAGATATTCGGAGAACGCGTTCGAAATCCTGGGAATTGCGCCCGCCGCTGCCGATAGATGCAAAGCCATAGATCTGTTTTCTGAAACAGCTTGGGATTTCGCACTTCAAACCGCATCAGCGATTTCGCATACAGATCAGGTAGAACGCCTGTTCCACGTCGACGGGTTCCTCAACGGGCGCCCGGCTAACCTCAACGTCTCCCGTTCACAGCACGGCTTCATTGTCGAGATTGAACCATCGGACGTAGCTCTCGAAAAAGACATTATTCCTCAAATCAGGCAGGTCACAGCCAATCTCGATCCGAGCGCCGGTCTGGATCAAGTGCTTTCGGAGGGCGCAGACCAAGTTCGTGAATTGACCGGATATGACCGCGTGATGATCTACCGCTTCCGAAAGGACGGTTCGGGCGAAGTCGTAGCCGAGTCTCTATCGGAAAAGGCAGAATCCTTCCTTGGCTTGCGCTACCCTGCTTCAGATATTCCGAGGCAGGCACGCGCACTCTACATGCGAAAATTGATCCGCGTGATCGCGGATGTTGAGGACGAAACTGTCCCCATCGTCTCCACAGATGCACTGGACACAGAAAATGCAGCCATGGCGCCGCTTGACCTGAGCCTATGTTCAAGCAGGGCAGTGTCGCCTAGACACATTCAGTACCTCAAGAATATGGGCGTGCGCTCATCCATGTCGATTTCGATTACCGAAATGGACGAGCTCTGGGGGTTGATTGCGTGCCACAACGTCGAGGATTCTCTCCTCCTGCCCACTCCCATGCGCTCGGCAATGGAGCTTTTTGGTCAGATATTTTCTTACAGGATCAGCGAATGCCGCGCGTTTGCCCAACGCGACCTGACCAAACGCGCGCAACTGGCACATTCGAGAATAAGTAGGCTGATAGCAGATCCGCGCAACTTCCGGGAGAAGTTCAACGAGGTCTGCGAACTGATTCAGAATGTGACACAATGCGACGGAATATTCGGCTGGGTCGGTGGCGAGTATCTGCAGCATGGCGAAGTACCAGATGAAGCCGCCGCCCTTCCGCTTCTGAAGTTTCTGGACAGCCTACCGCAGGAAGGGGTCTTCGCCACCGATAATCTGTCTGATTATCTGGACCCCTCAGACGCGCATCATTCCTTGCCTGCCGGAATTCTGATGATCCCGATATCCGGCCGCCAGCAAGATTATCTTATCCTCTGCAGATCAGAGATGGCGAAAGGTATTCTGTGGGGCGGTGATCCAAGAAAGGTTTTGACGCGAGCCGATGGTCAGTCGCGGCCTCAGCCGCGCGGAAGCTTCGCAGCTTGGAAGGAGGATGCAGGGGGACGATCTGAAGAATGGTCGCGACGGGAATTGGAACTCGCCGAAACGCTGCGTTCCACTTTCGTCGAAGTGCTGTTCAAGCTGACCGAGGAAAACGCCCGCGAAAAAGAACGCGCCAACCAGAAACAGGCGCTGCTTATCAGCGAGCTAAATCACAGGGTACGCAATATCCTCACGCTGATCACCAGCCTGGTAGACCAAACCTCCGAGCAGCAGACCGACATCGACGCATACAAGACTGCGCTTACAGGACGGCTGTCATCCCTCACCAGAGCGCATGACCAGATGACATCGGATGCGGCGCCGGGATCATTCAGGACGATACTGGAAACGGAGTTCGAGCCCTATGTTCAAGGCGCAACAAGCAACCCGTCAAGGAACGACCGGCTACGAATTTCGGGTCCGGAATTGGTTCTGGATAATGATGCCGTTCCACTGATTACACTTGTTATCCATGAACTTGTGACCAACGCTGTAAAATATGGCGCGCTAAAAAATAATTCAGGAACAGTTGATGTCGATATTCGAAAAACATCAGACAACGGAATTGAAATCGCCTGGAAAGAAAATGGCGGCCCTGAAATTTCTACAATGAGCGCCCCTGGCACAGGGACGATACTTATTACAGAAGCAGTACCTTTTCAGCTTTCAGGCAAAGTAGAGATTGATCCGCGTAGTGATGGAATGTACGTTAAAATGTCATTACCCAACCATATATTCAAAAGCATTGAAAAAACTTCCAAAGGCAGCGTGAATAGTATGAAAAGCCGAAATGAAAAAATCGCTGAAGGAAGGCACATCCTTATACTCGAGGATGAGTTCGTAATTGCACGGACGGTTAAGAAATTGTTTGAGTCCCTTGGCGCGCAGCAAGTGACCATGGTTTCAAACACGGCTCAGGCAATTGAGGCGTTAGACAGGGGCGGGATTGATTTTGCCGTTCTTGACATCAACCTCGGCCGCGAGACGTCTGAGGTGGCGGCGATGGAAGCGCGAGAACGCGATATCCCCTTTGCCTTCGCCAGCGGCTATGGAAGAACGGATGGCCTGACAGAGTCGTTCGATGACGTGCCAAGGCTAACGAAACCCTTCACAAAAGACGCTCTTACATCGATCCTTCCGGAACGGGTTTTTGGAAAAGAACCGTTGGAAACGACCTGACGCCGAAGGCTGACGCGCTTAGGTCAGCGATATTTCTTGCTCCGACGGCTCAAAGGCGTATTGTGTTTGCAATACACCCTTTTGCGTGAGAGGAGATGCAAGACATGTTCATGAAATCATTGACCGCAAGGCTGCTCGTCGCCACCGCTGCGGTGAGCGCGCTCAGCGTTCCCGCCGCGCTTTCCGCCGACGCCCACAATGAAAAGACAAAGACCCAAGCCTCCATGACCAAATCTACAGAAGCCGCCCCGTTGATCCCGCGCGATGCGCTGTTCGGCAATCCGACCCGCGCGCAGGGCCGACTTTCGCCTGACGGGAAATGGCTCAGTTGGCTTGCTCCGAAGGATGGTGTGCTGAACATCTGGGTCGCCCCGCGTGACGATCAGTCGAAGGCCAAAGCAATGACGAGCGCGACCGACCGTCCGATCCGCAGCCATTTCTGGTCACCCGACAGCAAAAGCGTGGGCTACATTCAGGACAAGGGCGGCGATGAGAACTTCCTGCTCTACAAGATCGACGTCGAAAGCGGGGAGGAGACCACCCTCACCCCGTTCGAGAATACCCGCGTCGAGATCATCGGAGCCTCCGAAACGATCAAGGACCGCATCCTGATCGGCGTCAACAACCGCAATCCGCAGTTCCACGATGTGCACATGCTCAACCTCAACACCGGTGAGCTTGTGCTGGTTTATGAAAACAACGGCTATGCCGGCTTTATGGCGGACGATACGCTGACGCTGCGCATGGCCATGCGCCAGAATGCCGAAGGTGGCACCGATTACTTCGAAGTCACCGACAACGTCGTCGCCGATGCCCCCTTCGAAACGACTGCGATGGAAGATTCGCTGACGACTTCGCCGGCAGGTTACACGACCGATGGGTCGATCCTATATTGGCTCGACAGTCGCGGGCGCAACACGGCAGCGCTGTATGCCCAGGACACCAGTACAGGTGAAAGGACCCTGATCGCCGAAGACGAAAAGGCGGATCTCGGCGGCACAATTCGCGACACGAAGACGGGCGAAGTACAGGCCTATTCGGTCAACTACCTCAAGACCGAGTGGACAGCGCTTGACCCTGAACTGAAAGCATCGCTCGACTGGCTGGACAGTAAACTGGACGGTGAATTCGGCATTTCCAGCCGGACCGATGATGACACGACTTGGATCGTCTGGAACGAGCCGGTTACGGCGCCAACATCGACCTATATCTACGATCGCGAGGCCGAAACACTGACGCCGTTCTACGTCGCGCGGCCCGAACTTGAAGGCGCGCCGCTCCAGCCGATGCATCCGGTCGAGATCAAGAGCCGCGACGGTCTGACCCTGCCATCCTATCTGACCCTGCCGCCGATGACCGACACTGATGGGAATGCCCGTCCGGACAAGCCGGTGCCGATGGTTCTGCTGGTACATGGCGGCCCGTGGGCGCGTGATGGCTATGGCCTCGACGGATCGGCCCAATGGCTCGCCAATCGTGGCTATGCGGTGTTGCAGGTCAATTTCCGCGGGTCGACCGGTTTCGGCAAAGACTTCCTCAATGCCGGAAACAAGGAATGGGGTCTGAAGATGCATGACGACCTGATCGACGCGACCGATTGGGCGATTGCAGAAGGCATCACGAGTGCCGATCAGGTGGCAATCATGGGCGGCTCTTACGGCGGCTATGCGACGCTGGCCGGATTGACATTTACGCCTGAAAAGTTTGCTTGCGGTGTCGATATCGTCGGGCCGTCCAATCTCGAAACCCTGCTTTCGACCATTCCGCCATACTGGGCGCCGCTGGTGAAGATTTTCCATGAACGCATGGGTGATCCCAACACCGAAGAGGGGCTGGCCCTGCTCAAGGCTGCAAGCCCGCTTTACAAGGCGGATCAGATCACAAAGCCGCTGCTTATCCTTCAGGGCGCCAACGATCCGCGCGTCAAACAGTCGGAAAGTGACCAGATCGTGGGTGCGATGAAAGAGGCCGGTATTCCGGTCACTTATGTCCTGTACCCCGATGAAGGCCACGGCTTTGCCCGACCGGTGAACAACATCGCTTATACCGCGATCACCGAAAACTTCCTCGCATCCTGCCTTGGCGGACGCAGCGAAGCGATTGGCGACACAGTCAGCAAAAGCACGGCGGAAATCCTTGAAGGTGCCGAGCATGTCGAAGGGCTGGAAGAGGCTCTTGGCGGATAAGGGACTTACAGCCCCCGCGCTTTCGTGAAGCGCGGGGGCTATCCCATCTCTGCACGCATTTTGAAAACACCGATGACAATCGCCAGGAGCTGACCTACACCAGTTGCAAATAGCAATTTAAGGGAGAGGTCACATGAGCGAAGCACCCAAGCGCTCCATTTTCATCACTGGCGGCGGTTCCGGCATCGGTCAGGCAATCGCCTGGTATTTCGGAGAACGCGGCTGGTTTGTCGGCGTCACCGACATCAACGAACAGGGCATGGAAGACACGCTCGGCCAGATTCAGGGCGGCTTCAAATACGGGCACAAGCTGGACGTCCGCGATCGTGAAGCGTGGGACGTGGCGCTTGAATCCTTCTCTACAGCAGCAGGTGGGCGCGTCGATGTTGTGGTCAACAATGCTGGCATCGGCACGGGCGGAGCCTTGGCAGACCTTGAAGTCGAGGAGATCGACCGCTGCCTCGACATCAATCTGCGCGGCGTGCTGTACGGGGCGCAGGCCGCATATCCGCATTTGAAAAAGACCGCTCCGGGTTCCGCCATCGTCAACATTGCCAGCGCTGCAGGTATTACGGGCGGCACGGGCATGAGTGTATATTCCGCAACCAAATTTGGTGTTCGCGGGATCGCGGAAAGCCTTGATGCCGAATGGGCACCGGACGGCATCAAATCATGCTCCATCTGCCCAAGCTTCATCGACACGCCGCTGCTGGAAGGAACCGGAAGTCGCAAATCGAATGAGACGGTGCGCACCCGTGTGAAAGCCGCCGGTCTGGAAATCACTCCGGTAGAAGAAGTCGCGAAAACCGTCTGGGATGCAGTGCATGGTGATGAATTGCACTATCTCGTGGGCAAGACTGCCAAACAGCTTAATTTCGCGAAGCGCTGGATGCCCGGCCGCGTGCGCAAGCAGCAGCGTGCCAGCGCCGGAATGCTGGGCCGTTAATCGCTCTTCAGGGCTTGGCGACCCGTTCGCGGATCGCCTTGCCCGCTTTCGAAAGCACCGGATCAAGCGTCTCCCAAGGTACCATCACCTCATATTCGCACGGAGTGATGGCGTGGGCGAGCTGCGGGATTAGCATCAAGCCATAACGCCTAGCGGTAATATCCCACCATTCGTGATCCTCGACGAATTGCCGGCATTCGCTGTCATGCTCATCGGAATCCGGCCAATGGCGCAGCACAATTTCCCGCAGCCCGCTTTGCATCACGCGCGAACCGTAATCGGTTTCGTCATACCCTTCAGTGGTGAACCAGTCTGTCGGGTCCAGTAACAGGCCCGACTGGCGATCATAGGTACGGTAATGGATGAAGTGGTTGGGATGCGCCCCACCGCAATAGATGCTGCCCGAGACCTGAACGCTCAGGATCTGTGTGTTTGCGTAAACAGGCTGAAGCGTTTTGCCGTAGAAGCCATCGGTGCCCCACTGGTTCAGATTGGATTGGAAACAGCCGACAAAATCATCCTGCACCCTGCCGCGCGGCAGTTCGTCCCGCATGATGGTGATCAGTGCTGCATCACCCGGTTCGCGGGCTTCAAAGGTGAAGCCCTGAATCCACAGATCATAAAAGTGCTCGGGGGCCACATAGGTCAACGTCGTGAAGACAAAGCCGCCTTTCGAGGTCTTTTCACGCCTGAATTCCGGCGCGACAAGCCGGGGCTCCATGAATTCGGCGGACCAGCACGCCTCGGGTTCGGCATTGTCGTCGCTGACGGGAACGCGATCCAATTGCAGTGGCAGGCGCCGATCTCCGGCTTTCCAGGTGCCGGTTATGCGGTTCGCAGCAATAGTAGCAAACTGGAAGGCGGGAGCATCGTCTGAGCCCGGCTTCCCCTTCTTCATTCCTTCGCGAAAGCCGTCATCCGGATCGATTGATTGAAGGCGGATAGCTCTCAGTTGGCTGAGATAATAATAGCTGCCTCGCCCTTCTCCATTTCGGGAAGGGTCGAGGCAGGCGATGATCGGATACTTGCCGATTGTCCCTTTCCACACACCGGCCCATTGCGGGCGCTGATCTCCAGCGCTCGCGCCAACAGACCAACCGAGCGCGAGTACAGTCAGGCAGGCAAGCAGCCAGCGCATTACAGCAGTTCGTCGATCGCACGCGCCATTGCGGCATCGCGCGTGGAGAGCCCGCCCGCATCATGCGTGGTTAAAGTGATTTCGACCTTGGCATAGACATTGAACCATTCGGGATGGTGATCGTGGTTATCCGCCAGCAGTGCAACGCGGCTCATAAAGCCCCATGCCTCGGAAAAGTCGCCAAACTGGAACGTGCGCTGGATAGCCTTGCCTTCGCGGGTAAGCTCCCATTCGGGATGCCGCTTGAGCAGATCTTCGCGGTCTGCATCAGAAAGTTCGGGGATCGAGGTCATTGTGAAGGCTCCTGTTAGCGATGTGTTGTCCGTGCTCCCGCTTTTCCCTAACGCAGCACAGCATGCAAGTTCCTGAATGCCCTGCCCTGTTTGCGCGTGATCTCGCCTGTCGGCGCGGGGACCGGTTGCTGTTCCGACGATTGACGCTGGAACTGGCAGCGGGGGACGCGTGCCACCTGACGGGCGCGAACGGCATCGGGAAGACGACGCTGATCCGCACGATGGCGGGTCTGACTGATCCTTACGCGGGTGAAGTCGGACATACCGGCACCATTGCATTGCTGGATGAACGGACCGGTCTTGATCCGGAATTGCCGCTGGGCCGCGCTCTTGATTTCTGGTTCGCTCTGGACGGCGCTCAGGAAACGAACGCGCTACTTGAGCGGCTGCGTCTGCGTGACCTTGCGCAGGTACCTGTCCGTTATCTTTCTACGGGTCAGAAGAAACGCGCGGCGCTTGCCCGGCTCATCGGTCAGGGTGCGAATATCTGGCTTCTGGATGAGCCGCTTTCAGGGCTGGATACAGCGTCGCAGGCCTTGGTGAGCGAGCTTGTGGCGCAGCATTGCGGGCAAGGCGGAACCGCGCTGATCGCATCGCATCAGCCGCTGGATCTGCCGCGGCTCAAGTCTGTCGCGCTGGAGGAATACGCTGCACCGCTGGAGCAGCTCCCATGATGGGCCGGTTGCTCAAACGCGATCTTGCGCAATTCTTCCCCTTTGCCGGAGGAGGCGCTGGCCTGCCGGTGCTGTTCTTTGTTGCCGTTGCCATGCTCTATCCCTTTGCCGTGGGGCCGGATGCGGACACGCTTTCGCGCACTGGCGGCGGCGTTGTGTGGATTGCTGCCCTCCTCGCCGCGATTCTGCCGCTGGACCGCTTGGTAGCGCGCGATATCGAACTCGGACATTTCGACCAGCTGCGTCTTCGTGGTGTTAGCGAAGAGGCGATGATGGCTGTCAGGATGGCTGCGCACTGGATCAGCTTTGGCCCGCCGCTGATCATCGCCGCTTTTCCCGCAGCGGCCCTGTTGCAACTGGACGGGCCAACATTGCATCTGGTGCTGATCGGCCTGCTCGCGGGGACGCCGGGACTTGCTGCAATCGGCCTGATGATCGCCGCACTGACGGCATCCCTGCGCGCCGGTGCTGCCCTGTCGGGCCTGATGCTGATTCCGCTGGCACTGCCGATCCTCATCTTCGGAGCAGGTGCGTTGGCGCGCCAGGATCAGGCCAGCATCGGCTTTGTCGCGGCCATCAGCCTTGGCCTGATCGCAATGGCCCCCTTCGCCGCCGGAGCCGCCGTGCGCGCTGCGCGTTAGAGACGCATGCCAAGGATCATTTCAGAAATTTTCGACCAGAGCCGCAGTCCACGCATGGATGCGCGCGGTGCCAATCGCCTGCTGGGCCATTTCACCATCGCCTTGCTGGTTTTCACGGTCTTCGCCTTCGCGGCCAAGGTCATCGTCCATCCGGAGCGAGCCGCGCGTTACACGCCGCTGGTTTCGCTGCATGGCGCGGCGATGCTGGCGTGGATGGGACTGCTTGCTTCACAGGCCTATCTGGCCAGCGCAAACCGGATGAAATGGCATCGCGTCATGGGCAACGCGTCTATCTCTCTGGTCGCTTTGATGAGCGTGACCGGAGCAATTGTGGCCATAGGCATCGCGCAAGAGTTCGGACGGCCCGAAGTGGCAATCGTGAACATCGCCGCCTTTGTGACTTTCATTCCGCTGTATTTCGTCGCGCTCGCATCGGCGCGGCGGCGGGATATGCACACACACAGACAAGCCATGCTCATCGGCACGCTCGCCTTCATGACGCCAGTTTATGCAAGGGTTACGGACATATTTGGCCTACCGCCGCAGGTCGCAATCGGCGTGCAGCCGCCGCTGACAATTGCGATTGCGCTGGGCTATGAATGGTGGGTGCTAAACCGGTTGACCAAGGCAACCCTTTGGATGCTCGGCTACTCCGTGGGTCTGGTGGTGATCATGGTTGGCGTGCTGGCGATCTGGTTTGTCTGAAAGGCGTCTCGACTTTCAGCGCTGCCATTCAGGAATGATGACGGCCTCCGCCTCTTTTTCCCGACGTTCCTCTTCGCGCTGCTGTTCAAGGGCATAGGCCATCAGGCCGGCTTCACGGCGCGCAACAACAAACGAATAGACAAGCGCGATGACGACCAAAGCACCGGGCCCTCCGGTCACGTAAGGGACCTCCATCAGCATCGCGATCAATATGCCTGCGATGACGATGCAGAGAATTGCAACGGATATCTTCGACATGGCTTTATCCTTCAACAAACCCTTTTCGGGCTGCGTTAAGGTTAGCCGATCACCATGGCCGCTCAGTTTAGCGAAGCGCTTAACATCGGGTTTCGCGATGCGAGCCGCGTTAACGGCAGCGAAACCGCTTTAGTAAGGCGGTTTGTCGCGGCCAGTCGGACTTTTGGTGAAGATTTCGACACCGTCATCTGTGATTGCAAGGCTGTGCTCGAACTGCGCTGACAGCGATTTGTCGCGGGTAACAGCCGTCCAGCCATCGCCCAGCACTTTCGCCCATGGTTTGCCCAGATTGATCATCGGTTCGATGGTGAAGAACATGCCAGCGCGCAATTCCGGTCCTGTCCCGGCCTTTGCGGCATGGACCACTTCCGGCGCATCGTGGAACAGGCGGCCAAGACCGTGCCCGCAGAATTCGCGCACCACGCCATAGCGGAACTGTTTGGCGTGCGCCTCAATAGCGGCACCGATATCGCCCAGTCGCGCGCCCGGTTTTGACGCTGCTTCGATGCCGAGCATCAGGCAGTCATATGTCACATCGACCAGTCGTTGCGCCTTGATCGACGGTTCGCCTGCGAAGAACATGCGGCTGGTGTCACCGTGCCAGCCATCCAGCAGCGGGGTGACGTCAACATTCAGGATATCACCGTCCTTCAGCACTTTCGGGCCCGGAATGCCGTGGCAGATGACATGGTTGATCGAGATGCAGGACGAATGCGTGTATCCGCGGTAGCCAAGCGTCGCCGGAACAGCGCCGCCATCCAGCATCATTTCGCGGATCGCGGTGTCGATGCTTTCCGTCGTCACGCCCGGTTTTACCAGATCGGCCACTTCATCAAGGATGGTTGCAGCAAGACGGCCCGCCTTGCGCATTCCTTCAAAACCTTCCTCGGTATGAAGCTTGATTGTGCCGTCGCGATAAACGGTCTGGTTGTTCTCGATAAGCTGATATTCGGTCATGCTGTCCATATAGCGAAGGTGCAGCCGAATTGCGAGGAAACTAAGACACGTTGAAATACTTGGCGTATTCGGGTTTCACCGTGGCAATGACTTCCTCCGTCACCGGCAATGTGATTTCATAAGCACCTTCTGCATACGGCCCCGCCGTATAGGGCGCTGCATAGATGCCGATCCGATCAAAAGCCGCCCCGTTTGAAGAGCCGAGCATCACCACCAGATCATCAACCTGCGGGCAGTCATTGGGCCAGCCGGTCGCCTCAGGCTCATAATATTCACCGCGCCGCTTCGCTCGTTCCGCATTGAGCGCATCGCAATAGGCAAGCCCCAGAGCCTCCCACATGGTCTGCGTCGAAGCAAACATGTCCAGCGGGGCCATTGATGCGCCTTCACCGCCAGCCGCTTCGCGATCCCATACCAACGTATCGGTCCAGTAATTGCCGTGCGCCCCGCCACCGTAAATGTAATGGCCGCTCGACAGGCTCAAGAAACGGGGAAGATCGGTAATCACCTGCCATTCAACCGAAAACGCCCGCCGCGCGCACGAAAACGCATCTGGCGGACAATCACTGCGCGCCTGCGCCCATTCCGCTTTTTGTTCTGACAGTTTCTTGTCCCTGTCAGCCGTGAGGCTCTCAACCAGAGCAGGGATGGCAGAAACCTGCGCGGGCCGCGCATATTCGAATTCACGCTCCGCCTCCCCGTCTTTCTCAACGTCCTTGAAATCGACCGGATCGGCATTGGCGGGCACCAGTCGCGCGAGCTTTTCCTGCGAGGTTTCCGGGCTGGCGGGCGTTTGTGTTGGGGCAACGCCGACTTCGTCACTTATCTGTTCGGGGGAGGAGCAAGCCGCCAACCCGCCAGCGAACGTGACCAATGAAACCGCTGATAGAAGTGTGCGCATTACCCTGCCCCCATGTGCATTTGAAACGTGACAATCTCTAAAGCCACGATAATGCACATGTCATGACTGAAATTGCAGACCTGATCCAACCCGACCGCGGCCAGAGCGCCATTACAGTCCGCCTGGTGACAAAGGCCGGTTTTGAAGAGCTTGCCAAAGGTCTGACGGCCGGACAGCGCGCCAGCCTTGAAGGGCAAAAATTCGAAGGCACCGTCGGGCAGGTGGGGATTGTCACGGACGGGGACGGTTTCATCGCGATTGGCGGCGTGGCCAAGCCGGATGATCTGGGCGTTTATTGCCTCGCAGCGCTTGCAGAAAGGTTGCCCGCCGGGACATATCGCCTTGCCGATGATATCCAGCCGGGCGCTGCGATGTTTGGCTGGCTGACAGCGCAATATCGCTTCACCCGTTACAAGGATGACGAAAACGCCACCGGCGACCGCATTCTGCTGACGACGCAGGTCGGCCTGCTGCCCGCTATGATCGCCGAAGCAGCGGCAGAAATGACTGTGCGCGATCTGGTCAACACGCCCGCAGAGGATATGGGGCCGGCCGCTCTGGAGGCAGAGTTCGAAAAACTTGCCGAAGCGCATGGCGGCAAGCTTGAAGTTGTCAGAGGCGATTCGCTGGAAACGGGTTATCCTATGGTCCACGCCGTGGGCCGCGCAGCGGCCCGCCACCACGCGCCGCGCCTGATGCACCTGACATGGTCGCACCCCAAAGCCCCCGAAGATGCCCCCGTATTGGCGGTCGTGGGTAAGGGTGTGTGCTTTGATTCCGGCGGTCTGGATATCAAACCGGCGGCAGGTATGCGCCTGATGAAAAAAGACATGGGCGGCGCAGCGCACGCCATCGCGCTGGGCGGGCTGATCATGGATGCGGGCCTGCCAGTGAAACTCCACCTGATCGTGCCTGCGGTAGAAAACGCCATCTCCGGCCCGTCATTCCGGCCCGGAGATGTGCTCGACAGCCGCAAGGGGTTGAGTGTCGAGATCCATAATACCGATGCAGAAGGCCGCCTGATCCTTGGCGATGCGCTGACCCGTGCCAGTGAGGAAAAGCCGGACCTTATCATCGACTTCGCAACGCTGACGGGCGCTGCACGCGTGGCGCTTGGCCCGGACTATGCGGCCATGATGGCGCGGCGTGACGAAACGGCGGAAGCGCTGATTGCCTCGGGCAAGGCGAATGAGGATGAACCGTGGCGGCTGCCGCTGCCTGATGCCTATCGCGAATACCTCAACAGCGATATCGCCGACATCGTGAATGCGCATTCCAACCCCTATGCGGGTGCAAGTGTCGCGGGCCTGTTTCTGGATCGTTTCGTGGGCGAAGGCATTGACTGGGTGCATTTTGACACTTTTGCGTGGCGCCCCTTCCCCAAGCCGGGCCGTCCCAAAGGCGGAACCGCCTACGGCCTTCGCGCTGCATGGCACATGCTGAAAGGCCGCTATTCGGGCGGCTAACTTGCCGGGGCGGCCTCAAATCGCTAAGCGCGCCCGACAAGAAGCCACCGGGTGCGGGGCCGAGGATAAAAGCTGAATGAACGGCCAAGACTGCCAGACTGACAAATACGGTGTGCCCAGCGGTATTCTGGGATTGAAAGGCCCGGTCGCAAAGCCAGCGCCCGGAACACTGCCCCTGCGTGGTGATCTGGCGCATATTGCGCTGGCTGAAACCCATCTCGCCGCGCATTACGTAATCCCGACAATCGCTGTCGTTCGCGCGGATCAGACAAACATGCGCGCAGCGGCGCGTGACGATTCCGATGTCAATGTCGTTCTGGAAAACGGTCAGGCCGTCGAAGTGCTGGATATTGGTGCGGAGTGGGTCTGGTGCTGTCTGGGGCCAAGCGGGCCGAGCGGCTATGTCCACACCGCTTGCCTGGACCTTGAACAAAGCGCCTGATTATCATGCCGACACGCATTTTCATTGATGGAGCGGCTGGCACGACCGGCCTTGAAATTCGCGAGCGCCTTTCAGGTCGTGAAGAGTTCGACCTGTTGCTGCTTGATGATGCACAGCGCAAGGACGAAGGCGCGCGCAAAGAGGCGCTGCATGCCGCAGATATTGCGATCTTATGCCTGCCTGATGATGCGGCACGCGCCTCGGTAAAGCTGGCCGAGGGGTCAGGGACGCGCATGATCGACGCGTCCAGCGCGCACCGCGTCGCCGATGGCTGGACGTACGGATTTCCCGAACTGGTCGGCCATGATCGCGTGGCCAATGCGCAATTCGTAAGCAATCCGGGCTGCTATCCCACCGGCTTTCTTGCGCTTGTCGCGCCTTTGGTTCGGGCAGGGGCGCTCCCTTCCGATTGGCCCTTCACCGTGAACGCGGTCAGCGGCTATTCGGGCGGCGGCAAAGCTCTTATCGAGCGGTTCGAAAGCCATCCTGAAATCGCGTTTCGCACCTATGGCCTGACGCTGGCGCACAAACACCTGCCTGAAATGCAGACGCATGCAGGTCTAGAACACCCCGTGCTGTTCGCGCCATCCGTTGCGCCCGCCTATCGGGGCATGCTGGTTGAAGTGCCGCTCCATCTGGGCGCAATGGCAAACAACCCTTCTGCCGGTTCTTTGCGCGCGGCCTTGGCGGATCATTATGCCGGATCGCAGATCGTCAGCGTGGATGCGGGTGACGTTCCTTCAGAGCTTCTGCTCGAAGACGGGACGCAGGCGCATGACGGCATTTCCCTGCACGTATTCGGCAACGAAGGCGGCTGGAACGCCCGCCTGATCGCCCGGCTCGATAATCTGGGTAAAGGCGCAAGCGGCGCGGCAATCCAGAACCTCAACATCATGTGCGGCCTGCCAGAGGCCACCGGCCTGCGCCTGTAACACCCGCGTTATTCCCGCGCGCCTTGCTTAAAAATTAGGCAATTCACAGAAGTTCAGAACTGTGGTTGCGTTGCGCTGCACAATATTGCTATTTCTTTGGGCAGACGGGAACATCCTTGCGCGTTACACAGAGTTCGCTACTCCGATGTGACATTCGTGCAGGCGATTCTTGGCCGATAAAAACAACGCACGGCGCAGGGCGGGAATAAAATTACGTGAAAAAGATCGAAGCGATCATCAAACCCTTCAAACTCGATGAAGTGAAGGAAGCGCTACATGAAATCGGCGTGTCCGGAATCACCGTATTCGAGGCCAAGGGCTTCGGCCGCCAGAAAGGCCACACGGAACTTTACCGCGGCGCTGAATATGTCGTCGATTTCCTACCTAAGGTGAAACTCGAAGTTGTGGTCGCTGACGATCAGGCAGAACGCGTGGTCGAAGCCATTGCCAATGCCGCGCAGACAGGCCGCATCGGCGACGGCAAGATTTTCGTTACCGCGATTGAAAGCGCTCTTCGTATCCGCACCGGCGAAACCGACGAGGATGCGGTCTAGACTATTCAACCAACCAGCCCGCCACGCTGGTGGGTCCTCTCTCAAAAGCACTTGGAGAATATAAGTATGGCAAGCGTGAAAGACGTCCTTAAACAGATCAAGGACGAAGAAATTGAATGGGTCGATCTGCGCTTCACCGATCCCAAGGGTAAGTGGCAGCACCTTTCGATGGCGGCCAGCGCAATGGACGAAGACGCTCTGGAAGATGGCCTGATGTTCGACGGTTCGTCGATCGCGGGCTGGAAGGAAATCAACGAATCCGACATGATCCTGAAGCCGGATATGAGCGCGGTTTATTCCGATCCGTTCTCTGCCACTCCGATGCTTTCGATCTTCTGCGACATTGTCGAACCGTCAGACGGCCAGCTTTACGGCCGTGACCCGCGTTCGACTGCGAAGCGGGCCGAAGCCTATCTCGCATCGACCGGCATCGGTGACACCGTCTTTGTCGGCCCTGAGCCGGAATTCTTCATGTTTGACGATGTGCGCTTCGAAGACGGCTATGCCGGTTCGGGCTTCGCCATCGACGATATCGAACTGCCGACCAACACCGGCAAAGAATACGAAATGGGCAATATGGGCCACCGCCCGCGCGCAACCGGCGGTTACTTCCCGGTTGCTCCGGTCGATAGCGCCATGGATATCCGCGGCGAAATGGTCTCCACCATGATGGAGATGGGCCTCGACATGGACAAGCACCACCACGAAGTGGCGGCTGCCCAGCACGAACTCGGCATTACATTCAGCACGCTGACGAAAACGGCTGACCAGGTACAGGTCTACAAATATGTCGTGCAGCAGGTTGCCCACGCATATGGCAAGACCGCTACTTTCATGCCGAAGCCGATCAAGGCGGATAACGGTTCGGGCATGCACACGCACATGTCGATCTGGAAAGACGGTGCACCGACCTTCGCTGGCAATGAATATGCCGGCCTGTCGGAAACCTGCCTCCACTATATCGGCGGTGTCATCAAGCACGCGAAGGCCATCAACGCCTTCACGAACCCGACCACCAACTCTTACAAGCGTCTGGTGCCGGGCTTCGAAGCTCCGGTTCTGCTCGCCTACTCGGCACGTAACCGTTCGGCTTCGTGCCGTATTCCTTACGGTGCCGGTGAGAAGGCAAAGCGTGTCGAATTCCGTTTCCCGGATGCTCTCGCCAACCCGTATCTCGCCTTCTCGGCTCTGCTGATGGCAGGTCTCGACGGGATCGAGAACAAGATCCACCCGGGCGAAGCCATGGACAAGAACCTCTACGATCTGCCGCCGGCAGAGCTTTCGCAGGTTCCCACGGTTTGCGGTTCGCTGCGCGAAGCCCTCGAAGCTCTGGAAGAGGACAACGAATTCCTGCTTAAAGGCGGCGTGTTCTCAACCGACCAGATCGAAGCATACGCAGAGCTCAAATGGGAAGAAGTTTCCCGCATGGAGACCACTCCGTGCCCGGTCGAATACGACATGTATTACAGCTCATAAGCGCTCAGGCGTTTCAGCTAGAAAGACCCGTCCGGAGCGATCCGGGCGGGTTTTTTCATGCTCGCGCAAAATAGTGTTTTCAGGTCAGGCGACTTCGTTCTTAGCGGTCGCTAGCTGATCCGAAGCCAGCGCCAGCAATTGATCAGAAGGCATAGGTCTGCCGAAGAGATAACCTTGTACGAGTTCCGCGCCTGCACGCTTTGCCATCAGCAGCGACACTTCGTTCTCGACGCCTTCCAGCAGGCAGTGCACACCCAGAACCTGCGCCATGCCAACCAGAGACGTCAGGATCTTCTCGGTCATGGGATCGCCCGGTGACTGGATGAAGGATCGGTCGATCTTCAGCTTGTCGATCGGCAAGGCCCGAAGATAGCTGAAATTGGAATAGCCGGTTCCGAAATCATCGAGAGCGATGGAAAAGCCAGCTTTCGCCAATCGGCCCAGATTCATGCTGGCGCGTTCCAGATCGGCCACCATCCCCGTTTCGGTTACTTCGAATTCTATCAGCGTCGGGTCGATGCCGGATTGTTCGACCATCTCGATAATCTGGTCCACGGTAGGCTCTGAAATCAGGTCGTGGCTCGACAGGTTGATCGAAAGCGGAATAGTCTGATCCCAGCTTTTCATCTCAGCCAGAGCGCGTTTCACCACGAACAGCGTGATTCCCGTAATCAGGCCGCTTTCCTCAGCGATTTCAATGAAGCGCTGCGGTTCAATCTCTCCCACCGATTCATTATGCCAACGCACAAGAACTTCGGCACTGATCAATTCATTGGTGCCAAGGCGGAACTGAGGCTGGAAAACGATCTCCATCTCTTCTTCAAGCTTCGCCTGCCGCAGGGCATTTTCGATCCTGAAGCGCACACCAGCCTCTTTCGCGTGCACCTCATCAAATTGCACCGCTCGGTTCTTGCCCTGCTTTTTCGCAACGATCAGGGCATAGTCAGCGTAGTTGATCTGGGTGTGGTGATCGACAGCAGGGTCCAGCCGGATATATCCGATGGAGCACGATACTTTTACGCTTCGACCATCGATCAGATAAGTCTGTGAAATGCGATCAAGCAGCTTCTCGCAGCGCAGACGGATCTGCTCTTCGCTCAGGCCGCCAGTCGCGATGATGTTGAATTCATCACCGCCCATCCGGCTGATATGCATATCGTCCGGCTTTCGTTCGCACAGTCGATCAGCCACCTTCTGAAGCAGTTTATCGCCAGTCTGGTGACCATGAATGTCGTTCACCGCCTTGAACCCGTCCAGATCCATCAGCAGCAGCCACACGCCGTCATCCTTGCGCAAAGATGCAGCGTCGCCAATCCGGCTTTCCAGCTCTGCAAAGAATGCTCTGCGGTTGGGCAGGCCTGTCAGGCTGTCGGACATCGATTTTTCGCGCAGTTCGTTGGTGACTACCCGCACATCTTCCAGCCGCTCTTCCGCTTCGATTTTCGATTCAGCGATATTGTTGATCGCCTTTCGCAGGAAAAATGCCGTTGAGGTGGATGCCATCACCGTGGCGAGGATCAGATAGCTATAGGTCTGCATCGCTGCACTATCGAGCAAGGGCAGGAACTGCACCAAAGCGAGCATGGCAATCGCAATCGAGAGAGCCGATTGGCGGAAGCTGACACTGGCCAATGCGAACAGCATCGACATGATCATGAAATAGGTCATTTTGTCGGCGGCAAAATCGACATTGAGAGCAATGGCGACATTGGCGACGACCTGAAAATTCATAGCGGTCAGCGCGAGATTCAGCCTTCTGGCAGGAAGCGGCTTACCCGTCAGCACCACGCCCATGACACCAGTTGCCCCCGCGAACAGGGATGCTCCCAGCAGATAGAATTGATCCCATCCGCTGAGTGACGCGTAGTTCAGCGCCGACATGATCGCATAATAGAGGGCGAAGACAGCGAAATACCCGCGCAGGATCGGCCGGTACAGCTCTCTCACGAGATCTGCCGTCATCACCTTCAGTTTGTCGGATCGCTTTTTCAAACCCACCCCAATTCGCACTAGGTATGTGCTAGGGGCATCTGGTTAAGTAAGCGTAATGAATGCCCTTCAAGAGCCCGAAAATTCTAGAAAAATTGTATCCGAATTGGCGGCAGATCGAAGGGCTAGTATCCGGTCTCCCAGAACTTGGCCTTTGGCGGGTAAAGGACCATCACCCGCCCAATAAGAAAGGCCGAGCCCAGACCCGCGATAATCCCCAACGGCTTTGGCTCGCTCAACATGCTCATATTCGTTTGGACATAGACTGCCCAGAAACCCAGAATGATCAGCGTCCAGTGATAGGCCGCGACGAAAGTCCTGTTGTAGCTTTCGCGTTCAAACTCATCGACCTTCTCACTGATATGCTTAACCGCATAGGTCGTCGTCAGGACGGGAATGACGATCACGCCGTATAACTTGTAATCCAGCCAACCATTGGGTGCGCCCAGCACACATAGCAGGATTGTGAAGCCCGCTGAAAACATGATCGCTGCCAAAGCCCGATTAACGCCCTTTTTGCGGTCGAATTCGTACCGGTCATCTTCGTCCATCGCATCAGGCCGATTGGGGGCGATGATCCCTGCGATCAGGCTGCCCAGCCCCACGCACAGATAGATCGTGCCGACGATTGCAGCGAAGAATGCCTGCCAGCCGTAATCCCACATGAACTGGGCCGGTGCCAGCGCAAGCCCTAGCCCTGCCGCGGCTCCACCGGCAAGCAAGCCCGCAAGGACGGACGGGTATAGGCGGCGGATAACGCTTTGGCCGCTGGTGTTCCGCTGGTCTTGCATGATGACTTCACTCCCCATCTTCCGGCTCCCAATGATCGATAAACAGCTCAGGCACGCTCACCGCGAACAGTTTTGCCATCCGCAGGGCGAGCGGCAGCGAAGGGTCGTACTTGTCCGTTTCAACCGCATTGATCGTCTGCCGCGACACGCCAAGCCTGCGGGCCAGTTCACCCTGGCTCCAGCCATGTTGTTCGCGATGATACTTCAAGTGGTTTTCCAAGGAATCGCCCCTTATCGACCTGACAAG
>JAXHVK010000038.1:0-21352 GCA_034211135.1 Pseudomonadota bacterium
CCCACGTTTCGGCATATTTGACGATCCGCACCCGGTCCGGCGCGGCCTGTGCCAATGCCCGCAGATAGGTAAGCGTTTCTGACGGGGAGGTAATGTGCGTGCCCGGTTCATGGCCCAACACATCTGTTACCGTTGGCACGCTTTCATCGAATTTACCGGCAAGAAAGCTTTGCGCATGCACGGGCTGATGCGCTGCAAGACCCAGCGATAGGCAGGCGGTTGCTCCGGCAATCAGGTGTTTGAAAGACGGTAACTTCATAAATGGGGCCCCTGCTTGCGATATGCGGTTCGGATAAGGTCATTGCTTTCCGCCAAGCGACAGGCGCGGTCAAGCGCCCTTTGTCGATCGGGGATCAACCCACCGCCAGGATCACAAGCCGCAGGCCCAGCCCCGTCGCGACCAGCATCACGATGCCACCTGCAATATTCGCGATCCAGCCATTGGCGTATTGGCCCAGAATGGCGCTGCGGTTCATGGCGTAAAGCAGGAACGCCGCGATGATCGGCAATAGCAGGCCGTTGGCGAATTGCGCTGTCACGATCACTTCGACAGGGCGGATACCGATCAGGCTAAGCGCGGCACCGATCACGATCACGCTAAGGGCGATGCCTCTGAATGCGATGGATTTCTGACCGCCTTCGATCCGCAGCATCTCTGTCATCGCAAAGGCTGTGGCGAGAGGGGCGGTGATCGAACTGGTCAGCCCCGCGGCGAACAGTCCGATACCCAGCAGATATTTGGCAAACGGGCCAAACAGCGGTTCAAACTGGCGGGCCATGTCGCCTGCGTTCTCTACCGCGATACCGGCGGCAAACAGGCTGGCGGCTGCGGTGGAGGCGATCAGGATCGCGATCAATCCGCCGATGCCAATGGAAATGCCCGTATCAGCGCGCACTGCGGAAAGGTCGGCTGGATCGGTCCACTTTGCACTGACCGCAGAGGCATGAAGAAACAGGTTGTAAGGCACAATCGTCGTCCCGATCAGCGCAATAACCGTCAGCAATGCGCCATCGGGTACAGAGGGCGTGAACAGGCCCGCGAGCAACGCGCCCCAATCCGGCCCCACCATCGCAAAGCTCGCGACGAATGCCGCCGCCATCGATACGACAAGCACCAGCAGCGCTTTTTCAATGAGGCGGTAACTGCCAAGCACCAGCAAAGCGCCTGCCAGCACCGCGATTGCCAGAACCGATGCGGAGAAGACTGCGCTGCCTTCGCCCGCCAGCGCCTCAATACCCAGAGCAGCACCGGCCAAGTTGCCCGCTTCATAGGCGGCATTGCCCATATACAGCGCCAGCCCCACCAGCAGGACAAGCGGCCACCGCCAGATCGTATCAGCAAAGATATCGGCCAGATTGGCGCCCAGCCCCTTTTGCGTGACAAGGCCGAGGCGGGCGGACATTTCCTGCAATGCTATTGTCGCCAGCGTCGCGAACAACAGCGCCCACAGCAATGTGTAGCCATGCGTCGCCCCTG
This sequence comes from Pseudomonadota bacterium, assembly GCA_034211135.1. GTDB lineage: Bacteria > Pseudomonadota > Alphaproteobacteria > Sphingomonadales > Sphingomonadaceae > Erythrobacter. The sequence goes on from JAXHVK010000038.1 coordinate 1,478, forward strand.
CCAGAGTGCACGCCGTAACCGTGCCCGGCCCGATAAAGGCAGCCGTCACCAACGCGCCCGGCCCGATATCTTTCAGCTTCGCAATCATCAGCCCTGCTCTCCCCCGCGATCCTTCATGGGGCCAAAGCCGCCGCCGGTTGGCGTTGTGATGATGACGCTGTCCCCTACCTGTAATTCAGCTTCGCCCCAGCCGCCCAGATTGCCACAGCTGCCATTGGCACGCCTGACTGTGTTCACGCCAAGCCGCCCGTCTTCGCCGCCAGCAATACCCGGATTGGCGACGCGGCGATGGTCGGAAAGGATCGAGCATTCCACCCGTTCCCTGAACCGCAAGGCCCGTGTCACACCGTCCCCTGCGCAATACTGCCCCGCGCCGCCGGAGCCGCGATCAATGCCAAAGCGGTCCAGCACCACGGGAAATCGGCTTTCAAGGATTTCGGGATCGGTCATGCGCGTATTGGTCATATGCGTATGGACGCCCGGCGCTCCGTCAAAGCCCGGTCCGGCGGGCGCGCCCGAACAGATTGTCTCGTAATATTGCACCCGCTCATTGCCGAAGGTCAGGTTGTTCATCGTTCCCTGAGCAGTCCCAAGCCGGCCCAGAGCGGCAAACAGTGCATCGGTCACCGCCTGGCTTGTCTCGACATTGCCAGCAACAACGGCAGCGGGATAGCGCGGATTGAGCATGGAGCCTTCGGGCACGACAATCTCTATCGGGCGCATGCAGCCTGCGTTTAGAGGGATGTCATCATCGACAAGGCAACGCAGCACGTACAGCACCGCCGCCCGTGTTACGGCAGCGGGCGCGTTGAAAGCGGTGGGCTGCTGTTCGCTGGTTCCCGTGAAATCAACCCGTGCCGTGCGGGCCTGACGGTCCACTGATACGGCCACCTCAACCCTCGCCCCGCTATCCAGCTCCAGCGAAAACGCGCCATCTTCCAGAGCAGCAATCGCTGCGCGCACCGCTTCCGCGGCGTTGTCCTGAATGTGGCGCATATAGGCCTGCACCACGTCCAGCCCGTATTCTACCGCCAGCGCCCTCAATTCGCGCGCACCCGCGGCATTGGCAGCCACCTGCGCCATGAGGTCAGCGATATTCTGCGCAATATTGCGAGCCGGATAGGGACCGGAGGCAAAGGCCTGCTCTATCCGCTGTGTCATGAACCGCCCTGCCTCGACCAGCTTGAGATTGTCGAGCAGAATGCCTTCTTCCTCAATCGTGCGGCCACGCGGGCTCATCGAACCGGGGGAGATCCCGCCAACATCTTCGTGATGGGCGCGGCTGGCGACAAAGAACAGGATCGCACCGCCCGCTTCATCGAACACGGGAGAGACAACGGTAATGTCAGGCAGGTGAGAGCCGCCTGCGTGCGGGTTGTTCTGCACAAACGCATCGCCCGGCGAAATGGTCTGACCGCTGGCCAGCACGGTTTTCACCGTTGCATCCATTGATCCCAGATGCACCGGCACATGCGGCGCGTTGGCCACCAGATTGCCTTCCGGATCGAAGATCGCGCAGGAGAAATCGAGCCGTTCTTTCACATTCACCGATTGTGATGTGTTGCGCAGGATGATGCCCATCTGTTCGGCGATGGACATGTAACGGTTGTTGAACAGCTCCAGCGTCACCGGATCGACGATGGCGGGGTCAATCGCAGCGGTGCCTTGCGCTCCGCTGGCTTTGAGCACCAGGTGGCCGAGGCGGTTCACCTCGCCGCGCCAGCCCGGCTCGATAACGATTGTGCCAGTCGCCTCTGTCACGATGGCGGGGCCGTTGATTTCATGGGCCGGGGCAAGCTGTGCAACATCGAAAACGGGCGCATCGTGCCACTGCCCGCCTGAATAGAACCGCGTCTGCGCGCGCGGCTGAGGGGGCGCCGTGGCTGCGGGCTTTTCGCTTTCGTCCACGGCCTGCGATGCGATGCTCGCTTCACAGATCAGCGTATCAATGACGACGGGCTTTTCACTGGCTGTAAAGCCGTATTGCCGTTCATGCGCAGCCTCAAACGCGGCGACCATGGCTTCGCTGTCAGCGTAATCGACCGTCAGCACCGTATCCGTGCCCTTATAGCGCAGCAGCGCGCTGGCCTTTGCCGCCGCTGTGGCCGCATCGGCCCCTTGTGTGGCAAGATCACCGCGAGCCTGCTTTTCCAGTGCGGCACGCTGCGTCTCCAGCTGCCCTTCGACTTCGAGAGACAATTCACGGTCCACGACCACTTGCCGCTCCGCCCGTTGTTCGGCCAGCCCCATGCCATAAGCGCTAAGGACGCCGGAGAACGGGTGAAGCAGGATCGTTCCGATCCCCAGCCTTTGCGCAACCAGACATGCATGCTGGCCGCCCGCGCCGCCGAAACAGTTCAGCGCGTAATTCGCGACGTCATAGCCGCGCGCAAGGCTTACCTGCTTGATCGCCTGTGCCATGTGCTCGATCGCGATGTCGAGGAAACCTTCTGCTACCTCTTCACTGCTGCGCCCGTCGCCGATCTGAGAGGCTATGGCAGCAAAGCCTGCCCGGGCCGATTCGATGTCGAGCGGTTGATCCTGTTCAGGGCCGAATATCGCGGGGAAGAAACGCGCATCCAGCTTTCCCAATGCCGCATTGATATCCGTCACCGCCAATGCGCCGCCACGCCGGTAACAGGCTGGCCCCGGATCAGCGCCCGCGCTTTGCGGACCGACCCTTAACCGCCCGCCGTCATACCGCAGCAACGATCCCCCTCCGGCTGCAACCGTATGTATGTGCAGCATCGGAACCCGCATGGCCGCACCGGCGACTTCGGTTTCGTAAACCTTCTCCAGCGTTCCGGCATAGTGCGAAACATCAGTCGATGTGCCACCCATGTCGAAGCCGATAACCTTGTCGAAACCGGCTGACTGTGCTGTCGCCACGCAGCCGACGATCCCGCCTGCAGGCCCCGACAGGATCGCATCGCGCCCGCGAAAACGGCTGGCTTCCACCAGTCCGCCACTGCTTTGCATGAACAGCAATTGCCCCGGCTTTCGCGCCGTGGCCAAGGCACTTTCCACCTGATCGACATAGCGGCGCAAAACCGGCGTCAGATAGGCATCGACGATAGTGGTCTGCCCACGCGGCACGATCTTCGACAGGGGCGAGACATCATGGCTGGCTGACACCTGCGTAAAGCCGATTTTACCCGCCAGCTTTGCCAGCGCCTGTTCATGCGCAGGGAATTTGTAGGAATGCATCAGCGCAATTGCGATGGCGCGTAATCCGTTATCATAAGCGGCCTGCAACGCCTCGGCTGCGGTATCGAGATTGATCGCCGTTTCGCATGTGCCATCGGCCAGCACGCGCTCTTCGATCTCGATCACATCGGCATAGAGCATTGCGGGCTTTTCAATATTCAGCGCAAATGTCTTTGGTCGCGCCTGATGCCCGATTTCGATCACATCGCGCAGGCCCTGTGTCACCGCCAACAGCACCGGCTCCCCTGCACGCTCCAACAAGGCATTGGTGGCGACCGTCGTGCCCATCTTGATTGCGTCGACCGCTTGCGCAGGGATGGGATCATCCGCCCCAAGGTTCAGCAATTCTCGGATGCCGTGTATCGCCGCATCGTCATAGGCTTCGGGATTGTTTGAAAGGTGCTTGCGCGTCAGTAACTCGCCGTCGGGCCGCCGCGCCACGATATCGGTAAAAGTTCCCCCGCGATCAATCCAGAATTGCCAGCCAGCGTCATTCATCCTGCCGCGTTTGCGCTATTTGAAGCGGAGAGGCAACCACAGCGAAACCCATCGGGGAAATGGGCGCGGTCCGGTCTGTGCAAGCCGCGCAAAACCCGCCAGACCATGCAGCATACCCGTGCAAAGACGCGCATTTCAGAGGGCGATAATGCCACCGGATCAGACCAGTCTGGAAACGAGCATCCTGGCAAAGACGCTGGAGCGGGATGCTGCGCGCCTGTTGCGTTTTCTGATCGCGCGAACCCGCGACGAAGATCTCTCCCAGGATCTGATGCAGCAGGCCCGGCTGAAACTGATCGAAAAACCGCCAGAGGGTGAGATAACCGATCCGCTCAGCTACCTGTACCGCCTGCTGGAAAACATGGTGCGCGATCACCGCCGTTCGGAACAAAGCCGCGAACAGCGTGGCCGTGAATGGGGGGACAGAGGCGAAGGCGTGGCGCCCTTACGCGCCGACCCGACCACGCCAGAACGCAATGCACTCGACCGCGACTACCTTGATAGAGTGCTGGCCGCGCTAGACACATTGCCTGAACGCACCAAGGCCATCTTCATCGCCTATCGTGTCGAAGGGGAAAGCCAGAAGGACATCGCATCGCGCGAGGGTATCAGCCTGAGCGCAGTGGAGAAGCATTTACAGCGGGCATACAGGCTTGTTTCCGACATTCGCAAAAAACTTTCTGCGGGAATTGGCGAATGAGTGCGTCTGATAAAGCGGGGGGGCAAACATCCGGTCCGAAAGGGCCGCGGAAGGGCACTATGCAAGACGAAGCAATCCATTGGCTGCTAAAGCAGCGTGAGGGCGACATGGATGCGCAAAGCTGGGAGGCTTTCACCCTTTGGCTGGAGGCAAGCCCCGACCATGCGCGCGCCTATGACGAAGTGGTCGCAGCGGATGATCTGTTCGACCTGCCTATTGAACAGGCCCCTGCCGCTCAAACGCCGGATAATCCTGCGAATGACGATTTGCCCGAACCCGCCAATGATAATGCACTGGCGCGGCTGCTCCCCTTTGCCATGGCGAGCGCAGCAGCAATCCTGCTGGCGATCTTCGTCTGGCCGCAAGGAGGCGGTTCAACTGTACAAGTGGCGACAATGCCGGGCGAAACGCAGACGCTGGCCCTTACCGATCAGGTGACCATGACTGTGAATGGAGGCACCACAGTCAGCTATCTGGAAGGGCAGGCGGATGTCACTGTCGAACGCGGCGAAGTCTTTTTCGCCGTGAACTCTCCCACGGCAAAAGCGCTCCGCGTGAATGTCGCCGATCTCGTCCTGACGGATTACGGTACTCAGTTTTCCGTCACTCTTGATAGCGATGAAGTGCGGGTCGCGGTTTCGGAAGGCATCGTTGCTGTAAATCCGGATGCCGAAGCAATCGAAATCAACGCGGGTGAGGCCGTGGAGAAAGCGCTGGACGCCCCCGCCTTCACAAAGCGCGAGGTTGATCCGGCAATCGTGGGCAGTTGGCGAACGGGTCGGCTGGAATTTGATGATACGCCTTTGAGCGATGCCATCGCCCAGATTGGCCGCAGCACCGGCATGGCGATTGCCACGGCAGACCGGTTCGAAGGCGCACGTCTGACAGGTTCAATTGTTCTGGCCGATGACAAGGCGCAAATCGCGCAGGGACTGGCTGCTATTCTGGGCGGCACGGCCCGTCAGACAAATGCCCGGTCAAAGCCCCCGTCGGATCGCAACTGGATTATAGAATAGCTGCGATTTGACCTGACTTGTCCGCGTGAAGTCCCTCCCATAAAAGGCGGATCATGGGGTTCAAGGCAAAACGAAGTGCCAGCGGCGCACTGGTCAGCGCTGCACTGTTTGCAGCGCCGGTTGTCGCAATCTCGATGGTCACGCCTGCGCCGGCCTTTGCTCAGTCAGGTGCGCGGGTTTCAGTTGATGTTCCGGCAGGCAGGCTTTCCAGCAGAATCCGCATCCTGTCCCGCCAGACCGGCGTTACCATCGCCAGCCGCGAAAGCGGATTGCGCAGGGTGCGTGCGCGCAGCGTTCGCGGGACTTTTACGGCGCGCGCCGCGTTGAACCGTCTGCTCGCCGGAACTCCATATCGTGCAGTCGCGATTACCGGTGGCTTCCGAATAGAGCGCCGTCCGCAACCGGCCCCTACCCGCGTTGCTCGGGCGCAAAGCCCTGCACGTCCAGCCACGCGCGCTGCGCCGCCTCCACCACCACCGCCGCCTCAACCGATTATCGTGGAAGGGACAAAACGTTCACTGGCCGCCAGCGATTATCCGGGCGGCGTAAAACTGATTGCGCTGGACGATCCGGCCCGTTTTGCCGCCGGTGAGCGGCTGGATACCGTTCTCGCTTCAATTCCCGCAGTGAATGGCACTGCGCTGGGATCGGGGCGCAACAAGATTTTCCTGCGCGGGATCGCCGACAGCAGCTTTAACGGGCCGACACAGGCGACCATCGGCCTGTATGTGGACGAACAGCGCATCATTTACAGCGCGCCCAATCCTGACCTGCGCCTGCACGATGTCGAGACCGTCGAAATCCTCGAAGGACCACAGGGCACATTGTACGGCGCGGGCACGCTTGCAGGCTTGATGCGGATACAACCGCGCGCGCCTGATCCTTCGGGTGTCGCGGCTCAGGTCAGTTCTTCTGTCGGCGTGACGCAAGGCGGCGGACCGAACTGGGAAGGCAGCGCAATGGCCAACCTGCCAATCGGCGAAGACACCGCGCTGCGCATTGTCGGATATGGCGGCGAAGACAGCGGTTATATCGATGATCCCTCGCGCTCCCTGACACAGATAAACTCGGCATCACATTATGGCGGGCGCGCGTCGATTGGCTTCGATATCGGGCCGGACTGGTCGGTCGCGCTTAACGGTTTTGGCCAACACAGTGAAATGGATGATGGGCAATACGGGCTGGAACGGTTCGACGCTCTGGCGCGCACGGACGCATTGGCCCAGCCTTTCCGCTCACGCATTTATGGCGGCGCGGTAACGGTGCGCGGGTTTCTGGCTGATCTGGAACTGGTTTCGGTAACAGGATTGGTCGATAACGCCATCGCCAGCGCCTTCAACGCATCCAGTTTCGACCCGCAAGGCGACGGACAACCGCGCCGCCAGACCTTTAACGAAGCGCGCGAAATCCGCCTGATCAGTCACGAAACCAGACTTTCCGGAGGCGATCCGGACGGGTTTGACTGGCTTGTCGGCATTGGTGCCCTGCGCAACCGCGAACGCACGCGGCAGACTTTCGAAGTTGTCGTCGGACCAACGCCGCCAACCTTTGCCGATCAGACCTACAGGCTTGATGAAATCGCTCTGTTTGCAGAGGCCAGCCAACAGCTAAGCCCGAACTGGTCGGCCACGGCAGGGGCCCGCCTGCTCTATACCAGTGCATCGGGGGAACGGTCTTTCGGGATGAACACGGTCGTTGAACCGCGCGAAGGTCCGGCCCGGCTGCTTCCGGCATTTGCGTTGCGCTGGGAACCGGATACCGACTGGATGGCCTATCTGCGCTATCAACAGGGCTTCAGAACCGGCGGTGTGACAATCGAACGTGCGCAAGACGGCGATCCCAGCACCGCGCAATTCGATCCCGACCGTGTGCGTTCATACGAAGCGGGCATCCGCCGCAGCATCAGCGGCAACATTCCGCTGGACGTATCATTGACAGCCCATCACAGCGACTGGCGGGATATTCAGGCCGATCAGCTCGACATAAACGGCTTTCCGATCACCAGAAATATCGGCGACGGCTCAATCACCGGTGTCGAAGGTGCAATCCGCTTTCCATTCAGATCAGGGTGGCAGATTGATCTGGCCGCAGCGTGGAATGACAGCGAAACCGATCGCACCAATCCCGATGGCACCGATGTGAAAGCCCCCCTGCCCAACGTGCCCGAATTTTCCGCCAGCGGTCAGGTGCGAAGGGTCTGGGAACGAAGCGATGACAGCACCGCAGGCCTGTCACTTTCGGGCCGATATGTCGGCCGGTCCTTTTTCGACCTCGACCAGACCGTACGGGTAAAGCAGGGGAATTTCGCCTCTCTCGATGCCGCAGCCTGGTGGCAGAAAGACGACATTACCCTGCGCCTTGCCGCGACAAATATCACGAATACGCGCGGCAATCGCTTCGCTTTTGGCAACCCGTTCACTGCACGGACCGAGCGGCAGATCACCCCGCTGCGCCCATTTACGGTTGAGCTCCAAATTACCTTCCGAAAATAGCCGCACAACGGCGCACCAAAAAAAATTGCAAAGATCTGGTGCGGGTCTGCCGTGATGGCTGCGTCTCCCATGCAAGAGCGCATGGATCAGCGCGGTATGACGGAGGAAGTAATGCAGGTTTCAAGACGATCAATGATGGCAGGTGCAACGGCAGGTGTCGCAATGGCGGCGCTGTCTGCGTGCTCCACCGCATCATTCGGATCGCGGTCAAGCTATCTCACCAATATTATCGAACCCCAGAACAACAACACCGTTTATCACTGGGTCGATATCATCATGCAGCAGGTGCGCGATCAACGCGTTGCGCCGCCGCGTGCGGCCTATAATTTCGGCGGGCCGATGGTGGCAGGCTTTGTCGCTGCAAACGCCATAATCGGTCGGTACGACATGCCTTATGACTTTGGCGAAGCGCCCCCCGGTGCCGATCCCGAAGTCGCCTATGGCGTCGCGTTCGCAACAGTTGCCGCCGAGTGTTTCCAACAGCCGTTTGTCTGGGAACGCCGCGCGTTCAAGGCTCGCTTTCCCGATGGTGAGGCAAAGGATCTGGGCGTCAAATGGGGCCGTCATGTCGGCCTTGCGATAAACAAGATGCGCACTAATGACGGGGCTGAACCCAATCGTGTGAATTATTATCTGGATCGTTATGACCGGCGCAAGGATGCGCTGAAATGGACACCTACCGGCCCGTCCTACAGCGCAGGCCCCGGCCCGCAGGTTGGCGCGTATGAACGCGGCCTGTTCCCCGGTCATGGCAAGATCAAGCCCTGGACAATGACCAGCGCATCGCAATTCCGCGTGCCCCAGTTCATGGACCCGAAAAGCCCGGAATTCGCTGAACAATACGACATGGTAAAGCGGCTGGGAGGCAAGAACTCCACTGAACGCACCGCCGATCAGGCGGAGATTGCATTGTTCTGGGAAGACGGCCCCTGGGGTATCACACCGCCCGGGCACTTTATCTACATTGCCCTGCAGGTGATGCAGGACCGCGGGTTCGATTTCCTCGACCACGCGCGCAACCTTGCACTAATGGGCGCGACGCAGGCCGATGCCTCGATCAATGCGTGGGATAACAAATATTCGTATGATGTGGTCCGGCCGGAAACCGCAATTCTCTCTCGGGCGAGTCAGTTTGGCTCCACTGACAGTCGGGTTGTGACGGACCCGAACTGGGAAAGTTATATCCCGACGCCCAACTTTCCGGCCTACACATCGGGCCACTCGACCTTTGGCGCGGTGGGCGTGGAAATGACGAAGCTGCTGATCGGTACCGATGAAGTCAGCTTCAGCCACGAGTCGCCAGATCAGGTCCTGTGGCCCTCCCTTACCGGTAAGCGGCGACACTTCACGAACCTTGAGCAAGCCAATTGGGAAAACGGCATGAGCCGTATCTATGGCGGCGTACACTGGTTCGAAGATCACCGGCAGGCGGATATCGCCGGTCGCCAGATCGCCCAGCACGCGCACAAGACAATGTTCCGCAAGAAAGCCTGATTTCATGACCAAATTTGCAACAATCGCGCTGGCCTGCGGGTCGGCAATGGGAAGCTTTGCCCTGATGCCAGCCGCTGCGCAGGCTCAGGATGTGAGCCTGAACTACGATCGCCTGTCTTCACTGGAAGAACCCATCGCATTTGATCTGGGGCAGGTCACAGTCGAAGTCACCGGCGTCATCGACACGCCTGTCATCATCGAGTTTGACGAGTTGACCGATGACACAAGTATTGAAGCGGAATTCGTCGGCAATTTCCAGATTTCCGCTTCAACCCAGCTCGCCAATCGCTGGAACATCGGCGTCGCGTATTTCGGGCAATATGCCACCGCTGCCGTCGACACATTCGATGGCGGTGCGGACTATTCCGACAATGTCGCCGCATTCGTGGGCACCAGTGTCGGCACTGTTCTGGGCGGCAATGTGAACGGGCAGGTGCGCGAACTTACCCGCCGCCAACGCGGGGTCGGCAACGCTTTTCTGGCCTTTGACGACTTCTACGGCTCCCTTGATGACTGGGGCGGCGCGTATCAGGGGCGGTTCGGCCCGACAGTTCTGGCCGGTGTAGTCGACGAAAACGGCGATTTCGAGCTTGGCGGAGCGTTTCAAAGGCCCATTGGTCAACGCGATATCCGCTTTTCAGCCCGATATCGGCAATCGGAATTTGTCGCAGCCGACGGGATGATAGCGTTTGACAGCTCCGGCGTCGGACTGGTTGGCGAACTTGTCTATGGCAGCACACTGTATGATGTGGGCGTTGGCTATGAAACGCTGGAAAACCGCCTGACGGGCGCGGATATTGATCGCTGGTTCCTGTCAGCAGGCGCGCAAACCCAGCTTGGTCCGGTCCGCCTTTCAGGAGAGGCGCATTTCGGTCAGATCGACGGTGAGGACGAGATTTCAGCGGCGCTTGGCGCGTCTTACGATATCGCTCGCGGCCTCTCTTTCAACTTGGGCGTGAACTATCAGAAAGCACAGGCTGTCACCGACACAGTGACAGTTATCGACACGGACGAAGTGAAGGCAATCGCCTCTCTTCGCTTCAGTTTCTGACCGTGATCCTGAACCATCTTGTTCGGGCGCTCTTCGGTTAGACGCTAAAAGCCGGCATTCCCCGACCTCCCATGCCGGTTTTACTAGGTGACAGGCGCCGCCCCCCCCTTGAACCAAGGCGCCTGTCACCACCTTTTCAGCCCAAAAGGCTGCTTACTGCTGGTCGATTGAGTTGGCCGTCGCCGCGATGGAAAACGCGGTATTGGAAAGCAGCGTCAGGAACCGCTCGATATCGACGCCCGGCGCCGTTGAGACATACAGCACATCGCCATCGCGCATCCTGAAATCCTGCATCGCAAACAGGCTGGCAGCGCTGTTCATCTGCAAACGGTAGACCGTGGGCACGCGGCCATCGGCTGTCACTTGAGGCGCTTGCGCAACTTCGGGTCCGGCGGCGCGTTCTTCCATGCGGAATACAAACACGCCCTTCACATCAGCACGGCGGGGGTCGAGCCCCCCTGCCCTCGCCAATGCTTCGGCAAGGTTGATTCCTGCGCCTTCAAACGGAATTTCGGCACTCTGGCGCACTTCACCCAAAGCGACAAAGCTGAACGGTTTGTGCTGGACCGTGATCACGTCGCTGGCGCGCAGACGCACATTCTGATCAGGGTCTGCGATAATGGTGCTGAGCGGCATGGTCGAAAGCGTAGCCCCGCGGGCCAATTGCACCGTGGACTGCTCAATCGCCTGTTTGGAACCGCCCGCACTCGCCAAAACATCCAGCAGGCGCTCCCCACGCGAAGTCAGCGCCACGCGCCCGCTGCTGGCGACATCGCCCAGAACGGTAACGGTGCGCGTTTCGTTCTGAACCAGCCGCACCACCGCCTGCGGATTATTGGCACGCCCTGCCAGCCGCGATGTAATGATCGCCTCCACCTGCTCCGGACGCAGGCCAAGCACGGCTATGCGCCCGACAAATGGCACAGTCACCCTGCCATCTTCGCCAACCTGCTGTTGCGGAATTTCCGTCTGGCTGGCGGTTTCCGGCACCGAAGACGAGCCACGCGGCGCTCTGGAAGAACCGAACAGCACAGCCGGCGGCGCTTCCCAAATGGCAATATCAAGCGTGTCGCCTGCACCGATCACCGTTTTGGACACAGCGCCATCACCGAACACTTCGGCAAAGCTGTTGGCCGCGCTGTGGGCTGTGAGCCGATTGATAACGCCAGCCTCCAGATCGATGACCTGTATGGCTTCGTTGGCGTAGCTTTCTTCACCGGAATTGCGCAGCGTGCCTGTCGAAGGCCCCGTCCCGCCGAGTGTTGAGCATCCCGACAGGGCCAGCATAGCCCCGCAAATCGCAGCGGCAGCTTTCGGGGAAATCCGTTTCGGCATGATCTTGACCTGTCCCATGAATTACAGAAACCGATCGTATACGGGTTTGAGCCGTTCGCGATAGTTTTCCGGGGTGTAAAGCGCGGCCTGTGCGCTCCCTTTTGCGACATAGTCTGCCCGCAAATCGGCATCGCCATCCATTGCGCGAATGGCCTGGGTAATTGCCTGAGTATCGTACGGATCAACCATCATTGCCGCTTCACCCGCAACCTCCGGCAAAGACGATGTGTTGGAGCAGATAACGGGCGTTTCCAGCAGCATCGCTTCGAGCACGGGCAGGCCGAAACCTTCATATAGCGATGGAAACAACGCCGCGCGCGCGCCGCGTATAAGGCTGACTAGCAGCGGGAAAGGAGCATATGGCAGCTGGATGATACGTTTGCGCGCGCCGCGCCGGCGTTCGATACTGCCGTACACAGACCCTGTATCGCCCAGCAGCTTCAGTTCCTGCTCCGCCTTCCACGCCTGCGCGCCGACAATAACCAGCGGCGTATCGACCTTGGCGGACAGATATGCCTCGATAATGCGGCCGATATTCTTCTTTGGTTCCAGAGAGCCCCAGAACAGGAAATACCCCTTGTAGTCGAACCCGGTCAGCCCTTCGACTTCGCGGGCGACCTGATCTTCAGGCTTATTGCGGTATTTGTCGGGTATGCTGACGGACTGATACGTGTTCGTGATCCGGTCCGGCGCGATACCGACAAGCTCCACCAGATCGCGTTTTGAGTTTTCCGAAACAGTCACAAAATGCGCCGCGCGTTTGTCCAGTTTCTGCATCAGTTGCAGATAACGCCGTTTGTGATCCAGCGTCGTGTAAGGCAGGCGAAGCGGCACCACATCATGGAGGGTATAGATATTGGGGCGACCGCTGACGAATAACGGGATCGGATAGGTCCAGTGCGCCAGATCAGGTTTTTCCGGCAGCCGGATTTTTGAAGGGCGTTTCCATAGCTTGAACGCGCTTTGGGAGCTTTGGAAAAGGTCGGGCGCGTTAAACAGGCGATCGAAATGCGGCAGGCGTGACTGGAAAGTGCGCGTTATCACGCGACCTGTCACAGGTATCTGACGCGCCTTGAAAGTCAGCGGCCCCTGCACGGCCTGTTTCACCTGCTCCAGAATTTCCAGCAGCCTTATCCGCTCGTCCTCGCTGGAATCGAAGAAGTAGATTTCGCGCAAAAGATCGTTGCGCGTCGCACTCGCCCGCTTGCCATACAGCACATCAACTTCATGGCCGAGATTGCCGATCTCATAGCTCAGATTGCGGGCATAGGTCGCAACGCCTGTGCCTTTCTCCAGCCCGAGATTGTATCCGTCGATCAGAATTCTGGCCACTGCGTGCTCTTTTCCCGTAATCCCTCAGCCTGCCTTCACAGGCTCTGTTTCCAAAGCCCGCCAACCAGCAAATGCACCTGCCTTTACCAGAGTTTCCCAGCGGTCATCGCTTTGCTGGACCTGCGCCGCGAGATTGCGTTTGTCGGTCTCGATCAGTTGCGGACAGGCAATGGTGACGATGTTCGCCGCCCACGGGGCGATATTCGCGGAGGGCTGAGCCGCAGCGCCCGCGCGCGCGGCGAAACGATCATCGCGCAGCATCTTCGCCAAAGCCTCATCACAGGTCGAACAGTCCCGCAACAGTGTGTGCATATGGCCCGTATCGACAGCCTCGTCCCCCCAGGCAGCCTTGGCTAGCAGATGGATATCGGGCGCAGCGGGCGCAGCATTTTGCGCGGCTTCACCTGAATACAGATGCGCTGGCGAAACCGCCGCACTGCTGCCCTGACGCTCCATCACGAATTTGAAGTGTTCGCGCACATCGTCATACGCCTCTCCCAGCGCGATTGCCGTGCGGTATCCGATTTCCGCACGGTCGAATGCGCCCTGCTCTTTCGCCATGTGCCCTGCCTGCACCCAATAGGATCGCTGGTAGGGATAGATCTCCAGCGCCCCAAGATACCCCGCCTCTGCGCGGTCCCATGCCTGTTCGTCACGTCTCCAGTCAGCCTCCTGCACAGCGGCGTGGAAAGCATCGTCCAGCATGGCGATCGTGTGCGTGGTTTCGATCAGCTGGCGGCGGTCCGTTGCAATTTCCGCCGGTTCCTCGCGTGCCTCCCGTTCAAGCCCCAGTTTTTCGCGGAAGTCCGCATAAGCCATCTCGAAATCGTCAAACAGCGTCAGCCTGCCCTCGTTCAGGACGGCAAAGCGGTTGCAATGATCGCGAATGTAAGACGCATCGTGCGAGATAATGATCATCGCGCGGTCCGCGCGGTTGCGGAACAGTTCCCGATTGCAGCGTTCGTGAAAACGCGCATCACCCACCGCGCCCACTTCGTCGATCAGGAAGCAGTCGAATTCGATGATCATGGAAATGGCAAAGGCCAACCGCGCGCGCATACCCGAAGAATAGGTGCGCACTTCCTCGTTCAGATACGGCCCCAGCTCGGCAAACTCATCGACAAAGGCCAGGTTCGCTTCAATGTCCTGATCGTATATCCGGCTGATGAAGCGGATATTGTCCATCCCGGTCAGATTGGGCTGGAACGCCCCGCCAAAGGCTATCGGCCAAGACACCGACATGGACCGGCGCACCGTGCCCGAACTTGGCCGCTCCGCCCCGCTGATAAGGCGCACGAGAGTGGACTTGCCCGCGCCGTTGCGCCCCAGAATGCCCAGCTTCTCCCCCATTTTCAGATCAAAGCTGATGCCATCCAGAACCAGCTTTTCCCCGAAGCGGGTCGGGTACACCTTTCGCAGATCGCGCACCTCGATCATTCGGGCACCACGCGGCGCGAAACAAAGCGCAGGATGATCAGCGCAATCGCACTCAGGACAAGGTTGAACGTGATCAGGTAGCCCAGATCGTAAACAGAGCGCGCCTGCGACCCGAAGAACCCTTCGCGCACCAGCTCAACGCCGTGCACGATCGGAATCCAGAGCACGATTTCCTGCGCAAAGGTCGGCAAAGCGGCCACCAGAAACGCCGCACCTGACAGGGGGAAAAGCAGATAGGAAAACGGGTGCCACAGCTTGTCCACCAGCTCGCTAAGATAGGACAGGGCGCCCAGCCCGATTGCAAGCGCGCAGCCGAACCATGCGATCAACATCCAGCCCGCCGCCACTTTCAGGAAATCGTCCGGCGCGCTCATCCATTCAGTCGCGATGAACAGCACTGCCAAAACCGCAAAGGAGATGGTTGCGCCGCCAAATTCCAGCAACAGGCGCGCGGCGTAGATGTCGCCGACCTTGATGTTCCGATGGTACATCAGCGCCAGATTGGCCTGCAAGGCACCGATGCAGCGGCCCGGCATATTGCGCCACAACAGAACGCTGGAATACCCTGTCAGAGCAAAGGCTACGATTGGCAGGCTGCTGCCGTGAAACGACTTGGTCGAAGTCCAAAGGATCGTCACACCCACAGTGAACAGCATTGGTTCCACAAACAGCCACATGAAACCGATATTGTGCCGCCCGTAACGGGTCAGCATCTCGCGCCGCAATAGCGCCCCGATAACGCGCAACTGGACCCGCAGGCTTTCGCTAAAGGGCACTTGGGAGAGCGTCCCTGCCGACATTAGTCGCGGTGCTCTCTTACACCCACAGCCAGCATATACAGAACACCCCATGTCAGCAGGCCAAGCAGGAAGGTGGCGATGATGCTGCGGATACGGCGCGGTTCGACAGGATAATCCGGCAGGCTGGGCGCGGATATCTGTTCAAGATAGGCCTGTTTGCGACGCGCCTCTGCCTTGGCTTCCTGCAAGCCTGCGCGGGTGGCCGCCAGTTGCGCTTCGGCGAATTGCATATCGACCTGCAATTCCTGATATTTAGCCATAGAAGCCGACAGCGATTCCCGCCCGCCGGTCAACGCCCGTCGCGCCTTGACGATTTCCGCCCGCAATTCGCGCACCTGCGTTTGCAGGAACGGTATTTGCGAGGCTTGCGGAGTGTATGTCTGCAATTGGCGAAGTTGTGTCTGCGCGCCGATCAGTTCATCCTGCAGCTTCGATATCATTTGCAGGCCCGCTTCGGATTGCTGGGCCGGATCGACAATGCCGCTGGTATCGCGAAAACGTGCGAGTTCCAGCGCTACCTTGCGCGCCTCTTCATCCGCAGCGTCCACTTCGTCCTGAGCGATTGCGATGAGATCACCCTGAGAACGCTGCGACAGGCTGTTGACGAGGTCTTCCGCCTGTTTGACGAGACGTTGATTGATCGCCTGTGCTTGCACAGGGTCAAACGCTTTTACGCGGATTGTCAGAACCTGAGTGCTGGCGCCTTCATCCACGTCCAGCTTGTCTTCGAAATAGCGATAGAACTGTTCGCGACTATCGCCGCCCCATGCGCCAAAACGGTCGAACCAGAAAATGTCGCCTTCGCTATAGGCTTTCGTAAAAAGCCCGTCCGCATCGCCTTCCTCGATTGCCTGACGCGATCGCAGATAGGCAATGACATTGCTGTTGCCGTCATTGGCAGAGCCAAAGCCGGTGCGATCCAGCGCAAGGTTAAGCGGGTTCTGGGTCTGCTGCGTCGGATTGCGCACCACGATGCGCGCCTCGGAGATGTAGATATCCTGCGCGAACAGGCCGAAATACAGCACCGCAATCAGCGTGGGCACCAGAACGGTTAGCACCGCGAGCGGGCTGAAAACTCTAAAGCGTTGCATCATGCTGCTAGGCTGCTTTCACATGGCGCTGCGCTTTTCAAGCCATCAGCCGAAATCAGCGCATCGACCAGCGCGAAATGCGTGCCCCATGTGGGTGCGCGAAAATCGCGTGTGCGCGCTTTTGCCGCGTCGAAAAAGTCGTCACCCGCCTGCACCACCTTAGCCCAGCCATCAACATCGTCTCCGGCGATGAGAGTGGCGCATCCTTGCGTAATTTCGCGCATGATCGGCACATCCGCAGCGATCACCGGAACGCGCGCCTGCAATGCCTCTATCACGGGCAGGCCGAACCCTTCGGCAAGGCTCGGCATCAGTACAGCGCGCGCGCCGGCAAGATAGGCGGCCGCGCGTTCATCGCTGCAATCGTGCAGCACCTCGACATTGGCACAAAGAGCGCGGTCCTGTTTGAGGGGTTCGAGAATGTCGCCGGTCAGCTTTCCGGTCTGGCCGATGATAATCAGCCGGGGGCATTGTTGGCCAAGCACCTTGGTCAGGCGGCTCCAGACTTTCAGCAGCAAGGCATGGTTCTTGCGCGGTTCAATCGTGCCGATGCAAACGAAGTAGGGCGGGTCACTTCTGGCACAGGCATTGGCGGCGGCAGACCAGTCTTGCGCGCCCAGAGGGGCCAGCATGCGTTCGGGCAAGGTCAGCCCCTGATCTGTCGCGAACGCGCTCAAATGTCCGGCCACGGTTTGCGATGACAGGATTATGCCGTGTCCATTGCAGATCGCGCCCAGCACTCTCCCGCGATGCCGTTCAACCGCATGCGGCCTTGTAAAATGCGGATGCCGCATCGGGATCAGGTCATGCAGCATGTAGAACGGGCGCAACTGTTCGCGCGCCGTCCATGCGTGGTGCGATGGAAGGTCGAAATCGCTGTCTCCGACATTGATGTACGGTTTGCCAGCATGGTCGCCTGCGCCTCTCTTGCGGACAAGCTCTCTCAGCAACCAAGGGACGAACTGGCGACGAAACGCCGATGGCGGGCCGAGCAGCATCTCAAACAGCTTTTCCGATGCCGCCGCATCGGCAACCCGGATCAGGCCGCGATATTGCACAACCGCCAATGCGCGGGAGCGATAATGGCGCAAATAGGCATAGGATACGCGGTCAATTCCGGTTGATCGACGCGCGGTCCAGCTGCGCGTGACCAGCCGCGTGACGTCCAAAAGAACGCTGCTGTCGGTGCGAGCCTTCAGCATGATGCGTCTTCCGCTACGGTCTTCAGCGCCGCGCAATGCCGTGCGGCTTGCTCCTGTGCGAGATCATGAGCACGCGGATCATCGACATCAATCCACCAGCGCCCGCCAATATCCATCGTGCCCGCACGGCGTTCATCTGCCAGAACCTGCATACCATCGGACAGGCTCCCCGCCTTCCCGTCAGCGACGGCGCGCCCGATCGCTTCAGGCAGGGCCGCATTCGCAAGGAACGCCCCGCAATCGACCACATCATAGGCTTTGATTGTCTTGCCAATCGCTGTGATGCGTCGCGCCTCGTCAATCGCGACCCATGTCGCATCATCGGGATCCACCAGCGGATTGTCAGCGCGATCTGTCGCCAGAACCACATCGTTCACCGCCAGCGATTGCGCGGCAAGCTGTTCAAGAATCCCGTCGCCGAATATATGATCCGCCATCATCAGCAGGAACGGGCCTGACACTTGCTGCGCCCCCGCGATTACAGACCAGCCATTGGGCTTCGAATAATCGGAAACGCGGGCGGCAATCACTTCGACCCCAGCACGGTTCGCGATACCTCCCAGCGATGCCTCAACATGATCGGCTGCGTGGCCGGTGACGACGACCACCCGTTCAATGCCGGCTGCGCTCGCCTGACGGATACCGATTTCGAGCAGGCTCATCCCGCCGATAGTCGCCAGCGGCTTTGATCCGGCACGCTCTTTCAGCCGACTGCCGAACCCGGCTGCAAGGATGATCGCGTTTTTGACCAAAATGATTTTTCCGTCCTTTGTGCGAACGCTATTCCGCGGCACATGAATAGAGGCCAAATTCGGTTTTGAGCCTCTTATGCGCTTCCTCCTCTGGCATCTGCAAAGGGGGGTGCTTGCAGTAAAACGCAGACGGCGCGATCAGTGCCCCGCCCTGCCCGCGATCTTTGGCCGCCATACAAAAACGGATCGCGTCGATCACACAGGCCGCCGCATTCGGGCTGTCTTCGACAGAAAGGCGCATTTCAAGATTCATCGGAACGCCGCCGAACTGCTTGCCCTCGATCCGCAGGAAACAGACCTTGTTATCCTTTTGCCAGGGGACATAATCCGAAGGACCGATGGCGATGCTGCCATTGTCCAGCCGCTGATCCAGCGCGGACTGGACTGCTTCGGTTTTCGATTCCTTCTTCGAATTGATTCGCCCACGATCCATCATATTGAGGAAGTCGGTATTGCCACCGGTATTGAGCTGATAGGTGTGATCCACCTCAACTCCGCGTGATCCGAACAATTGGCTCAACATCCGGTGGACGACAGTTGCGCCGATCTGCGCCTTGATATCGTCCCCCACAATCGGCAGCCCGGCCTGTGCGAAGCGAGCCTCCCACTGCGCATCGCTGGCAATGAAAACCGGGATGCAATTGACCACCGCCACGCCTGCCTCAAGCGCGCAAGCCATGTAGAATTCGCTCGCTTCCTGAGAGCCGACCGGCAGAAAGTTCACCAGCACGTCAACCTGATGCGATTTCAGCGCAGCGACGATATCAGCCTCGCTCGCCTCAGGGGCATCGCTGACGATAAAGCCGCGTTCGCCCGCTTCCACCATATGCGGCGCAACGCCATCCAGCGCCCGCCCCATAATCACGGGCGCGCCGGAAGGCTCTATATCCGCATGAAAGACGGTGGTGTTGTTCGGCTCGGCAAAAATCGCTTGCGCGATATCGAGGCCAACCTTTCGCCGGTCGACATCAATGCCCAGCACGACTTCGACATCGCTTGCCGTGTAGCCATCGACAATGTCTTCGATCAGCCCGACAGAACTCGAATTGGCGCGGTAATGCGCAATCCCCTGAACCAGCGAGCTTGAGCAATTTCCAAGACCAAGAATTGCGACCCTGATCGATTTCACGAGGTAATTCCTGCGGCTAACATAGGCTTCCTTTTCACAGTCGCGCATAAATTGCACGACCGAACGGCTCACCCCCTCTAGCAACGTTCGCAATTAAGTAGAGGAGCACTACTGCGCTACGACTGAAAGGCAATCAAGTTGCAATATTGCATCACAACCGATCTTTATACCAATAAATCACATACTTAGGCGAATAAATTACTACAGGCCTTGCCCGTCATGAACAATTGCATTCCTCCGCTGAATTGAGTTAGTATTCTCGTATAAAATGCAACGAGTACACTGACTTAGGCGCCCTTTCTTGACCCATACGATCTGCATAGACTGCCGGTACTTGGG
>JAXHVK010000039.1:0-21259 GCA_034211135.1 Pseudomonadota bacterium
CTCACAATCAGCCTGTCACCGACATGCAGCGTGGGCATCATTGACGTTGAGGGGATATAGAACGGCTTGGCGACGAAGCTGTGAAATGCCAGCACAGCCAGCAGCATCAGCGCAAGGCCGCGGATCTCCGCAACCCAATCGACCTTTTCGTCTTCCTTTGCCTTGGCATCTTTGTTGTCCGCAGAGGTTGTCTTCGGCGCGGGCGTCACATCGGGAGCGATTGGATCGTCCATACCTTCGCCCAGATTGCCGGAAGCCTGAGGATTGTTGCTGTCGGTGTTGCTCACGTGTCCTGCTTTATCTGTTGTGGGCTGTTTAGGGCGTTCGGTTAAGTCGCCCAGCGCTTTTACTGTATCGGCTGCGCTTCGATAATAACGAAAGCCTGCGCCCATGGATGATCGTCTGTTAGGGTCAGATGAATATGCGCCTCATGGCCCGCCGGGATCATTTCTTCAAGCCGCTTTGCCGCGCCGCCTGTCAGGGCAAGGGTCGGCGCACCGCTTGGCGCGTTCACAACCCCGATATCCTTCATATACACGCCGCGCTTGAAACCCGTGCCTACCGCCTTGCTGAAGGCTTCTTTGGCGGCGAAGCGTTTCGCATAGGTTCCCGCGATAGTGTAAGGGCGGCGGCGCGCCTTGGCGCGCTCAACCTCGGTAAAGACGCGGTTTTCAAAGCGTTCGCCATACCGATCGAGTGAATTGGCAATGCGTTCAATATTGCACAGGTCAGAGCCCAGCCCGATAATCATACGTACAAAGCTCCGTTCAGAAACATATAAAGGGTGGCGACAATGACGGATGCAGCGCAAACACGTATCGACGCGCGATGTTTTCCGTTCGACCAGAACCACATGGATAAAGTGAAGAAAGCTGCAGTGGCCAAGAACGGGCCTGCAATCCGCGCCCACTCGGCAAGTGGCATAGAGCCTTCGCGGTAAACCTCGGACCCGAACATCAGGCCCAGCAAAAACAGGCCTCCGGTCAAGAGCGCCATTCCAGCATACCAGATGATCATCACGATCAGCGCCAGATTGGAAGCGGGCGGCCGGCTCATCATCCGCCTCTCAGAAATACCGCAATCAGAAGGCCCAGCGCCATCATGTGCAGGATCACCTGACTTTTGAACAAGGGGTGGGCTGGATCACCATTGGCCAGACGCATTGCGCCGACATAGCCGAATATCTGCAAGGCCACCCACCCGATTGCAAAAGGGCGCATCACGCCTTGCGAGAGGGAAAAACCGAGAAGCCCAACGGCGACAAGGAACAAGAACCCAGCCGAAAGGCCCCAGCTTTTCTGTTCTGGGCTCAATTCAGGCAGTTCTGGCGGTTCGGCATTCGACATCGGGTTAGCGCGCTTCGTCCATAAGATCGCGCATACGCCTGATGGCTGTCTCCAACCCGGTGAAAACCGCCTCTCCAATCAGATAATGCCCGATATTGAGCTCCGCGATCTGCGGGATGGCGGCGATTGGCTGCACATTTTCGAATGTCAGGCCGTGGCCTGCATGGGGCTCTATCCCGTTCTTCGCGGCAAGGGCAGCCATGTCCGAAATGCGCTTTAGCTCGCTGGCGACCTTTTCATTGTCGCCGTCCAGCGTGGCATGAGCATATTCGCCAGTATGGAATTCAACCACCGGCGCACCAAGGCGCAGGGCAGCATCCAACTGGCGTTCATGCGCTTCGATAAACAGCGAAACGCGAATGCCCGCATCACGAAGCGCGCCGACAATCGGCACCAGCGTGTTGTGCAGTCCTGCGGCATCCAAGCCGCCTTCGGTTGTGCGTTCCTCTCGCTTTTCGGGGACAATGCAGGCCGCATGCGGTTTGTGTCGCAGCGCGATTTCAAGCATTTCCTGAGTCGCTGCCATCTCCAGATTCAACGGCAGGTCCGTCGCATCCTGAATTCGTGCGAGGTCTTCGTCCCGGATGTGCCGCCGGTCTTCGCGAAGATGCGCGGTGATGCCATCGCCGCCAACCTGAGCGACGATCTCCGCCGCGCGCACCGGGTCGGGGTGGTCTCCTCCACGGGCGTTACGGATTGTCGCGACGTGATCAATGTTCACGCCCAGTCTGAGCGGCGCTGGGTTCACTTTCTGCTTCCTGGTTTGGTAATCTCAATAGCGGCAAGCTGCGTAGGCACTTCATCTGGTGCGAATGTCGGGAAGTTAAAGGCAGCGAGCGGGTAGAACGGCGCGCCAAGGTCTGCGGTTCCCTCCGACCTGTCGATAAGGGAACATTCCGCAATGACTTCTCCGCCTTCGCGTTTGACAGCTTCAATCGCCTCGCGGCTGGAAAGGCCGGTGGTGACGACATCTTCGACCATCAGCACTTTCGCGCCCGGTGCCAGTGCGAATCCGCGGCGGAGGTGGAAAACGCCTTCGGGCCGTTCCAGAAACAGCGCATCCTTGCCCAATGCGCGGCCCACTTCGTGCCCGATAATGATGCCGCCCATCGCCGGAGACACCACCGTATCGACCTGATCGCGCACTTCCTGTGGAATATTTGCAACAACCGCTTCGGCCAGTTTTGCCGCGCGGGCCGGGTTCATCAGCACCCGCGCGCATTGCAGGTAATGTCCACTATGGCGCCCTGAAGACAGTTTGAAGTGCCCTTCGAGCAAGGCTCCGCAGCTACGGAATTCGGCAAGAACCTGCTCAAGCGTAAGGGTCTGAAATTTGGATGCATCCATGATGGTGGTGGTACCCGTAACTGGAAGTGAAAAACGGTGGAATTGCGCAGGCGTCATGCCCGCTTGCATAATTTTCTCCCTAGAAGCGCTTGAGGGCGGGGGCAAGCGCGGCTAATGGGGCCACAACATTGGCAGAAGTGTCGATGAAGCACCGTCTGGCATAACGCGGTTCGAGAATCGCTGGGCAGATGGGAATGGGATAAAAATTGAAGCAATCTGGACACATGGACATGGGTCATCTTTTCGGCCGAATGAAGGTCACTCTCCTCGCGCTGCTCGCAGCGTTCGGTGTGCTTGCTGCACCCGCAGTTGTGAGCGCTCAGGAAGAAGCTGCTGTTGAAGCCACCGAAGAAGCGGCAGCGACCGGCGGGTATGAGCGTATGGCTCCCACCCCGGGTAAGGGCATGCCGACCGATCCGCGCAGTGGTGAAGAAGGCGCGATGGCAAAGTCGCTGACCTTCCAGGATCAGTATTCCGACCTCGGCATCTACGCCTTGGGGATGCATGACTACATCCTGCTGCCGGTGATCACCGCGATCAGCATCTTTGTGCTTGGCCTGCTGTTCTATGTGATCTTCCGCTTCAATCGCCGCGCCAATCCGGTGCCTTCCAAAACGACTCACAACACTGCGATCGAAGTGATCTGGACGATTGTTCCGGTTCTCATCCTTGTCGTCATCGCGGTTCCGTCGATCACGCTTCTGGCGCGTCAGTACGAAACGCCGCCGGAAGACGCGATCACGGTGAAGGCTGTCGGTTATCAGTGGTACTGGGGTTATGAATATCCCGATCACGACGTCGAAATCGTTTCGAACATGCTTTCCGACGCAGACGCGCTTGCTGGTGGTGAGCCGACTCAGATGGCTGTCGATAACCGCATGGTTGTCCCCGCCGGTGTCCCGATCCGCTTGCAGACAACTGCTGCTGACGTGATCCACGCCTTTGCCGTGCCGTCGCTGTGGTTCAAGCAGGACGCGATCCCGGGCCGCCTCAATGAAAAGTTGATGGTGATCAACGAGCCGGGCGTATATTACGGCCAGTGTTCGGAACTGTGCGGTTCGCGCCACGCCTACATGCCGATCACGGTTGAGGCGCTGCCGATGGAGCAGTTTGAAGCTTGGGTTGTGGAGCAGGGTGGAACTCTGCCGGGCGCCGAAGCCGAAGAAGCTGCTGCAGAGGGTGAAGGCGAGGCTGAAGGTGGTGAAACTACCGAAGTCGCGCTCGCCAATTGATAGCCTGATACGAATATACAAGAATTGTAAAAGCCGAGAGATCTGAACGATGGCAACAACCGCAGACAGCTTCGCACCGGACGCCCACCACGGCGACGATCACGCGGACCACAAGCCGGGCTTTTTCGCCCGCTGGTTCATGTCGACCAACCACAAGGACATCGGCACTATGTACCTTATCTTCGCGATTATCGCGGGGATCGTCGGTGGCGGCATTTCGGGCATCATGCGTGCCGAACTTGCTGAGCCGGGTATCCAGTACCTCGGTTTCTGGGTCGATCTGCTGGGTGGCACCGCCGGTGAGGCCGCCAACCTGCATATGTGGAACGTATTTATCACTGCCCACGGCCTGATCATGGTCTTCTTCATGGTCATGCCAGCCATGATCGGCGGCTTTGGTAACTGGTTCGTGCCGCTCATGATCGGCGCGCCTGACATGGCGTTCCCGCGCATGAACAACGTTTCGTTCTGGCTTACGGTCGTCGGCTTCTTCAGCCTCCTGTTCTCGATGTTTGTGCCGGGTTCGGCCGAAGGTCTGGGCGCGGGCACAGGCTGGACCGTTTACGCGCCGCTTTCGACGACCGGCTCTCCGGGGCCTGCGGTCGATTTCGCGATCTTCTCGCTCCACCTTTCGGGCGCAGGCTCGATCCTTGGTGCCACCAACTTCATTACTACCATCTTCAACATGCGTGCGCCGGGCATGACCCTGCACAAAATGCCGCTGTTTGTATGGTCGGTGCTGGTTACGGCTTTCCTTCTGCTGCTCGCGCTGCCGGTTCTTGCCGCTGCGATCACTATGCTGCTGACCGACCGTAACTTCGACACAACCTTCTTCAACCCCGCTGGCGGTGGTGATCCGGTTCTGTACCAGCACCTGTTCTGGTTCTTCGGCCACCCTGAGGTGTACATCATGATCCTGCCGGGCTTCGGCATGATCTCGCAAATTGTTGCAACCTTCAGCCGCAAGCCGGTCTTCGGTTACCTCGGCATGGCTTACGCCATGGTCGCAATCGGTGTTGTCGGCTTCATCGTGTGGGCGCACCACATGTATACAGTCGGCCTCGACGTGAACACGAAGATGTACTTCACCGCAGCGACGATGGTTATCGCTGTCCCGACCGGTGTGAAGATCTTCAGCTGGATCGCAACGATGTGGGGTGGCAGCCTTGAATTCAAATCGCCGATGGTCTGGTCGCTCGGCTTCATCTTCCTGTTCACCGTTGGCGGTGTGACAGGTGTGGTGCTGGCCAATGGCGGTATCGACGATAACCTGCACGACACATACTACGTGGTTGCCCACTTCCACTACGTGCTGTCGATGGGTGCCGTCTTCTCGATGTTCGCGGGCTTCTATTACTGGTTCCCGAAAATGAGCGGCAAGATGCACTCTGAACTGCTCAGCCACATCCACTTCTGGCTGTTCTTCATCGGCGTGAACGTAATCTTCTTCCCGCAGCACTTCCTCGGGATGCAGGGTATGCCGCGCCGTTATCCGGATTACAGCGAAGCCTACACGTACTGGCATGAGATCAGCACGATGGGTTACTGGATCACGCTGGTCTCTCTGGTGCCGTTCTTCATCAACATCGGTTACGCGCTGCTCGCTGGACGCAACCCGGGCAAGAACCCCTGGGGCGAAGGTGCTACCACGCTTGAGTGGACCCTGCCGAGCCCGCCGCCGTACCACCAGTTCGAAACGCTTCCTGTGATTGAGGATCATCACGATTACCACGATCACGTCTCGACCCCGCAGCCGGCCGAGTGAAGTGTGACGATATCGGGCGGGGTGCAATTCCGCCCGATACCGGACACATGAAATGGAGGGGGCGCGCCTGACCGGGCGCGCTTCTTCGCAAAACCGATACGAACCCTATGACGCTTTTAACGCCTCAGACCCCGCTTAACGCGACAGCTCTCCCGACGGAGTGGCGTGACTTTTTCACGCTGACAAAGCCGCGCGTGATGACGCTGGTCATCTTTACTGCGATTTGCGGTTTGCTGGCGGCTCCGGGGACAATCCATCCTGTGCTGGGTTTCACCGCCGTTCTCGCGATTGCGATGGGTGCGGGCGGCTCTGCTGCTCTGAACCATTGGTGGGAAGCTGATCTTGATGCCGGGATGAAGCGGACGTCGAACCGCCCGCTGCCCACAGGGCGGATGCGCCGCGAAGATGCGCGTGATTTCGGCATGTTCCTGTCAGGCGTATCGGTGTTCCTGATGGGCGTTGCAATCGGATGGCTTGCCGCAGCGCTGCTGTTGGGCGCGATCATCTATTACGCCGTTATCTACACGATGTGGCTGAAGCCGCGCACGCCGCAGAACATTGTTATCGGTGGCGGCTCTGGCGCGTTTCCTCCGCTGATTGGCTGGGTCGCTGTTACAGGCGAAATCACAGCGATGCCGCTGCTTCTTTTCGCGATCATCTTTATGTGGACGCCGCCGCATTTCTGGGCACTCGCGCTGTTTGTGAAGACCGATTACGCGAAAGTCGGCATTCCAATGCTGCCGGTGGTCGCTGGGGAGCGTGCGACGCGCAACCAGATATGGCTGTACACGCTCGCCCTTGCTCCTTTCACAGTCGCCCCGTGGCTGATCGGCGGGACAAGCTGGGTTTACGGCACCACCGCTGTCGCTTTGTCGCTGCTGTTCATCGTGCTTGCCTGGGGCGTCTATCGCCGCGACGCGGTGATGGGCGATGGAGACGCGATGGCGCAGGAAAAATCGCTGTTCAAATTCAGCATCCTGTATTTGTTCATCCTTTTCGGCGCGCTTGTCGCAGACCGGATGCTTGAGAATGCAGGTGTGATCGGCGCGGGCGTATTCGCCGGAGGTGTATTGTGAACAACGACGACGAAAACGAATTCAAGCGCCGCCAGAAAAGCCGCAACCTTGTTGTCGGTGGCACGCTATTGTTCTTCGTGGTGCTGTTCTATGCGATCACGATTGTCCGGATGAGCGACTGACATGAGCAATCCGACTGCAACTCTTTCGACCGAGACGGAGCGCAAGAACCTGCGCACCGGAATGCTTGCGCTGCTGTTTGCAGCCTCGATGGTCGGTCTTGGGTTTGCGTCAGTGCCGCTGTATCGTCTGTTCTGTCAGGTAACGGGCTTTGGCGGCACCACTCAGGTGGCGAGCGCAAGCGATGCGGCGCGGGCAGCCGCCGGTGCAACGGGGAAGACGATCTCGATCCGGTTTGACGGATCGACCGCGCGCGACGTGCCGTGGACTTTCCGTCCGTCACAGCCAACAGACACGGTCGAAATCGGTCAGCGCGATATGGCGACATATGTCGCCCGCAATGACGGTTCGGCAGCGTTAACGGGTACGGCAACCTTTAATGTCGAGCCTGCCCAGGCGGGTTTGTATTTCCACAAGGTGCAATGCTTCTGCTTTACCGAGCAGACGCTGGAGCCGGGGCAGGAAGTCCGCATGCCGGTGGTCTATTATGTCGATCCGGCCATACTCGAAGACGAGTTTATGGCTGATGTTGAACAGATCACTCTCAGTTACACTTTTCATAAAGCGAAAGAGGCCGTATCGAGCGGCCTTGATCGCAGCACAGACTAATATCTTAACCTAGCGAACGGGACACGCATCATGGGCGGAAACGTAAACCACGATTATCACATTCTGGACCCGGATCCATGGCCGCTGATCGGCTCGTTTTCGGCGCTTACCTTCACCAGCGGTATGGTGCTGAACTTCTACCCTGATCTGTTCGGTGCTGCCGGTCCGATCATCATGTATGCGGGCCTTGCCGGTCTGCTGGCGACGTTCTTCTTCTGGTTCCGTAACATTGTGGTTGAAGCGCAGCGGGGTGATCACACGCCGATCGTCCAGCTTCACATGCGTTACGGCATGATCCTGTTTATCGCTTCGGAAGTGATGTTTTTCGTTGGCTGGTTCTGGGCCTTCTTCGACTTCACGATCTTCCCGGCACCGCTTGAATTCATGCATGGCGAGGGCGGTGACGTCACCACCAACCTGTTCCTCAGCGAAGGCGATACTTCACTGGGTGAACGCGTGCCGAGTGGTATGGAAGTGCTCAACGCTTTCCAGCTTCCGCTGCTCAATACGCTGATCCTGCTGTGCTCGGGCACCACGGTAACGTGGGCGCACCACTCGCTGGTGCATGGTGATCGAACCGGTCTTAAGCAGGGTCTGTGGGCCACTATCGCTCTGGGCGTGCTGTTCAGCTTCATTCAGGCGTATGAGTACAGCGTTGCGCCGTTCGAATTCGGCGGCAACACCTTCTCCAGCGCCTTCTACATGGCGACCGGTTTCCACGGCTTCCACGTTCTGATCGGGACCATCTTCCTCGCGGTCTGCCTCTATCGCGCGTACCTCAACCACTTCACGCCGAAGCAGCACTTCGGTTTCGAAGCGGCTGCCTGGTACTGGCACTTCGTTGATGTGGTTTGGCTGTTCCTCTTCATCGCCGTCTACATCTGGGGCGGTTGGGGCGCGCCCGTCCACTGATGACGAAGAGCACCAGCTCTCGAAACACGCAAGGGCAGCCCGGGCTTTTCCAGGCTGCCCTTTTCGGTATGTGCCCGCATTGCGGTGCGCGAACCCTGTTCGAAGCGCCGGCGCAAATTGCAGGCACATGCAGCCAATGCGGTCAGGAACTCGCCCGGCTTGAAAGGGGAGGGCGGCTTGCAGGGCTTCTGACGATCATCATTGCCGTTGTGCTCAGCGTGATTGCCTTTGCGGTCGATGATTGGCTCAAACCGCCGATCTGGCTTTTCATTGCCGTCCTTGCGCCGGTGACTATTTCAAGCGTTGTGTACACCTTGCGCCTGTTCAAGGCTGCCAGCGTGTTTCGCCAATACCAACTGGAGCAGGGCGAGCCATGATCCGCCAACTTCCCATTATTCCGACGATCATCGTTATCGCTGCTGCGCTTACCATGGTGGGGCTGGGCGTATGGCAAATGGGACGCGCGGGCGAAAAGGCCGAGCTGATCATGATGTATTCCAAATCGACGGCCATAGGCGAGCTGGCGTCTTTTCCAGCCACTGGTGACGGGGCGGATGTCTGGTTTCGCCGCAGCGAAGTCGAGTGCGTATCGGTCAACGAAATCACGTCACTCGCCGGACGGTCCGCAAATGGCGCGAAGGGTT
Source organism: Pseudomonadota bacterium (assembly GCA_034211135.1). Classification (GTDB taxonomy): domain Bacteria; phylum Pseudomonadota; class Alphaproteobacteria; order Sphingomonadales; family Sphingomonadaceae; genus Erythrobacter. Next base: position 9,052 of record JAXHVK010000039.1, read on the forward strand.
GGGCGATGCGGGCGCAATGCGCGTTGGCAAACGGAGGGACGGCTCTGGTCGATATCGGCTTCTCGCAATCGTTGAAAGCGCCGGAATGGCAGGGTGGCAAAGTCACCGGAGTGATCGCGCCGGGCCCCCGCCTTGTGGCTGATCCGGCGGTTGGCGGTCTTCAGGCTCTGGCCAAGCCGGACCCGAATGATCTGCCGAACAATCACCTTGCCTATGCCGGGCAATGGTTCTTCTTCGCTCTTACCGCGCTGGTGATATATGGTTTCGCTGTAAGAGGCCGTTTGCGTAAAAATCAGTAACTCTGCCACCCTGACGCAAGGGCAATCTTGTTCTCCCCCGCACACACCGCTAGGCGTCTTCGCACATGCAATACGTATCTACTCGAGGAACAGCCCCGACACTCGATTTCGAGGGCGTGACATTGGCCGGGCTCGCCAGCGATGGCGGCCTGTATCTTCCCACCCATTGGCCGCAATTCGAGCGCGCCGAGATAGAGGCGATGCGCGGGCTGCCCTATGCGCAGCTGGCCGTGCGGGTGATGAAGCCGTTTGTGGAAGGCAGCCTCAGCGATGATCAACTGACGGCGATCTGTGAAAGCGTTTACGGCAATTTCGGGCACAAGGCGGTCACCCCGCTGGTCCAGATGGATGAAACACACTGGTTGCTGGAACTGTTTCATGGGCCGACGCTGGCGTTCAAGGATGTGGCCCTGCAACTGCTTGGCCGCCTGTTCGAGACATTTCTGGCGCGCCGCGGTGAACGTCTGACTATCGTCGGCGCGACCAGTGGTGACACCGGCTCTGCGGCGATCAATGCAGTCGCAGGGCTTGATCGGGTCGAGATTTTCATGCTGCACCCCAATGGGCGCGTCAGCGATGTTCAGCGCCGCCAGATGACGACAGTGCGTGCGCCCAATGTCCATAACCTCGCGATTGAGGGCAGTTTTGACGATGCCCAGCGCCACGTGAAGCGCATGTTCGGCGATGCGGACGTGAATGGTCCGCTGAACCTGGGCGCGGTGAATTCGATCAACTGGGCGCGTCTGATGGCGCAGGTAGTCTATTATTTCTACGCGGCGCTGCAATTGGGCGGCCCTGATCGCAAGGCCGCATTCAGCGTCCCAACTGGCAACTTCGGCGATGTCTTTGCAGGCTACGTCGCGGCGCAGATGGGGCTGCCGATCGAAAAGCTGATCGTTGCAACGAATATCAACGATATCCTCCACCGCGCGCTGAAGGATGGCGATTATTCGGCCGGAACAGTCACGCCGACGCATACGCCTTCGATGGACATTCAGGTGAGTTCGAACTTCGAACGCCTTTTGTTCGATTGCGGAGGACGCGATGGTGCGGCGATGGCGGCGCAAATGGCCGGTTTCGAGAAAGACCGCGCGATGCAATTGACTAACAGCCAGCGCGAAAACGCATCTGCGCTGTTCACCAGCTATAGCGCGGATCCCGATTCGACCGTGCGCGCCATGCAGTGGGCGCAGCGCCAGAGCGCGCAGGTCATCGACCCGCATACAGCTGTCGGCCTGCACGCGTCTCTCGTTCTGGCAGAAGAGCAATTTGTGCCGCAGGGCACCCCTGTCGTCACTCTGGCAACGGCACATCCGGCGAAATTCACCGATGCGGTTGAGCGCGCTGTGGGTATGCGGCCTGCACTGCCATCACGCGTCGGCGATTTGTTCGGGCGCGAGGAGCACTTCACACAGATTGCGGGCGATTATGAAGCCTCCCGCGATTTCGTGCTCCAGAACGCAAGCGGTAATGCGGAACAACCGGCTGCCTGATGGCGACAATCGCTCCCCAATCAGTATTGATGGAATGCACCGGGTGGGACGGATACCGCCTGCTCGATAGCGGTGCCGGTCGCAAGCTGGAGGCTTTCGGCCAGCACGCGTTTGTGCGGCCTGAACCTCAGGCACTATGGCAACCGCGACTTGCCGATTGGGATGCGGCGGGGGAATTTGTCCCCGGCTCCGATGAAGATGGCGGCGGGCGCTGGGTAATGGAGCAGGCTCTGCCCGAAAACGGGTGGGAGCTTTCGTGGAACGATGTGCGTTTCACCGCACAGCCGACGCCGTTTCGACACTTACAGTTCTTTCCCGATATGGCGGTTGTCTGGGACTGGATGCGTGCGATGCTTGCAGGACGAGAAAGCGCGCAGACGATGAACCTGTTCGGCTATACCGGCCTCGGCACGCTGGCTCTTAGCGATCATGGCCCTGTCACGCATGTGGATGCGTCGAAGAAATCGGTGGCGCAGGCGCGTGAGAACGCTGCGCTTTCGGGGATGGAGGAGCGTCCGATCCGCTGGCTTGTCGATGACGCGGCCAAGTTCACCGCGCGCGAGGTTCGCCGCGAACGGCGATATGATGGCATCATCCTTGATCCGCCCAAGTTCGGGCGCGGGCCGAAGAACGAAACCTGGCGTCTGGAAGAAGGGCTGCCGGAGCTTGTCGGGAATTGTGCGAAACTGCTCGATTCCGAAAGCGCCTTTCTCTTCCTCACGGTGTATGCCGTGCGGATGAGCAGCGTGTCGCTGGCTGGCCTGCTGGCGGAAAAGCTGGCGCATTTGCCCGGCGTGATCGAACACGGTGATCTGTGCGTGCGGGAAGAAAGCGTCGGCGAAAACGAACCGCAGCGCCTTTTGCCGACGGCGATATTCGCCCGCTGGAGCAATTGCGGCTAAAGGCGGCGACCAAGATGACACAGACCGATTCTCTCATTCTCGAAGTGGCCGATCTGGAAGTGGATGTCCTTACCGGCATCTATTCGGAAGAAACCGGCAAACCGCAGCCGCTGCGCATGACAGTGCAGGCCCGCTATGATGTAGCCGACCGCTACGATCCGGATACGCCGCTCGATGCCAGCAAGAATTACATGGATATCAAGCACGCCATGTCCGAAGGCTTGCCCGAAGGCGTGCACTTCAAACTGATCGAAGCGGTGGCCGATCATATTTGCGAAACGCTGTTTGTGCAGGACAGGCGCGTTCAGGCGATCACGGTGAAGATCATCAAGCTGGCCATCGCAGAAGGCACTGAAAAGATCGGCATCACACTGCATCGTGAACGGCCAACGGACTGATCTTGGCCTTGCAGCGCGAATACACTGTGGCGGATTTGCCCGAAGGCGGGCTGGATGCACACGCGCAATTGCTGGCTGATCATCTCGCCGATATCCGCGCTATTTTGGGTGATGAAATGACACAGGCGCTGGCCATAGTGCTTCCGCCCGCTGGTCCCGATCATGATGACTGGCGCCAAGCGCTTGCCGGTGATCTGGCCCGTGAATATGAGCCGAAGCGGGTGAACATTGTAGGTGCCGATCCCGGTCACAGTCTTACTGCGGTGCTAGAGTATTTGAGGGATGCGCCCGGCGTTACGGGGCACTATACCCAGACCCATGAGTGAAATCCGGCAACGCGATGTGATTGATGCAGGGGCGGTAAGGCAAAGCCCGCTGATCGACGCATTCCAGCGCCGCATTTCCTATTTGCGCCTTTCCGTAACCGACCGATGCGATTTGCGCTGCACCTATTGCATGCCGGAACGCATGACATTCCTGCCGCGTCGTGAAGTATTGACGCTGGAGGAACTGCACGATCTCGCCAACGGATTTATTGATCGCGGTGTCACAAAGCTGCGCATAACCGGCGGTGAGCCGCTGGTCCGGCGCGATATTGTCGATCTGTTCCGCGCCTTGGGGCGGCGTTTGGGTAACGGGCTTGAGGAACTCACGCTCACCACCAATGCGACGCAATTGGCACGATATGCAGACGATCTGGCGAAGGCGGGCGTGCGCCGGATCAACATCTCGCTTGATACGCTGGATCGCGCTCTGTTTGAAAAGCTCACCCGCCGCGACGCCCTGCCGCAAGTGCTGGATGGGATCGCAGCCGCTACGCGAGCGGGGCTTAAAGTGAAGCTGAATGCTGTCGCGCTAAAGGGTGTGAACGAAGCGGAGCTGCCGGATCTGATCGCATGGGGGCACGCTCGGGGGCATGATGTGACCTTGATCGAAGTCATGCCGTTGGGCGATGTTGAGGAAGAAAGGCTCGATCAGTTTCTGCGACTGGATGCGGTGCAAAGGGAACTTGAAACCCGCTGGACATTGGCACCATCGGACGCGACCACGGGCGGCCCTGCGCGGTACTGGGATATTGCGGAGACGGGCGGCAGGCTCGGATTGATTACGCCGCATTCGAACAATTTCTGTGCGAGCTGCAATCGGCTGCGGGTTACGGCGACGGGACAGCTTTATCCATGCCTCGGCGGATCGGAGCGGGTCGATTTGCGGGCAGCATTACGGTCAGAAGACCCGGCGAAACGACTTGCAGAGGCACTGGACGCAGCGATGGTAATCAAGCCGGAAAAACATCATTTCGCGATGGATCGACGCGGAGACGCGCCTGCTCAGGATCGGCACATGTCCGTCACAGGGGGATAGCAGCGATGAGTGTGACAATCCTCTTTCTGGGCCCTTTGCGCGATCTGGCGGGCGTTCAGACTGCGGAAGTATCCGCGCCGCTGGATTGGCAGGGCCTGCTAGACGCAGTCGGGCCGCAGGTCGCAGAGCAACTGTGTCAGGACCGCGTCAACGTCGCGTGTGCCGGCAAAGTGCTGGGCGACAAGACGGCATTGCTGGCGCAAGACGGTGACGAAGTCGCGCTCCTACCTCCGGTAAGCGGCGGGTGAGACACGTCGCGCTATTTCCAGAGCCGCTCGATCCCAACACGCTGATTGACGAGCTTTCCGATGCGACGCCCGATGCTGGCGGAATTGCCAGCTTCGTGGGAAAGGTGCGCGTCACTGGCGGAGTAGAGGCGCTGGAGCTGTCGCACTACGAACCGCTGACGTTGCCGGGCATGAACACGCTTGCCGATGATGCGCAGGCTCGCTTTGATTTGCAGGGGCTGGTGATGGCGCACCGTATCGGCCAGCTTTATCCCGGTGATCCGATCGTCTTGGTCTGCGCCGCCGCCCGGCACCGGCGCGATGCAATTGCTGCGGTCGATTTCTGTATGGACCATCTCAAGAGCGCGGCATGGTTCTGGAAGCGGGAAAAGCGAGGCGACGCATGGCACTGGATAGAGCCTCGCGAACAGGATTATTCCGACCTGAAAAGATGGAAATAATCGCGCCAGTTTGATCCAGATCAAGGTGGTTTACGAACGGGCGGGCTAATCCTTCAACCAACGAAGGAGAACAGCCATGAGCAAGCAAATCCACGAGAAACTCGCCCGCGGTGAAGCGCGCATTGTTAACGCGCCTGCTGTTGCCGCTGCAAATGATACAGCGCCGCGCCATCAGGTTGATGTGGATCGCAATTTCGAGCTTCCCACTGGCCTGTATGCGGCAACTGTCGGGCTCTATATGGCGTTTCTGGCAATCACCTGGACGGCCTTTGCCAATCCCGGTCTTGCCATTCCGATGGTGATTTTCGCTGTGTTCGTGGTGGCAGGCTTTGGGGTCCCCGCCATCTGGACCCGGCTGCGAGACAATCCCGGCAAACCGCTGCCATTCCACCGGTTTAAGGCGCAGGGCATTCAAACCCTGACCGGTAAATGCAGCGCTCGGGACGCAATGGTTCAGATGCTGATACTGCCAGTTCTGATTGTTTTCTGGGGTCTCGCGGTCGCAGTCATTGCCGCTCTCGTCTGAGGGGCACAACGCTGGAGTTTTTTATCAGCGACCCGAAAGCGCCAGTAACTTTGCGGGATCGAGCACTTCGATCCCGCGCTTTCCTGTTCGGGCGATAGCGCCCAAAGTTTCGATCTCACCCAATTTGCGACTGACTGTTTCAATCGTCAGGCCCAGCATGTTGGCCATCTCTCCGCGGGTCAGCGGCAAATCGAAATGAAGCGCACCGTGACAGGACGATGCACTCGCGGCGCTGGCGAAATCATGCAGCAATGCTGCGAGGCGTGTCTGGGCATCGGCATTGCCCGTGAGTGACAAAAGCGTTCGGGAAGCCAGCAAATCCTCCTGACTTCTGCGCAGCAACGCTCTGGCAAGTGCGGGATAGCTCTCAATCGCGGCCCCGATATCCCGCTTGGAGAAGACGCACAGGCGGCTGTCTGTAAGCGCGATCACATCATGATGCGCGAAAGGGGCGAACAATTCGCCGATGAAGCCGGATGGATGGACAAGGGCAAGGATCTGCTCGTTGCCGTCGCGATCCACGCCTGAAATTTTCAGCGCACCGCTAACCAAAGTAGCGCAGGCCGTCTCTTCATCGCCTGCCGCGAACAGCATTTCGCCACGCTTTAATTCGCGGGTACGGCCTGCGCTGGCCATCGCTGTGCGTTCTTCCGGTGTCAGAACGGCGCAGGCCGCGCTGTCTCTGACGGGGCAATCATCGCAGGCGAGTTTCTGGGCAGTCATCGCGTCAGTCAGCGCTCCAGCTGGCGGCTTAACGTGTCGATCACTGCCTGTTGCTGCGTCAGCCGCTTGGCCAGTCGCGTCTGGTCGGCAGCAATCAGCGCCATTTTCGCCGGATCTTCAAGATTGGTCGAAGCGCGCGCGGCCAGCATGTCCAGATCAGCCAGCGCCAATGCTGTTTCGCTTTGGTGCGAAGTCAGATTGGCGAGGCTCACTTGCGCCTGTGCCCATTGATCACTTTCCACACTGCGTCCTGCTGCCGACTGCGCGTGCGCGCGTGCCTGTTCCTTGTCTTCGTCAAATCCGTTCACTGCTTTGGCAGCCCGATTGCGAATCGCAGCCAGCGCCGCGTCCAGTTCTGCGGGTAAAGGTTCAGCCACTCCGGACGCAGTGGGTGGCGTAGTCGTCTTTACACCGGGAAAGCTCGCGGAAATCCGGCCATCACCATTCGAACCTGTTGGTATAGTGAAGTCAGGGTAGTTGCCGCTGCCCCCGGCACAGCCGGTAGCTAAGGTCATGACAGGCAGCAAAAGCGCGCATAATAGGGATTTGTGCATGGTTCTGTTCATTTGCTGCCGCGTTATCATGTTGGGGCAGGCTGGCATAGGTGGCACGCACGTTGTGACCATATCCGATGCTCGGTATGGCGATAAAAACCCGGCTTTCAGACGAATTTTCGCAGTGCTGGGCGTTGACTTGGCTCAGCCTTTCCCTTAACGGCACGCTTCTTTCCGGGGCTGCAAACACTGCAGCGCCGCATTGCCGTTCGGTCGGGGCGTTACGCTTTAATGGGCCGGGCACAGCACAAGATTGAGAGTTTAAAGCCATGTTCGCGATAGTGCGCACAGGCGGCAAGCAATATCGGGTTGCCGCCGGAGACAAGATTGCCGTTGAGAAACTTGCTGGCGAAGCCGGCGAGACGGTCACGCTGGATGACGTTCTGCTCGCAGGCGAAGGCGATTCAATCGCTGATGCCTCGAAAGTTTCGGTTTCGGCTGAAATTATCGCTCAGGCGAAGAGCGAGAAAGTCGTCGTTTTCAAGAAGCGTCGCCGCCACAACTACCGTCGCAAGGCCGGTCACCGTCAGCAGATGACCCTGCTGCGCATCACCGACGTTGGCGAAGGCAAGAAGGCTCCGGCCAAGAAAGCGCCTGCGAAGAAGGCAGCGGCTCCGGCAGCTGACACCGAAGCAAAGGCAGCTCCGGCCAAGAAAACCGCAGCTAAGAAAGCACCGGCCAAGAAAGCGCCCGCCAAAAAGGCAGCGCCCAAGGCTGAAGACAAGTAAGGATCAGGACCAATGGCACATAAAAAAGCAGGTGGTTCATCACGTAACGGTCGCGACTCAGCAGGTCGCCGCCTTGGTGTGAAAAAGTTCGGCGGTCAGGACGTGATCGGCGGCAACATTATCGTGCGCCAGCGTGGCACGAAGTTCTACCCGGGTGTCAATGTTGGCATGGGCAAGGACCACACGCTCTTCGCGCTCGAAGAAGGCGTAGTCCGATTCCACAAGGGTAAGCTTGGCCGCAAATACGTGTCGGTAGACATGCTTGCGGAAGCAGCCGAATAACGGACGGTTCATTGACAGGGCCGTCCTACCAGGGGCGGACCTGAGCTGGCTTTTTAAAACCAGCGTTCAAGAGGGAGACAGGCCACCCCGAAACTCGGGGGAGCCGTCTCCCTCTTCGCGTTTCTCCCTCATTTCATCGCGAAATCCTGTTTCGCGGCCATGATACTGTCATGCGGTGTCCCTAACGGGGGCAGCGCGGGGCAAGAGAGGGATACGACGTGTTCCATCGAAGCGAACGACTGCTCCTGAGGCCCATCTGGCCAGAGGATTGGCGCGGCATATTCAGCGGGATCGCTGATGAATGCGTGGTGAGAAACCTCGCACGGGCGCCGTGGCCTTATCACGAAAGCGATGCGCGAGAGTTTGCCGCACAACCGCTTGATTGCGCCTCCACGAAGTGTCTGATCACCCGCGCGGCGGATGCGGCAATTGTCGGATGCATCGGACTTGATCCGATGGCCGAAGAGGACATCGAGCTGGGATACTGGATTGCGCGCCCCTATTGGGGGCAGGGTTATGCCAGCGAAGCGGGGCACTCTGCTTTGGAGATCGCCCGAACGCTCGGCCACGGCAGGATCGTTGCATCGCACTTTCTGGATAATCCCGCATCTGGGCGGGTTCTTGAAAAGCTTGGCTTTGTTCCGACAGGCCGCACTTTGATGCGCCACTCTCTTGGCCGCGGCACGAAGGCCATGACACGCGAGTATTCCTTGCAGATGGGCGGAGCGGAAATTGCCCAAAAAGCAGCAGCTTGAAAGGTGAATTTCGCGGGTTTGCTTGTGGAGAGCGGGGAAGTGGATTAAACCCGCCCTGCAATGACTGCCAGAAAAAGACTGTCGCCCGAGGAATCGCGAAACACTGCACTCGAAGCTGCCCGCGCTCTATTGATAGAAGCAGGGCCGCAGGCAGTGACGCTGAAAGCTGTCGCCGCACGCATCGGGCGCACACACGCCAATCTGCTGCATCACTTCGGTTCGGCATCCGGCTTGCAAAAGGCGCTGGCAGAGCATCTGGCGCGGACTGTTTGCGAAACCATCATCGATGCAGTCCATGCGAGCAGGGCAGGGCTGGGCTCACCGCGCGAGGTGGTTGACCTTGCCTTTGACGCTTTCGACCGGGAAGGCGCTGGCGCGCTGACAAGCTGGATGCTGTTGACGGGGAATGAGGATGCGCTCCATCCGATCATCGGCACAATTCACGAACTGGTCGACGAAATCGCACCGGATGAACCATGCGCCGATGATGGAGACGAACTATACGTGCACCGCGATACCTTGAACCTCGTATTGCTGGCACTGGGTGACGCATTGATAGGCGCGGCGCTGGCGAAGTCCTTGGGCCTTCCGCGTGATGCAGCCCGCCAGCGGGCCGAAGAAATGCTCCAGACCTCGATGGACCGATATCAGGCTCAGGATTGATCGTCGTCTTTCAATCCCGTGCGTTGCCAATCGGGCAGGGTTTGCGGATGAAGGTCCGAAACGCGCAAGTGATCCACTGCTAGGCCAAGTTTTTCGTACGCAGCCTTGCGTCGTTTTTCCTCCGATTGGTCGAGAGGAACGACAACCAGACGCCGGTTCACCTTTTGGCGCCAATTCATTCGGGCGGTGTTTTCCTGCCCTATATAGCAGCCTTTTTCGAAGCTTACGCCGTTCAGTTCAACCGCGTTTGTTTCCAGCCACAGGATATCGCCCAGTTCATCACGCCCTTCAGGCACGCCAAGCGACAGGCGATGCGCGGCGTAAGTGCCGTCGGCAGGATCGCCACTTGAAGGACTGATCCAGCGATGGCCAAGCGCGGGTAGACGAGGGTCAACGACGCTGCCATTTTGCGCATCCAGGCTCCAATGCGCTGCCAACGTTTCGTCACGCGTGATCTCTATCTGGCGACGCAACCGGTAAAGCGACAAACGTTTTGCAAGATCATCGGCGACCGACGCTTCGCAATCGAGCAGCAGGCTGTCTTCGTCGCCATCCCAAACAAGAAAATCGAACATCGCCTTGCCCTGCGCCGATAGCAAAGCGGCATAGACCGGCAGGTTGCCTGACACGTCATTAGTCACCAGCCCTTGCAGAAAGCCGCGGACATCTTCGTCCGCGCTTCGCGGCGCAAGTCGGATTATCGCCCGATTGGCAAGCAAGGTGGCAGTCATGACGTCATTCTCTTTCTCATCGCTTGGGCGAGCCTTGTGCCAAGCTGCGGCCCTTCAACCGGGTAGAGATAGGGTTCGATCATCTCCGCTTCCATCAGCAAAAGCCCCTCTTTGCCGCGCAGCATATCTATCCGGGCATAAAGTGGAGCATCAAAGGGTAGGGAGGCAATGATCGCTTCGGCCGCACGGCGCTCTTCTGCCAAGGGGGAATGCACGCTTTCAGTGCCGCCATACATGGACTGAATACGGTATTCGCCGGGCGCTGCACTTTTGCGGAGTGCATGGCTGAATTCGCCATCGATAAAAATAAAGCTCAGCTCGCCCTCTTCTGCAATGGCGGGGAGGAATGGCTGGATCATTGCCGCGTGATCGAAATGCCAGTCATCAGACACGTCTCCGCGTGTCAGCAATTCCTGCCCTAAAGCGCCGGCGCCGATCTGGCGTTTCACAACCAGTCGCTCGCAATCGAACCTGGCGAAAGCGGCATCCGCCTGCTCAGTATCGACAGTATCCAGCCACAGCGTCGGGATGGTGTGTGCACCTGCATCGGCAAGATCACGCAGATACGTCTTGGTCATATTCCAGCGGACGACCTCAGGCGGATTGTGCACCGCTATTCCAGCTTCGCTCAGCATTTCGAGCTTGGTTAGAAACGCATCGGATTTGTCCTGATAATTCCACGCGGTGCCGAGCATTACTGCATCCAGCCCATGGAAATCGCGCTCAGGCGCTTCCCAGTCGATGACACGAAATCCCAGGCCCACCTTCTCAAAGGCAGGCTCCAGCGCCTTCACCATCAGATCGTGTTCAAAAGCGTCCTCGCGCCGTTCGCCCGCACCAGGAAGCGTCGTCTCGCAAGCCAGAAATCCGATTTTAGTCATGGTGCATGCGTGTAGAGCGCGGCCATGCCTCTGGAAAGCCTTGGCGCACCTGATAAAGGGGGGCGATGACTGACAGCCTTACGATTCCGCGCCCAGACGATTGGCACCTTCATTTCCGCGATGGCGATATTATGCGCGGAGTGGTTCCCTATACTGCACGCCAGTTTGCGCGCGCGATTGTAATGCCTAATCTCAGCCCGCCTGTAACAACCACGGCTCTGGCGGCGGAATATCGCGATCGTATCCGCGCCGCTGTGCCCGAAGGCGTGTCTTTCGAGCCGTTGATGACGTGTTATCTGACGGATTCGACCGACGCCGATGATCTGGCGCGCGGGGCGGAACAGGGTGTGTTTACCGCAGCTAAGCTGTATCCCGCCAACGCGACGACCAATTCCGCCCACGGCGTGAGCAATGTCGAAAAAATCTATCCTGTTTTCGAGCGGATGGAGGCGGAAGGCATCGTCTTGTGCATTCACGGCGAAGTTACCGATGGCGACATCGACGTATTCGACCGCGAGGCGGAGTTTATCGAACGCCACCTCAACGCAATTGTCGCCAACTTTCCCAAGCTGAAAGTGGTGTTTGAGCATATCACCACCTCTGATGCGGTCGAGTTTGTTCAAAGTGCGCGCGAAGGCGTGGGCGCGACGATCACGCCGCAGCATCTCCATATCAACCGCAACGCAATGCTGGTCGGTGGTATCCAGCCGCATAATTACTGCCTGCCGGTGGCCAAGCGCGAAACGCACCGGCTCGCACTCAGGCAGGCTGCAACAAGCGGTTCCTCCCGCTTTTTCCTCGGCACAGATTCGGCGCCGCACCTGAAATCCGCCAAGGAAACCTCCTGCGGATGTGCGGGGATTTTCAACGCGCCTTATGCTTTGGAAAGCTATCTGCATGTGTTTGATTCAGAAGGCGCTCTCGAGCATTTCGAAGCCTTCGCCTCGCGCAACGGGCCAGCGTTTTACGGGCTGCCAGTGAATGAAGAGAGTATCACTCTCGAACGTGCCGAAGTGACCGTGCCGGAAACTCTGCCGCTAGTCGGTGAGGAGATTGTTCCCTGGCATGGCGGCCAGACAATCGGCTGGCGGATCGCTGACTAGGCGGGAAGTGCAGCGCGTTTCGCCCGCCGCGACCGGACGAACAGATCCCCGGCAAAGATCGCGACTGCTATCCAGATCAGGATGAAGCTGCCCAGTTGGACAGGCTTTAGCTCCTGCTCG
>JAXHVK010000040.1:0-21210 GCA_034211135.1 Pseudomonadota bacterium
TATGAAGTGACGCTGACCTATCTTTCGTGGGGTTTCGACTGGCAGGCGAACTATGTCGCGACTTTGCTGCCAGAACAGGAACAGCGCAAAAGGCGCGGTGATGAATTCGAGATGAACTGGCTAAGCTGGCTGACGCTGGTGAATGACAACGGCCAGAGCTTTGATAACGCACAGCTGCAGATCATCGCGGGCCGGTTGAATATCCAGAGCGATTTTCAGGGCCTTTCCGATCCGCCTGTGGCCAGTCCCTTGCGGCTTACCTGCTATCCGATCGGCAGCACCAAGACGGGATCGCCTGTTCCCCGTTACGATCCTGTCCCGCCACCACCACCACCTCCGCCGCCAGCCTACTCTCCGCAGGCGATCACCGTGACGGGATCTAGGTTGAAAAGATCGGAAATGGCGGATCTGGCTGTTGCCGTTTCTGCCGTGGAAACGGCTTCGGAAGAAAATCTCGGTGATCTCAAACTCTATCGCGTGCCGCGCCGGGTGGATGTTTCTGCGCAGGCCATGAAGCAGGTCGCATTCCTGAACAAGGATGAGGTGAAGGTCCGCTATCTCTACCTTGCCTATTGCGATGCGTATGACTGGATCGGAGACACGCAGACGCCGCTGAACACCGAAGTGCTACTTGTTACCAAGAACGAAGACAAGAAGGGCCTCGGCATAGCGTTACCACAGGGCGCGATGAAGCTGTTTGAGCCGACTTCCCGCGGCTCCCGACTGGCTGCGACGGCTGATCTGCGCGATTACGGGCGAGGGCAGGATATTGAGCTTAACCTTGGCGAAAGCGCGCAGGTATTCTCGCAATGCGGGCGCACTGTCGATGAGGACTTTGACGACGAATCTCGCAAATGGGTGAAGATGATCACCCGTCTGACAAACGCCAATCCCGATCCGGTAAAGGTGCGTGTCGATCTTGGCTGGCCCAGCGAATATGATGTTCGCGTTCGCGGTCGAAAGGTGCGCGTGAAGAACGGAAGCCAGGTGGTCGAAGTCAGCGTACCGGGCAATGATACGCTCGAATTCAGGTGGAAACTGCGCAGCGCAATCGCCGATTGAGCGGGATTGTAGGAAAAATTTCGTTCCACTCTTGTTCTTTTGGAACAAAACCGATACATCGCATTTCACAGAGTCGGAAAAAGGACGGTTAAAACTCCTTAATCCGCCCTAGGAAACTTAAGGAGGTCATGCGATGGCTACGCAACTCAAGTTGGTAGAGAAGGGTAAGGAAGTGGATCGTCAAAAGGCGCTGGATGCGGCGCTCGCTCAGATTGACCGGGCCTTTGGTAAAGGTTCCGCGATGAAGCTCGGCTCGAAAGAGGCGATGCAGGTGGAATCGATTTCGACCGGCTCGCTTGGTCTCGACATCGCTCTCGGGATTGGTGGCCTGCCGAAAGGCCGCGTTATCGAAGTTTATGGCCCGGAAAGCTCGGGCAAGACGACGCTGGCTCTGCATTGCATCGCTGAAGCTCAAAAAGCTGGCGGCACGGCTGCTTTTGTAGACGCGGAGCATGCTCTGGACCCCGTCTATGCCAAGAAGCTGGGCGTGGATATTGATGAACTGATCGTCTCTCAGCCCGATACGGGTGAGCAGGCGTTGGAAATTACTGACACTCTCGTGCGCTCGAACGCGATTGATGTGTTGGTGGTCGACTCGGTCGCGGCGCTTGTCCCCCGCGCCGAAATTGAAGGCGAGATGGGTGATAGCCATGTCGGACTTCAGGCGCGGCTCATGTCCCAATCGCTGCGCAAGCTGACCGGGTCGATCAATCGTTCCAAGTGCATGGTGATCTTCATCAACCAGCTGCGCATGAAGATTGGCGTGATGTACGGTAACCCTGAAACGACCACGGGTGGTAACGCGCTCAAGTTCTATGCCTCGGTTCGCCTTGATATTCGCCGCACCGGCCAGATCAAGGATCGCGACGAAGTGATCGGCAACTCGACCCGCGTGAAAGTGGTGAAGAACAAGGTTGCGCCGCCATTCAAGCAGGTCGAATTCGACATCATGTATGGCGAAGGCATCTCCAAGATCGGCGAGATACTCGACCTTGGTGTGAAAGCCGGAATTGTCGAAAAATCGGGTAGCTGGTTCTCTTACGACAGCGTGCGGATCGGGCAGGGCCGCGAGAATGCGAAGACCTTCCTGAAAGAGAATCCTGAGATGATGGAACGCCTCGAAACCGCGATCCGCGGGAAAGAAGACGAGGTTGCCGAGGAGATGATGACCGGTCCGGACGCGGACTGACGCATCGACTTCTCAAGCGGGTGAGGGCGGGTCAAATCTGCTCGTAACGCCCGGAAGAACGGAATACCGGTGTCGATTGCGCCTCTTTCCCCGAAGAGGCAGCGATTGGCGCCGGTTTTTCGTATCAGCAAATCTGTTCGGCGACGGCAAAGTGTGGTGTGAGCGAGACAGAACTGTCGACGTGTCGGTATTCATGCACGCTCTGGCTTGTCGCTAGGGCGATCATTGCCTAACTGCCATTCCACCATGACATCGACCAACGACATCCGCCGCTCATTCCTCGATTTCTTCGCGAAAGCGGATCACGCAGAGGTGCCCAGTGCACCTCTTGTCCCTTACAACGACCCCACGCTCATGTTCGTGAATGCGGGCATGGTGCCGTTCAAGAACATGTTTACCGGGCTCGAAACTCCGCCCGCGCCGCGCGCCACTTCCTCGCAGAAATGCGTGCGGGCTGGTGGCAAGCACAACGATCTGGACAATGTCGGCTATACAGCGCGGCACCACACCTTCTTCGAAATGCTCGGTAATTTCTCTTTCGGGGATTATTTCAAAGAGCAGGCTATTGAAAATGCCTGGACGCTTTTGACGAAAGAGTGGGGTCTGCCAAAAGAGCGATTGCTCGCGACCGTCTATCACACGGACGAAGACGCATTCGAACTCTGGAAGAAAATCGCAGGTCTGCCTGAAGACCGGATCATTCGGATTTCCACCAATGACAACTTCTGGTCGATGGGTGACACCGGCCCATGTGGTCCGTGTTCCGAAATTTTTTACGACCATGGCGATCACATCGAGGGTGGCCCTCCGGGAAGCCCGGATGAAGACGGCGATCGTTTTGTCGAGATATGGAACCTTGTTTTCATGCAGTTCGATCAGCAGGCCGACGGGACGCGCGCTGATCTGCCAAAGCCGTCGATCGACACTGGCAGCGGGCTCGAACGCATCGCCGCTGTCATGCAGGGCGTCCACAACAATTACGATACTGACACATTCAAGGCTCTGATCAGCGCATCCGAACAGCTGACCGGGGTTGCGGCAAATGGCGATCAAGTCGCCAGCCACCGCGTGATTGCGGACCATTTGCGTTCAACCAGCTTCCTGATGGCGGATGGCGTTCTGCCTTCGAATGAGGGGCGCGGATATGTGCTGCGCCGGATTATGCGCCGCGCCATGCGTCATGCGCATCTGCTGGGCGCGAGTGAGCCGTTGATGCACCGTCTTGTGCCAAGCCTCGTTACCGAAATGGGTCAGGCCTACCCTGAACTGGTACGTGGTCAGGCGCTGATTCAGGAAGTGTTGGAGCGTGAGGAAACGCAGTTCCGTCGAACATTGGACAAGGGACTTAAGCTGCTTGACGAAGCCACCGGCGATATGGACGAGGGCGGGGAGCTTGACGGTGAAACCGCGTTCAAACTCTATGACACTTACGGCTTCCCCTATGACCTGACCGAAGATGCCCTGCGTGCGCGCGGTATTGGCGTTGATCGCGGCGGCTTTGATGCTGCCATGAACCGGCAGAAAGAGGCCGCACGGGCCGCTTGGAAGGGGTCTGGAGAAGCAGCGTCAGGCGAAGTCTGGTTCGACATTGCCGAACGCGAAGGCGGCACCGAATTCACCGGGTACAGTGCCACTTCGGGCGAGGGAACCGTGGTTGCTCTCGTCAAGGATGGCACAGAAGTGCAGACTGCGTCCGCGGGCGACAGCGTGGCAATTCTCACCAATCAGACCCCGTTCTATGGCGAAAGCGGCGGTCAGACTGGTGACGCAGGGCAGATCAGCACGTCCGAGGGACTTTCGGCAGCGGTCAGCGATACCAGTAAGCCGCTCGGCCGGCTGCATGCGCAACACGCTGTAATCGAAGCTGGTGCGATCAATGTGGGCGACACTGTCCATCTTGACGTCGACAACGAACGCCGCCTTGCCATTCGGGCGAACCATTCGGCGACGCACCTTGTCCATGCAGCCTTGCGCAATCGGCTTGGCGGGCATGTCACGCAGAAAGGTTCACTGGTCGCAGAGGATCGTTTGCGGTTCGATTTCTCGCACCCCAAAGCTTTGAGTGCAGAAGATATTGCCGCGATTGAGGCCGAGGTGAATGCCGAAATCCGTGCAAATGACCCTGTCTCGACCCGTTTGATGAGCCCCGACGATGCTGTCGAGGCGGGTGCACTGGCGCTTTTTGGTGAGAAATACGGCGATGAAGTACGCGTGCTCTCAATGGGCCGCGCGGGCGCGGATGGCCGGAACTACTCGGTCGAATTGTGCGGCGGCACACACGTCAACGCGACAGGCGATATCGGGCTGTTCCGCATCGTATCGGAAAGCGCGGTGTCTTCTGGAGTTCGCCGGATTGAAGCGCTCACAGGCGAAGCGGCTCGTGAATGGCTCGTCAGCCGCGAAGAGGCACTGAAGGCGGCAGCTGGCGCCATCCGTGCGACACCGGAAGAGGTGCCAGAGCGCATTTCGGCTCTTCTGGATGAGCGTAAGAGACTTGAGAAAGAGCTTGCCGAAGCGAAAAAGGCTCTGGCTCTCGGTGGCGGCGCTGCGGGTGGCGGCGCTTCTGGTCCGGCGGATGAGGATGTCGGTGGTGTGACCTTCAGCGGTCAGGTCATTGACGGTCTCAGCCCCAAGGAATTGCGCCCGCTGCTGGACGAGGCGAAGACACGGCTCGGCACTGGCATTGCGACCATCATCGCGGTCAATGACGGCAAGGCGGCAATCGCCTCGGCAGTGACAGATGATCTCACAGATCGTTTCAGCGCGGTGGATCTGGTGAAGGCAGGAGTTGCAGCGTTGGGCGGCAAGGGTGGCGGTGGCCGTCCTGACATGGCGCAGGGCGGAGGCCCGGACGGCGCGAAGGCGGATGAAGCAATCGCGGCGGTAAAGGCCGTGATCGGCGGTTAGGTTCCGGTGGTAGAGGTTCGCAGCTTGGGCCGTTCGTTCAAGCCGCCCTCTACCTCCAGACGCTCGCGATATTCGTCGCGCTTTTCATGGATTGAGGCGATAACGGGCCCCATTGCCACGCCAATGTCCACCAGCACCGCTTCGGACAATTGCAGCGAACTTTCGAGGTTCTCCGGCACGGCATGACTTGCGCCAGCGCGGTAAAGCGCGGCGGCATGGTCTGTATCGCGGGCGCGGGAGACTATCAGCAGATCGGGATGAGCCACCCGCAGTTTGGTGACGAGGCGCTGGGCCAGAACAGGTTCGTCCATGGTCAGGACAACCGCAGGCGCTGTCTCGACGCCCAGACGGGATAGTGCGTCCCCGCGCGCAGCATCCCCGAACGTGGCGCGATATCCTTCTCGCGCGGCGGCGATGATGATGTCTGGATCAGAATCCAGGATGACATAAGGCTGGTCATGCCGTTTGAGCATGTCAGCAATCAGTCGGCCCACGCGACCCCCACCGATGATGATGGTACGCGCTTCGTCTTCGTCCTCATCCGGCAGTTCGGGCGCAGGCTCTACCCGGCGGGCGATTACGCGTCCCAGCTTTGCCAGAAGTGGCGTGATGGTCAGGCCGATTGCGGTGACGATTTGCCAGAATTGGGCGGTTTCAAGATCGACGACCAGCGCCGATGTCGCTGCGGCTAATACAATCAGTGTCGTCTCCGACGGACTCGCCATCAGCACACCCGTTTCAGCAGCGGTAGAACGGCGCGCACCCATCAGACGCAGCAGGACGCCTGTGACGATAGCCTTGAAGACCAGAACGCCTACCACAGCGAGCATGATCTCGCCGAGATTGGCCCAGATCGTCGCAAGATTGATGCTCATCCCGATAGTGATCAGGAAGATACCAAGGGCCAGTCCCTTAAACGGTTCCATAATGCTTTCGACTTCGCCGTGATATTCGGTTTCGGCGATCAGAAGCCCGGCAATCAACGCGCCGACAATGGGTGAAAGGCCCGTCGCGGCGGTCGCAAGGCTGGCTCCGATTACGACCAGCAAAGATGCAGCCAGAAACAGCTCGGGGCTTTTCGTGCGCGCTGCCTGGCCGAAAAGCCGGGGCAGGGCGAAGCGGCCCAGGATCAACAAGGCGATCACAACCAGTCCGCCTTGCCACAAGGTTGTGACCAATCCGCTGACGCCATCGGCCTGCGCATTGGGGGCCAGAGCGCCGAGGATAAAGATGATCGGCACGATCATGATGTCTTCAAACAGCAGCATGGACAAAGCGGCTTTGCCGACCTGCGATTTTGTGCCGGATATTGGCAGCACGATAGCGGTCGAAGAGAACGCCAGCGCAAAGCCAAGCGCCAGTGCGCCGGTGCGGTCCATTCCTTGCGCAAAGTACAGAAATGCCGCGCCCGAAGCGCCAATAATCAGCAATTCAAGCGAACCGAGCCCGAAAACCAGCTTTCGCATCTGCCATAATCGGTTGAAGCTCAGTTCCAGTCCGATTGCAAACAGCAGCAGGATGATCCCGAATTCGGCAAAGGGATCAAGGGCTTCCGGATCGGAAATGGTGATGTAGTAAAGCCATGGCGCGTCTTCCACCATGCCACCAAGGCCGAACGGGCCGACAGCTACACCGATAAGGATGAACCCGATAATCGGAGTGATGCGGAACCGCGCGAATACGGGAATGACCAGACCGGCAGCGCCCAGAATTACGAGCGTGTCCGACATAACCGGAGAGAAAGAGAGTTCGCCTGCCATCGTCCCTTTCGATTAGCGCGCCGTCAGATCAAAGTCATCCACCACCCGGTGTTGCGGGCCCCACTGTCCCCGTTTCTGCGTCCGGTTTCTCACTGCCCAGAGGGGCTGATACGTTGCCGACCCGTTTGTCCCATTCGATTTGATAGAGATCGAAGCGCCGGTCTGCGAGGTTTTGAACGGTCCCTTCGGCACGGGCCCAGCTCAGGTCGGCTAGGTTTACATCGCTGATAGTGAGTGTTTCGACATTCTCGCTGGATTCTGCTGCGATCCCGTCGCGAGCGAAGGGGAAATCACACGGCGTTAGAATGCAGCTTTGCGCGTATTGGATATCCATGTTGGCAACATTGGGCAGATTTCCGACATTGCCGCTCATCACGACATAGCACTGGTTCTCGATTGCGCGGGCCTGAGCGCAATATCGAACGCGCAGATAGCCCTGCCTGCTATCGGTGCAGAACGGCACGAAGATAATCCGCGCACCTTCATCAACCAGTCTGCGGGCGAGCTCGGGAAATTCGCTATCATAGCAAATGAGCACGCCGATCGGGCCGCAATCGGTGGGTATCGCGTCAATGGAATCGCCGCCTTTGATATTCCACCAATAGGCTTCGTTCGGGGTGGGGTGGATCTTCTCCTGCGCGTAAATCGACCCGTCGCGCAGGCAGACATAGGCGACATTGTGAATATCCCCGTCCGGCATGCGGGTAGGGTGCGATCCGCCAATAATGTTGATGTTGTACGCCAATGCCATCTCGGAGAGCTTTGTCCGGATGCGCGGCGTGTATTCGGATAGCCGCTCGATTGCCTCGAGTGCGCTCAGCTCCTGCTCCTCCGCTGATAGCAGCATAAGGGTGAAGAGCTCCGGAAAAACGATGAAGTCGCTTTCATAATCTGCTGCAACATCAACGAAATATTCGACATGCTTCATAAATTCATCAAAGCCGTGAACAGCGCGGGCCTGTAGCTGGCAGGTTGCGATACGCACGCTCTGGACATCGCGCGGCAGGCGGTGTTTTGGCGGAGCATCGGCATCAACATAGGGATTGCGCCACACCATCCGTACAGCGTTTCCGCGAGAGGCTTTATCCTCCGGCAGATATTTCGGAAGGATACCTTGCGGCTCAAACCCGTTTGCCAGCTGAAACCGCAAGACCGGATCGTGGACTTTATTCTCAAGAATAAGGTCGAGATATTCCTGCGGCGTATCAGCGCGATTGTTCTTGCGCCGTTTGGCTCGTGAATATCCGGGCATGCGCCCGCCAAATACGATACCGGTTAGCTCGTTCCGCTCAGCCAGGGTGCGGCGTTCTTCATAAAGGCGGCGGCCAAGGCGCGATCCGCGCACTTTCGGATCAACGCAAAGCTCATACCCGTACAGCCAGTCGCCGGTCGGATCGTGGCGTGAACCAAAGCCGTTACCGGTCACTTCGTCCCAGGTGTGGTCGGCAAGGGCTACGCGTTCATCAAGGCGCATGGACGCGCAATAGCCCACAATCTTGCCATCCAGCTTCGCGACAAAGCAGCCTTCAGGATAGTTGTTGATCTGCCCGCGAATCTCACCCTGAGTGTAGGCAGGCAGGTCATCATAGGCCCGCCGCACCAGATCGCCGATTGCGCTCACATCCTTCAACTGCGCCTGACGGATTTCAAGACGGGCCTTGCCGGAACGGGTGCTGGAAGGGGAAGGGCGGCGGGGTTTATTCATGGAAAGAGGATCCTTGGGCAGAAATGCGAAGGGCGGCCCTTTCGATGAAAAGGCCGCCCTCTAGTTACGTTGGCGGAACAGCGTGGTTCCTGATGTCAATCAGACCGGATCAGCTCCAGCTCGCCATTTCTTTTTCAAGGTTGGTCACGATGGACTCAAAGAACTGTTCGGTTGTCTGCCAGTTCTGACCCGGGCCGATCAGCAGAGCGAGGTCCTTCGTCATCGAACCGTTTTCGACGGTTTCGATGCAGACCCGCTCAAGCGTTTCGGCAAACTTCACCACGTCAGGCGTATCGTCGAACTTGCCGCGATACATCAGGCCGCGCGTCCATGCGAAGATGGAGGCAATCGGGTTGGTCGAAGTCGCCTTGCCTTCCTGGTGCTGGCGATAGTGACGGGTGACGGTGCCGTGCGCCGCTTCGGCTTCGACAGTCTTGCCGTCCGGCGTCATCAGAACCGAAGTCATCAGGCCCAGCGAACCAAAGCCCTGCGCAACGGTGTCCGACTGCACGTCACCGTCATAGTTCTTACACGCCCAGACGAATTTGCCCGACCATTTCAGAGCCGATGCGACCATGTCGTCGATAAGGCGGTGTTCGTAGGTAATGCCTGCCTCTTCGAACTTGTCCTTGAACTCTTCGTCATAGACTTCCTGGAAAAGGTCTTTGAAGCGGCCGTCATAGGCCTTCATGATCGTGTTCTTGGTCGACAGGTAGACCGGCCACTTGCGATCAAGTCCGTAATTCATCGATGCACGGGCAAAGGCACGGATCGAATCGTCGAGGTTGTACATAGCCATCGCAACGCCCGAGCTTTCAAAGCGATAAACGTCGAGATCGAGGATCGCACCATCGTCGCCTTCGTAAACCATGCGGAGCTTACCCGGGCCGGGGATCAGCGTATCCGTCGCGCGGTACTGGTCACCAAAAGCGTGACGGCCCACAACAATCGGGTCAGTCCAGCCCGGCACAAGGCGCGGTACGTTATCGATTACGATCGGCTCACGGAAAACAACGCCGCCCAGAATGTTGCGGATCGTGCCGTTGGGCGAACGCCACATTTTCTTGAGGTCGAATTCTTCAACGCGTGCTTCGTCCGGGGTGATGGTGGCGCATTTCACGCCGACGCCGAATTCCTTGATCGCATTGGCGGCGTCGACTGTGATCTGATCGTCGGTTTCGTCGCGCTTTTCGATTGAAAGGTCGTAATATTTCAGGTCGATATCGAGATAGGGCAGGATCAGCCGTTCGCGGATCCACTGCCAGATGATCTTCGTCATCTCGTCGCCATCAAGCTCGACGACCGGGTTTTTGACCTGAATTTTCTGCATGAGAAGTTTCCCACCTTCCGTAGTGTCTGCAAGACGCTCGCCATGCCGGCTGAACGCTGCGTAAATATGTATGATTTATCCCTGCGCGCGGCTTTAGCAGAGGCAGGGCCGCTTGCAAGTCGCAGCTACGGCATCTTGAGACGCATTTGCAATTATCATCCATCAGCGCGCGTATTCGGAGCGTGCACATGAGGTGTGCACCCGCCTAACGCCAGTGCGCAGTGTCGATTGTCTACGATGTAAGGGGAGAGACGATGGTGGGCGTAGGAAGAGTTGAACTTCCGACCCCTGCGATGTCAACACAGTGCTCTACCACTGAGCTATACGCCCACGCTGTCGTCAAACCGCTCCGTTTCCGGATGCGGAGCGGCCCATTAACGCGATGCTTGTCAGTGTGCAAGCGATTCGCGTCGGAAAAATGACTTAAAGGCTCGCTTCTCTTTGTTCTTCGAAAACGCGTTCCACTTCCAGCACCAGATCGCGCAGGTGGAACGGCTTGGAAAGCACCTTGGCATTGGGCTGTTCGCGGCTCGCCCGCAAAGAGACCGCGGCAAAGCCGGTGATGAACATGACTTTCGTGCGCGGGCTGATTTCCGCACATTTCTGTGCCAGTTCAATCCCGTCCATTTCCGGCATGACAATGTCGGAAAGGAGCAGGTCGAAGTCTTCTTTTTCGAGCAACGGGATTGCGTCTGTGCCGCGATCAACCGTCTCAACCCGATAGCCGGCATTGCTGAGCGCGCGCGAAAGATAGGCGCGCATTGCTTCCTCGTCTTCAGCGAGAAGGATTCGGGGGGCTGAGTTGTCTGTCATGCGGCTCCGATAGCATGAGGCGCTTAAGAAATCTTATCCGGTTTATACATTGACCGCATTTGATACGCCCTTTGCGAATGTATTAACGCGGTGACGGCGCCATCATGCGGTTGTTGATGGGCACTGGCAGCGCGATGTGCCCTTTGACTCGGGCGTGCAAACAAGGCAGCAGATTCTTCGTGAAGACTTCACTCAATTCCAGCACTCATGACCCGGTCAAAACAGCCTCGGCTGCACGCAGGAATCTTGCGAAAGTCACCGGTGGCAAGGTGCCCGGTGGTCTTGGAGAGATGGATGCCGGTCACGCATTTACGCATGTGGCACCCGTTTCACAGCCGATGCCATTGGTGATCGCCGTCCCGCATGCAGGCCGCGCCTATCCCGCATCTGTCTTGGCCGATATGCGCGACGAAGAAATCAGCCAGTTGCGCCTGGAAGACCGGTTTGTCGATCAGCTTGGCGTGGCTGTCGCCAAGGATACCGGCGCAGGTCTGCTGGTGGCACATGCGCCACGGGCGATGCTGGATCTCAATCGTGCGCATGATGACGTTGACTGGGACATGATCGCGGGAGCGAAGCGCGGCGATCCCAATCCGCAACCAGTCGCACAGAGCCATTCAGGAGGCACCAACCGGCGCGCCCGCAGCGGTCTTGGTCTGGTGCCGCGCCGCCTGCCAGGTTTTGGAGAGGTTTGGCGCAAGCCCCTGCTGCGTGAGCAGCTGGACCTACGCATTGATCATATTCATCGGCCTTATCACGAATTTCTCGAGCAGGAATTGCGCCGCATCCGCGATCGTTGGGGCGCAGTGTTGCTGGTCGATTTGCATTCAATGCCGCCTTTGCGGGCGAGGGCCGGTCATGAGCCTGCGGCCAAAATCGTGCTTGGCGACCGGTTTGGCGCTTCATGTCATGCCGATCTTCTGTCGCGGGCTTTTCGCAGGCTAGAGGACGCTGGCCTGCCGGTTTCGCACAATCGCCCGTATTCGGGAGGATACGTGCTCGACCGGCATGCTTCTCCTACCAGAGGGATTCATGCGCTTCAGGTTGAGGTTTGCAGATCGACCTATCTGGATGCGGGCCATAGTGAAACGACATCGGGCCTTACGAAGATGGCTGACATTTTGCAGGCCGTGGTGCGAGAGCTTGGCGCGGAGACGGCTCGGCTTGGTGGTCGCAACCGCTTAAAAGAGGCAGCCGAATAGCGCCTGTCGCGACTTTTTCCGGAAAAAAGCCACCTCACAACATGATGTCGTGAGGTGGCCAAGGTTCAGGGAGGTTGGCGCCCCGAGAGGCGCACTACGGGACAGTTTAAAGAGGGGGGGTAACTGTCCCGACCCACAAAATAGGAAGCGGCCGGACCCGCTTCAAGCAGGCCCGACCGCATAGAGTTCCTTGCTGTATCCCAAGCTACGCTAGGGAATGCAGCCTTTATTCAGGTTCGCATTAGTTTGCGGCGCCGTTCGCTTCAGGCGTGGGGACTTTGCCCTGCGCGCTCTGACGTTCGAACAGCGTGCGCATCAGGTTCATTGAGAACAGGTGCGCGTGGATCAGCATCAGCATGCCGTTCTTGTTAAGCGCTTCGACTGTGTCAGCCGGAAGTTCGCGCAGCTTGTTTTCGTCAACCATTGCAAAGCCGCGATAGACGAACGGCTTGTCGGGGTTGTCCGAACGCGTAATCGCAATCTCGCCATCCATAAGGATGTCCAGCTTCTTGAGCTCTTCGAGGAAAGCGCGGGTGCGCTGGCCCGATTCTTCGAACTTCTTACAGAAATCGAGGACACTGTTGGTGTACTCGGTCGGCTTGCCTTCGCCATCAAACAGCGCCTGACCATCGGCCTGCTTGGCAACAACGCCAGCGGTCGGGTCGAAGCAGAGCGACATATCATCCGAGCCCTGCTGAAGCTTGGCGAGGATGAACGGATAACGGCGGATATAGGCCGGTACGTACACGTTGGCGACCAGTTTGCCATCGTCGCCGATGAAAGTGTTGACGCCTTCATTCAGGCCGAACAGCGCGATCGGCAGCGGGTTGTCGCCCGCGGTGAAAACGATCGGATAGTTGCGCTGTGCGTCCACGAATTCGTCAACCGTCAGCGGGATCGCGTGGGTCGATGCGAGGAAATCAGCGTTATCGAACGGGCTGACCTTCCAATCGCCGTGCTCCTGAGAGTTCACGGGAAGCAGGTCTTTGTAAAACAGCGGAAGTTGCGGCTGCGGCGCGCTGGCCATGGAGTATCTCCGAAAAACTACTAGTGGATGTCGCGCGGTACCTGAGGCTGCGCCTCACCTGTGAAACCCCTCCCGACAGGCACCGGTTGCGCGCGGCTTTAGGCGGGATCGCGCAGGGGTGCAAGCTACGCTGCGTCAAAGCGCGTTTTTGAGCACAGGAACAAGTTTGCCGGGATTGAGAATTCCACGCGGATCGAGAGCATCCTTCACCTGACGCATCATCGAAAGAGCCACTGGATCGCCAAGCCGTTGCAGCTCGTCCACCTTCATCTGTCCGATGCCGTGTTCCGCGCTGATGGAGCCGCCCCATTGCGTGACGAGATCATGCACCCGCGCTGACACGGCTTTGCCCTGATCCAGTTCCCATTCGCCAGGAACCGCACTTTTCGGGGCGAGAACATGGAAGTGCACATTTCCATCGCCCAGATGGCCGAACGCTGCGCAATGGGTGCCGGGAAATTCAGCCTCAATCTCAGGGCTGGCGGCCAGAATGAACTCCGGCATCTTTTCAACAGGGACCGAGATATCGTGCTGCATCGCTGGGCCAAGAGCACGCTCTGCCGCGGAGATGGAATCGCGCAAATGCCAGAACTCCTCCGCCTGTGTTTCGTTCGAAGCGATGACGGCGTCCTGTATAAGATCGTTCTCCAGCGCGGCGGCAAGCTGGCTTTCCACCCGTTCCGACAAGCCGGCGCGATCAGGGGAAGGGGACGTGCATTCGATCAACGCGTTCCAGGCATGGCCTTCACCAAGTGGAGAACGCGCATCAGGCTGATGCGCCAAGACGCTTTCAAGGCAATGCGCAGGAACGACCTCAAATCCTTCCAGCGCGCCGCCAAGAGCCGAATCGCATTGGCGTAGCAGCGTGCGCGCATCCTTCACGCAGCGCAGGCCGACCCACGCTGTCACTCGGCTTTGCGGGGCGGGGAGCAGCCTGAGAGTCGCTGCTGTAATGATCCCCAGCGTTCCTTCTGACCCGATCAGCAATTGTTTGAGGTCAAAGCCGCGATTGTCCTTTTTCAAAACGGTCAGGCTGTCGAAGATCCGTCCGTCTGCGAGAACCGCCTCTATCCCAAGCACTTGCGCGCGCATTGTGCCGTAACGCAGCACCTGCGTCCCCCCGGCATTGGTTGCAATCAGGCCGCCAATTGTTGCTGAGCCTTTGCCGCCCAAGGTGAGCGGGAACCGCAACTGCTGCGATTCTGCAGCGTCGTGCAGGTTCTGCAAAATGACGCCTGCATCGCACACGACATGGCCAGCCTCGGCGTCGAGGGTCCGTATCGAGGCCATGCGCCTGAGCGACAAAAGCACGCCCGTTCCGCTCATATCAGGGGTGGCGCCACCGGCCATGCCGCTATTGCCGCCTTGCGGAATTATCGGGATCGCATGTTGCGAGCACAGTTGAACAAACTGCGAAACCTGCGCTGTAGTCGCGGGCGAGGCCAACCCGATGGCTTTGCCGGTGTACCTGCCTCTCCAATCAGTCAGCCACGGATCGACCAGCTCGGGATCTTGCGTGAAACCCGATGTACCGAGCATTTGCGATGCTGCCTCAACGAAGGCTGCGTTCTGGACCAGTGTAGCGCTTTGCATTGTTGCACCTATGCCACGATTGAAGGGGAATTCGCCAGACCCCCGTTTTACCTGCGCTCCATCTGGTGCAGTTAAGGCGCCATTCAATCCGATTTGATATCTCGCCCCACCTAGTCAGACGGGAAATCAGGAGCCAGACAGGCGCGATGCCGACACTTGCCGAACTTGGAGCGCCCATCGCGCTCATGCTGCCTGCGCTTGGCGCGGAGACAGCGGCAGGTGATGTGTCGACGCATGCTGCGGCTTTTCCTGTGGCAATTGCCGCGCAGGCAGAGGGAAGCTCAGCCATTTCCGCGCCGGATCAAGGCTCGGAGCAGCATTCCGATGCGAAAGCCCCGGCCTCTGCTCTCGACGCATTCTATTCGGGGCAGCGCGTGCGCCAGACACGGATTGAAAGCCGGATCATCATCCGCATTTCTCCGCAACGCTCAGGAACGCGCCGCAACATGCTCGCTCAGCTGCCGCAGCGGACGCTCAGCACGCGGTATAAAGAGCAAAAGGCGAAGAAGTGTCTGAAAGTCAATGATATTGCCGGAGTACAAACCGGTAGTGGCAACCGCTTGCTGCTGTTTTTGCGCGATTCCAAGATCATGAGCGTGAACCTTGAAAAGGCATGCCGCGCACGTGATTTCTATTCCGGCTTTTATGTTGAGAGAGCCGAAGACGGGAAGGTCTGCGTTGATCGTGATCAGTTGCAATCCCGCAATGGAGCCCGCTGCGAGATTGATCGCATGATGCGTCTTGTCGCCATCAAAGACTAGGTTTCTGCGGGTTAAAACGGGCGCTCGCGGGCGAAATTCTTGACTTTTTCGTGCTTTTTCCACATTGCGCACTCGCGCGGCAGGGTCGCTGTACCCAGCTGACTGACGCGCGCTCCAATCTGCGGGCTTTGTGCTCGCCGCTTATATCCGGACATATTGTAAACGCATGACATTCGCCGATCTCGGCCTTTCACCCGAATTGCTCAAAGCCGTCGAAGAGGCTGGCTACACCGCGCCCACTGCAATTCAGGCGGAGGCGATCCCTGCCGTTCTGATGATGAAAGACCTGATCGGTATCGCGCAAACCGGTACGGGGAAGACAGCCAGTTTCGTGCTGCCCATGATCGACGTGATGGCGGCAGGCCGTCGCCGCGCTCTTATGCCGCGCTCGCTTATTCTTGAGCCGACCCGTGAACTGGCCGCGCAGGTTGCCGAGAATTTCGAAAAGTATGGCAAGAACCATGACCTGAAAATGGCGCTGCTTATCGGCGGCGTTCAGATGGGCGATCAGCTTAAGACGCTGGACGAAGGTGTCGATGTCCTTATTGCCACGCCGGGCCGTTTGATGGACCTGTTCGAACGCGGCAAGATTTTGCTCAATGGCTGTGAACTGCTTGTCATCGACGAAGCGGACCGGATGCTGGATATGGGCTTCATCCCCGATATCGAATTCATCTGCGACAAGCTGCCCGACACACGGCAGACCATGCTTTTCTCGGCAACAATGCCCGCGCCGATTGAAAAACTGGCGAAGAAATTCCTGAGCAATCCCAAGCGGATCGAGACGGCTCGCGCGGCGACCACGAACAAGGATATCACCGCGTTCAAGATACCGGTGAATAACCGTCAGAAGCGCGAAACCCTGCGATGGTTGCTGCGTAATGATCACGTTGAGACAGCCATCATCTTTGCCAATCGCAAGACGACTGTGCGCGAACTGAACAAAAGCCTGCAACGGCACGGCTTCGCCAGTGGAGAGATCCACGGCGACATGGACCAGTCATCGCGTTTGAAAGAATTGGAACGCTTCAAAAGCGGTGATGTGAATATCCTCGTCGCCAGCGACGTTGCAGCGCGCGGTCTGGATATCAAAGGCGTCAGTCACGTTTTCAATTTCGATACGCCCTGGCACCCTGATGATTATGTCCACCGGATTGGCCGGACGGGACGCGCAGGGGCGAAGGGGCGTGCCTTCACTTTTGTCTCTGACGAAGACGCCGAAGCAATCGCCAATGTCGAAAAGCTGACAGGCTCGAAAGTTAAGGTGTTCGGCAAGGATGACGTGCGCGTCGAACTTGCTGAACCTGACGCAGAGGCCAAGGATGAACAGCAAACCCGCGAAGACAAACCCGAAAAGCCTCGTCGTAAAAGTAAAGCGCAAGACGAAGAGCGCACGCAAAAATCGCGCAAGGGCAGGGGACGTTCGCATCGTGATGAGGACGATACCCCAGTCCCCGCCGGTGAATGGAACGGTCCAAAGCCCGGTTTTCTTGATATCGGCTTCAGTTAAGCCGCTGCGCACGCGCGCAGACCGCCATCGGGTTTGAAAAACAACTGCGCGAAATCGCCATGTACCCAAGCAAGACGATCCCCGAACGGCGCGCTGATGGTGCCATCCACACAATCAGTCTGGCCGGATTTGCAGTGGCGAGCGTGTTCCTGCTGGTTCAGACAGCCAGCCTTGGCGATGTAAGACTGCTTTTTGCGGTCGCGGTCTATGTGTTCGCCGCTTTTGCGTCTGTGGGCGTGTCATTCGCATACCACCTGCATCCGCGGCATGAGTGGCGGCCCATGCTTCGACGGGTGGACCATGCGGCGATTTACCTCGTCATCGCGGGCACGTTCACTCCGCTGCTGATTGCCACCGACAGTTTCAGCGCTGCGGTTATCCTCGCTGTAATCTGGCTCTTCGCGCTGGCCGGAATGTGCTTCAAAATGCTGGCGAGCGAAATTGACTCGCGCTGGTCGCTGATGTCGTATCTGGGGTTGGGCTGGTTTGCGCTGGCCGCTTTGCCCGATTTCCTTACCGGGCTTCCCCTGGCATCAACTGTCGCGGTTGCCGCTGGTGGGCTGTTTTACACAATCGGGACGTTATTCTATAAAAACAAGGAATTGGCGTTCCGCTACCCCATCTGGCACGCCTTTGGAACGTTGGGCGGGATATCGTTTCTGACCGCGATCTGGATCGCTGTCGCAGGCCGTTAACCCACCACTGTCACGAAGCTGTCGATTACGCGTTTTGTGCCGTGATCCTCGAATTCGATTTCCAGCTTGTTGCCTTCCTGATCGATGACACAGCCGGTGCCGAATTTCTTGTGCTCCACCATTGCGCCAATGCGGATATCGGAGCGCGGCGCTGCCGCAAAGCTGGCGGCGCTGCGGCCGGCTTCTGCAACACGTTTCTGCTTGGTTTCATAGCCGCTTTCGATGGCGCGTTGCCAACCCGGGCCGCGAGACGTGGCGCGATCAGGACGGTCGCGCGCGACATGGGCGAATGGATCTTCGTTTTCCGACCAGTTCGCGCGCCAAAGCGACGCCCCGCCGGTTAGCGTCGTCTCTTGCTCGATATGCTCTTCAGGCAATTCTTCGATGAAGCGGGAGGGAATGGAGCTGGTCCATTGCCCGTAGATGCGGCGATTGGCCGCATGCAGGATTGTGCAGCGCCGTTTCGCGCGCGTTATCGCGACATAAGCAAGGCGGCGTTCCTCTTCCAGGCTGGCTAGCCCGCCTTCATCAATCGCCCGCTGGCTGGGGAAGACGCCTTCTTCCCATCCGACGCAGAACACATTGTCGAATTCCAGACCTTTCGCCGCATGGATCGTCATGATCGTAACGGTGTTTTCCCCGTCACCGCGATCATTATCCATGACGAGGCTGACATGTTCCAGAAAGTCGCCGAGCGTTTCATATTCTTCCATCGCCCGCGCAAGTTCAGAGAGGTTTTCCGCCCGTCCGGCGCTTTCTGCTGAGCGGTCTTTCGAAAGCATTTCGTTATAGCCGCTCTCATCCAGAACAAGGCGCAGGACATCCGCAGGTGTCATCTCTTCAGCCGCTTCGCGCCAGCTCAAAAACTGCCGCAAAAGGCCGCCAATCGTGTTCGCTGCGCGTTTTGGCAGTTCATCGCTGTCAGCCAGTTCAAGCGAGGCAGCGGCCAAAGGCATGCCCGTGCGCCGCGCATGCTGGTGCATTTTCTCAAGCGTTTTCGAACCCAGCCCGCGCTTTGGCTGGTTATAGATCCGTTCAAAGGCGAGATCGTCCTGAGGCTGCGCAATGACGCGCAGATAGGCAAGAGCATCGCGAATCTCGGCACGCTCGTAAAACCGGAAACCGCCAATGATCCGGTAATTGACGCCAATCTGGATGAAGCGATCTTCGAATTCACGCGTCTGATATTGCGCACGAACAAGGATTGCGACCTGATCCAGCGCAGCGCCTTCGCCTTCAAGCCGCTCAATCTCTTCGCCCACGCGACGGGCTTCTTCAGGCGCATCCCAGACGCCGACGACGCGGACCTTGTCCCCGCCATTGGCTTCTGTCCAAAGCGTCTTTTCATGTCGTTGGGAATTCGACTGGATAAGGCCAGAGGCCGCGCCCAGAATATGTGGGGTGGATCGGTAGTTCTGTTCGAGTCGAATGACTGCCGCGCCGAGGAAATCCTTTTCGAACCGCAGGATATTTGCAACCTCAGCGCCGCGCCACGAATAGATCGACTGGTCATCATCCCCGACAACGCAGATATTCTTGTGCGATTGCGCCAGCAGCCTAAGCCACAGATACTGGACGGCGTTGGTGTCCTGATATTCGTCCACCAGAATATAGCGAAAGCGGCGCTGATAATCTTCCAGCACATCGGTGTGCTTGCGGAAGATGTTAAGCATATGCAGCATCAGATCGCCGAAATCACACGCGTTCAAGGCCTTCAGTCGATCCTGATACGCGCCATACATGGCCGCGCCGCGTCCGTTGGCGTAGCTTTCATTCTCAACAGCATCGAGATCAGCCGGGTTCAGGCCGCGGTTCTTCCAGCGATCAATCAATGCGGACAACTGCCGCGCGGGCCAGCGTTTCTCGTCCAGATCGTTATCAGCAATCAGCTGTTTCAGAAGGCGCAACTGATCGTCGGTGTCGATGATTGTGTAATTGCTCTCCAACCCGACCAGTTCCGCATGGCGGCGCAGCATCTTTGCGCAGATCGAATGGAAGGTGCCAAGCCACGGAATGCCTTCGCTGCCGGGGCCAAGATGCCCGCCGACACGTTCCCGCATTTCCTTTGCCGCCTTGTTGGTGAAGGTGACGCACAGAATCTGGCTCGGATAGGCCCGACGGGTCGCAACCAGATGGGCGAGGCGCGCCGTCAGTGCTGCCGTTTTTCCCGTCCCCGCGCCAGCAAGCATCAACACCGGACCTTCCGTGGTCAGTACAGCATCGCGTTGAGGCGCGTTCAGGCGTTCTGCATAGGCAGGCACGCGCTGTGCAGGTGGCGCGGAAGCTGAGGGAAGGGCGGAAGGATCAGACATTAGACTCGGATAACCAGCAAGAGTGGAACAAATATAGAACTAAAGGCCAGGGAGCAAGTCCGGGCAGCTTTTGTCGCTGAGCGTGTCGCACGCGCGGTGCGCAATCACAATCGTCACACCGCGCTTTCGCCACAGCTCTCGCCGGAGTGTTGTCCGTTCAAGCTTATCGGGTCGGCGCGGTATGGCCAATTCTCAATCAGATACGCATGATCAGGGCGTCCGGTTGAGGGGAGAACACAGCCGGATGGGTCGCGTTCGTCAACGCTTGGGACAGTTTTGCAAAGGAGCATCCCATGCGTAGAAGTCTAATCGTCAAACCTATCGCAGCGCCAAGACGCAGCCTCGCGCTGCTTGCGCTTCTAACCCTGCCGCAACCGGCATTTGCGCAGGATAGTGCGCAAAGCCGGGCGCCCGATGACCCTGCCGAGATGCAGGATGGCGCTTCGTCCAGCGAGTCATCTAAACGGTCGATCATCTCGAGCTGGAGCAACGAAAAGCAGGCCGCCTACAAAATGTGGCCGGCAGAGGCGAAGCGCTATTACTGGACGCTGACGCCGGAGCGGCAAAAGCTTTTCTGGGGCCTTGCGGATTCTGACAAGGTTACCCTGAGCGGAATGTCTGAAGCCGATAAGGCCGCAGTCTGGGAACGGATCGAGGCAAAGTCCGATCCGTCCAAATCGTCAGAATAGTCACTCACCAGTCAGCTCGAAACGGATGCGCCATGGGTGGTCGTGCGTGATCCGTTTCGATATCTGCGGGTCGGCGAAGCGGCTTACGCGCTCGCACGTAACAGCGTTAGCTTTCCTTTGCCGACCCGCCTTTGTGTCTCGATTGTCAGTCCCTTGATCTCGACATCCTCGGTTCCGCCTGTTTCCAGTGCCATCCAGGTAGCCTCACCGATCCAGCCCAGCCGAAGCAGCCGATCAAGAGCAACGCTGCCAGCGCCCGTTTTGTAGGGAGGGTCAAGCAGGATCAGATCCAGCGGTTCTGTCCGCGCGCGCAATTGCATCACGGATGTCGCTTCGACCCGCGCCCTGTCGCGAACTTCGAAGGCAGCGATGTTGGCTCGTATTGCATCAAGCGCGCTGCGATCCTGTTCGACAAACAGGCAACTGGCCGCTCCGCGTGATAGGGCCTCAAGGCCCAACGCACCCGAACCTGCGAAAAGGTCGGCAATGCTCAGCTCATCAAAACTGCCAAGCCGCGAAGTCAGCATGGAAAACAGCGTTTCGCGGGTGCGATCTGCGGTGGGGCGGGTAAGGTCGCCTTTGGGCGCGACCAGCTTGCGTCCGCGCCATTCGCCGGAAATGATCCTCATCGTGCGTCAGACCGCTTCAGAGTGCT
>JAXHVK010000041.1:0-20558 GCA_034211135.1 Pseudomonadota bacterium
CTCGGATGCAATGTCTGCCTTGGTCATATGCTGCAGAGGAGCGTGAATGGTGAAAGGCGATCCCTCAACACCGGCTTTCGTCCCCAAGCGCGCCGTTTCAGCGAAACTGGAGATGAATTCGGGCCGGCAATCAGGATAGCCCGAGTAATCAAGCGCGTTTACGCCGATAAAGACATCGCGCGCGCCGGCCGCCTCAGCACAGGCAGTGGTAAGGGCCAGAAAAACGAGGTTTCTGGCCGGGACATAGGTGACAGGAATATCATCGCCGACGCCGCCCTTGGGCACATCAATCGCGTCTGTCAGGGCAGACCCCCCGAACGGGCGCATATCAAGAGCAATCTCGACATGGCTCGCGAGGTCCAGCTTTTCTGAGATCCGCTTGGCAGAGGCAAGTTCAAGCCTGTGACGCTGGCCATAATCGACACTAAGTGCGCGGACGGAAAAGCCCTGCTCTTGTGCCAACGCGGCCGTGACCATTGAATCAAGCCCGCCCGACAAGAGGACAACAGCGACGGGTTTTTGCTCTCTGTTTTTTGGATCAACCATTCGCTCACCGCTAAGGCGGGCGCGACTATTCAGCAAGAGCCAGTGCGGCGAGCCTCGGCTGCGAACTGAAATGGCAGGCCTGCTGCGATGCCCTGACTTTCGATCTGAACAAGCGATCCGGTTTCACGGCGGATGTTTGTCCGACCATATCCATCCCCGCGACAGGTATATTGTACGGTCACACGAGCTGCGCCGTCTTCTACAACAAATCGACTGCAATTGGTCTGAGTGTGTTGCAGCTGGATCAGCTCCTCGCCGCTCTTCACGCAGACCTTGCGTTCCGGAGACCCATCGCGATACTTCACTGTCCATTCGCCTTTGGCCAGCTGCCGAAGCATGGCAAGGCTATCGGATTGCGCGGCCACGGGTAGAGCAGCCGCGAGAAGTCCACCGGCAAGGGTGAGGGTAAATCCAACCGACAGTGTTCGATGCTTCATACTCATACCCCTAACTCCGACAGGGAACCGTGGCGTTACTTGGACATAATAGACGCATCGCGGTGAAGCGTGCCTTAACAGCGGTGAATTGTTAGGCCGACAACGAATATTTCGTCGAACAAAAGGCGCAATCGACTTCAATCACACCGTCTTCGTTGCGCATGTCCGCCTGGTCCTCAGCAGGAAAGCGGGCGATCACTGTCTCATAATACTCGGCACTGCATCGGCAACCTTGGCGTAAAGTACCGCCTTTCTGAACCCTGATCTGATCCTCTTCGTGGAACAGTCGCCATACGATTGCTTCCATAGAGAGTTCATTATCTAGCAGCTCGTCGTGGCTGATGGTGCTCGACAATGCGAGGACGTGCTCCCAGTCGGGATGATCCATTCGGACATGAAGGCGCTCTCTTCCCTCTTCGCCATCAGGCAGGTGCTGAACCAGAAGCCCGCCTGCCAATCGTCCGCCTTGGGATGACTTGCTGGCGACACGGATCATCGTCGGAACCTGTTCCGATTGACTGAAGTAGTTCTCGCACGCCTCCGACAGTGTGTCCCCTTCAAGCGGTACGATGCCCTGATAGCGCTCGACAACGCCGGTACCGCTGTCAGTCTCAAATGTTATTGCGAGATAACCTTCGCCGAAAAGCGCTTTCAGAGACGGGTTCGCACCGAGATCATCAAGCGCGTCCGAATCGAAATCAGAATAGCCGCGCAACACACCGTCTCGGAAATCACAAACCAGCAGCTTGACGATCCCGGTCTGCGTTTGCGCCTGCATCGTCAGTTGTGCGCCCTCGCCTTTGAGCAATCCTCCCATCAGCGCCGCAAGCACAAGAGCCTCACCCAAAAGGTGAGTGATAGGCGCAGGATAATCATGGGCAGCCAGCACATCGTTAACCGACTGGTCCAGACGGACTACGCGGCCGCGCGCGCTTCTGCCAGGCAAGGTAAAGCCGAGCAGGGCATCGGCGAATGTCTCGGGAGTGTTTTCCATCCGCGCTATATGGGCGCTGAAATCAAAGCTGAAAGGCCTGCGCTCAATGAAAGCGGCCACATCGTTCTAAAGCAGGCCAAAGCTCCAAAGCAGCACAGATTTCTGAGCGTGGATTCGGTTTTCCGCTTCATCGAAGACCACGGATTGCGCGCTCTCGAACACATCCTCGCTCACTTCTTCACCGACATGTGCCGGCAAACAGTGAAGGAATACAGCGTCAGATTTTGCTTTCGACATCAGAGCCGCATTGACCTGATACGGTTCCATCGCAGCTTTTTTCTCCGCGGCATCGGCCTGGCCCATCGAAATCCAGGTGTCGGTGACGATTACGTCTGCATCCGTAGCAGCCTCGGCAGCGTTGTCAGTCAGCGTAACGACGGAGCCACCTGCACGCGCCATTTCGACGAATTCCGGCTCCGGCTCAAAGCCTTTGGGAGTCGCGACGCGAACATTGAACTTCATAAGCCCTGCGGCTTCGAGGATTGAGTGCAGGACGTTATTACCGTCCCCGAACCAGGCCACTTCAAGGCCTGGTAAGGCTTTGCCATGCTCGATCACTGTCAAAAGATCGGCAACGATCTGGCAGGGATGCGAACGGTCGGTCAGCCCGTTGATGACAGGCACGCTGGCATGTTTTGCCATTTCTTCGATCTTTACATGATCATCGGTCCGGAGCATGATCGCATCGACCATCCGGCTGAGAACCCGAGCGGTATCGGCAATAGTCTCCCCACGCCCCAACTGGCTGGAGCCTGCTTCCAGGATCAGAACAGTCCCGCCAAGTTGCCGCATCGCAATGTCGAAACTGACGCGTGTACGGGTCGAATTCTTCTCAAAAACCAATGCCAGGACGCGCCCGGCTAGTGGAGCATCGGCGTCTGCCTTGCCTTTCGGCGAGCCTTCGCGAGCAGCCTTTCGGTCCAGTGCATCAGCGATCATGGCTGCAATCGCATCACCCCCTGCATCACCAAGGTCGAGGAAGTGCTGTGAGGGGGCGCTTAGATTGCTCATGCCGACTCGGGTACCTTGAAGCTTGCTGCACCAGCGGAAAGCTTGTCGAAAAATTCATCGATCTCCGCATCTCCGATCACCAGCGGAGGGATAACCCGCAAGGTCTGATCGCCAGCCGCAACAGTCAGCAATTGATGATTGTCGCGCAGGTGGATGAAGAATGGACGGCTTTCGACTTTCATCTTCAGGCCAAGCATCAGTCCCTTGCCCCGTACATGATCGAACAGCTCGGGATAATTCCCGATGAATTGCTCCAGACGCGTACGGATACGCTCGCCCTTTTCGGTCACTTCGGCAAGGAATTCCTCATTGGCGACTGCATCCATAACGGCGCTGCCCGCGGCCATGGCAAGCGGGTTACCGCCATAGGTGGAACCGTGCGTTCCGAACGTCATCCCGCGAGCAGCCTTCTCTGTTGCGAGACATCCGCCTAGCGGGAATCCCCCGCCCAGTCCTTTCGCTGTAGCAACAATGTCGGGCTCGATGCCGTAATGCTCATACGCATACAACTTGCCCGTGCGCGCCATGCCGCATTGGACCTCGTCAAGCACCAGCATCAAATCATGTTCATCAGCGAGCGCGCGAAGACCCTGCATGAATTCCAGCGAAGCTGGCCGGATACCGCCTTCACCCTGAATCGGTTCAACCAGGAAACCGGCCGTGTTGGGCCCGATCAGAGCCTTTGCAGCTTCCAAATTGTCAAACTCGGCATATTTGAAGCCTTCGAGCATGGGCGAAAAGCCGTGATGCATCTTCGTTTGATTCGACGCGCTGATGGTCGCCATGGTGCGGCCATGAAATGCATTCGCGAAGGTGATCATTTCGAACCGCTTCGGATCACCGGCTTCCCCGGCATTCTGATGATATGCCCGCGCGCACTTGATAGCCGTCTCCACCGCCTCGGCACCGGAATTCGTGAAGAAGACAGTGTCGGCAAAGGTATTGTCGACCAGTTGCTGAGCCAGTTTTTCACCTTGAGGGCTGCCGTACAGGTTTGAAACGTGCATCAGCGTCTCTGCCTGGTTCTGGATCGCTTCGATCAGTCCGCGATGCGAATGACCCAGAAGGTTCACCGCAATCCCGCTCGCAAAATCAAGGTAGCGCGTGCCATCCTCGTCAATCAAATGGCAGTGGTCACCCTTGACCGGGCGAACGCCGCAACGCGGATAAACTGGCATTAAGGGTGTGATCGACATCGGCAAATCCCGCAAAGTTCGAAAATTCAAAAACAAATGGCGACCCGTTCCAGGGCCGCCATCTGATCATCTAGGGCCGCCCAACCTTCGGGTCAAACGGCGTCTGTTGCAGCAGGATTATTCCTGCACAGGCACCAGATTGACTGCTGAATGTTTGCCTCGTCGATCAACTTCGAGATCAAACTCAAAACGCTCGCCTTCGTTGATCGCGCTGAGGCCTGAACGCTCGACTGCGCTGATGTGAACGAACGCGTCTGGCTGACCATCGTCACGGACGAGGAAGCCGAAACCCTTCATCGAGTTAAAGAATTTGACCGTTCCGGTCGCCTTTTCACCCGTCAGCTCACGCTTGGGCGCTGCAGCAGCCTGAGGCGCTGCAATGACATCGCCAACCACCTGAAGATCCTGAGCGGAGATTTTTCCGCCGCGATCCACCAGGTTGAATTCCAGCTCCTGACCTTCGGCAAGCCCTTCCAGACCGGCACGCTCAACGGCACTGATGTGGACAAACACATCTTCGCCGCCAGTTTCCTGCTGGATGAAGCCAAAGCCTTTTTGGCCGTTGAAGAACTTTACGGTGCCTTTGCCAGTGCCCACGACCTGGGCGGGCATGCGGTTGAAACCGCCACCGCCACCACCGCCGCCGCGGCCGCCGCCGTGGCCACCACCGCCACCATAGCCGCCGCGATCTCCGCTGCCGCCGCCACGATAGCCGCCGCGATCACCGCCACCACCATAACCGCCACGGTCTCCGCCGCCGCCATAGCCACCGCGATCACCGCCGCCGTAACCACCACGGTCATTCCCGTAGCTGGGAGGCGAGAAACCATCATTGCCGCCGCCAAATGGATCGAAACCGTCTTCGCCGAATCCGTCACGTTTGTCCCGACCGCGCCGACGACCTCTATCGTAACCCATAACTCAGTACGTACCTTGTCAAACTGCCCACCCTCCGATGCACTGGCGACGGGGACAGCAAGCCGCACCAAGCGCAGGTGATCCGCCACAACCTGGCCTCACCTCGTGATTTCGGTCATAGCGCACAAACCTTTAAGACGCGAACAATTTAACCGATATGTGTGTTCTTGCGCATATTTGTGACATTTTCGAGCCGATTTCTGCTCCTGATTACATTGATTAGCGCACCGTTTGGGCGATAAGGGCTCGCTAAAGCAAATTTCTGCAGGAGTAGCGCGACCATGACCGACTTTCGCCCGATCACTGATTCGCTGTTGGCCAGCCCCCAGATCGAATTGGGCGATGTCCAGTCCGCGAAAGAGGCGGGCGTCACACTTATCGTCAACAATCGCCCCGATGGAGAAGATCCGAACGCCCCCCAAGGTGACGATATCGCTGCAGCCGCTGCCGCTGCGGGGCTCGGTTACGTGGCCATCCCGATCACCCACGCAGGGTTCAGCGAACCGCAGATCGGCCAGATGATCGATGCCATGGACAAGGCAGAGGGCAAGGTCCTTGCCTATTGTCGTTCCGGCACAAGATCGACTCTTCTTTGGGCCTTGGCGCAGGCGAAGTCGGGTGCGGCTCCGGATGATATCGCCAAAGCCGCCATGGCGGGCGGTTATGATGTCAGCCCTGTTCGCCCGATGATGGACATGCTTGCCGCCCGCTAAAGACGACAAATCGTCCTATTTGCGATAATCAAGCGGCGGAGCGCGATCGCCCAGAAGGCTCGCATATTCGTAGTCCTCACCGCGCGCGGCATCGAATTCCGCGCGTGCGGCAACGCGAAGCTCCGGATTGGTATAAAGCTCGACCGCCATCAGCGCCATCGCCTTGGCTGCGACCTGTGCGCCCTTGTAACCGATGGAATGACCGCTTGCTGCGACTGCCTGCCAGCTATGCGCACTGGTCCCCGGTACCCAGGTCGCGGTGCGAACACCCACGGTCGGCGTCGCAAAAGAGACATCGCCCACATCGGTTGATCCGTAACCAAGCGATACGTCATAGGGCTGCACCTGCGCCGCGCTATCAAGCGGCAGCACCCCAACTCCCAGCGATTTCTGTATCTCAGCAGCCCATGCGCGCTCTTCCTCGGTGTATTCGACACCGCCGACCTGACGCAGCTTTGCATCCATTACCTTTGCGAGCGTTTCATTGACGAGCAGGGGATTGTTGCCGTGAATGACTTCCCAATCCACCTTTGTCCCCGTGCCCAAAGCCGCTCCGCGTGCGGCATTTTCCAGACGCTCCCAGATCGCCTCTACCCCGTCGGGAGCCGGATGGCGGACATAGTAAAACACTTCCGCAAAATCGGGCACAACATTGGGAGCATTCCCGCCGCTGGTGATGACGTAATGCATACGAGCATCCTGCGGGATGTGCTCATGCATCATATTCGCCATCAGGTTCATCGCTTCTGCGCCATCAAGCGCACTGCGCCCGCGTTCAGGGGCACCTGCCGCGTGGGCCGAAACGCCGGTGAAGCGGAATTTGGCAGAACGGTTTGCCAGACTTGTGCGAGCCGCTGCGCTGTTCACATCATCGCCATGCCAGTGCAGCGCGATATCGACATCTTCGAACAGACCTGCGCGGGTCATATACACTTTGCCCGAGCCGCCTTCTTCGGCTGGTGTGCCATACAGGCGGATACGGCCCGGTGTGCCTGTCGCCTCAAGCCATTTTTTCACCGCAATCGCCGCCGTCAGAGAGCCTGCGCCAAACAGATTGTGCCCGCAGGCATGGCCAGCTCCCTTGCCCGCTACCGGATCGCGGGTCGCTGCGGCTGACTGGTTGATACCCGGCAAAGCATCCATTTCAGCCAGAATAGCGATAACCGGGCCGCCTTCGCCCCACTCCGCGACAAATGCTGTCGGGATATCTGCAATGCCGGCAGTAACCGTGAAACCCTCGCCCGCCAGCTCATCCTGCAGCAGACGGGTTGATCGCGTTTCGAGATACCCGAGCTCGGCATAATCCCACAGCGCCTGAGCCACCCGTGTCGTGCGGTCTTTCTGCGCCGCGACCAGCGACACCGGATCAGGCGCGGCCTCCTTGTGCGCGTCAGCGGCAAGCGGTGCCGAGCCCAGCAGCAAGGCAGCAAGAGCACAGGTTGCAGTCAGGCGGGCGGAATATTGCATCGGGTTTCTCCTCATTGCCGCCATGCTTGCCGTAAAGCGGCGTCCATGCCAATCCTTTCACAACAGGTTTTGGAAATGGACATTCACCCCCTCATCTTGCAGTTCGGCGGCTCTCTTGTCGCGATCATCGTGGTGGCCGCGCTGGTCCGTGCCATGGGCCTTGGCGGAAAGCCCAGGCTGACCGACGAA
This sequence comes from Pseudomonadota bacterium, assembly GCA_034211135.1. Classification (GTDB taxonomy): domain Bacteria; phylum Pseudomonadota; class Alphaproteobacteria; order Sphingomonadales; family Sphingomonadaceae; genus Erythrobacter. The sequence continues at coordinate 7,472 of JAXHVK010000041.1, forward strand.
GCCTCCGTGAGCGAAGCCGCAGGAGAAGTGGAGGACGGATTCACACCCAGCCGCGTTTCCATCGCAAAAGACGGCGCAGCCGCACTTGCCCGCGATGGCGAGGGACGAATCATGGTGATCCGGCGACATGGCAACAAATTCGCCGGCCGTATCCTTGCCAAAGGCGCAAAGGCGCGTGAAGTCGTCGACGCGCTGATTATTGACGCCAAAGATGCCCGCTTTGGCGAAGTGCGAATGACGCTGAACGATCCGGCTTATTGGGCCGATGCAGTTAATCGGTTATGATGGAGCGTCGTCATGCCTGATTTCTCACCCACCCAATACGCTGTGCCACTGTTTGTTGCGGCAATCCTGATCGAGATGATCTGGTCCCGCTTTCGCGCGCCCGATGCCTATGAGCCGAAAGACACGCTGGTCAGTCTGGCCTTCGGGCTTGGCTCAACAATAGCGGGCGCAGCCTTTGGCGGGTTTGCCGCGTTCGTGTTTTTCAAGGCTTACGATTTCCGGCTGTTCGATTTTGGTGAGCAATGGTGGCTTGTATGGTGGGCCTGGCCGCTGGCCTTTGTGCTTGATGACTTGAAATATTACTGGGTTCACCGCGCCGGGCACCGCATCCGCTGGATGTGGGCGAGCCATGTGAACCACCATTCCAGCCAGCACTACAACCTGTCGACCGCGCTGCGGCAGTCTTGGACGGGCAGTTTCACTTTTGGCCTGCTGTTCGCGATTCCCTTGGTGCTGCTGGGCTTCCATCCGGTGATGCTGGCGATCGTTGGCGGCTTCAACCTTGTCTATCAGTTTTGGATCCACACCGAAGCGATCGACAAAATGCCGCGCTGGTTCGAAGCGGTCATGAACACGCCCAGCCATCACCGCGTCCACCACGCGACCAATCCGCGCTATCTCGACCGGAACTATGCAGGCGTATTCATCATCTGGGACAAGATGTTCGGCACATTTACAGCCGAACGCGATGACGAGAAAATCCGTTATGGCATCGTGAAACAGCTCGGCAGTTTCAATCTGTTGTGGTCGGTCTTTCATGAATGGATCGGGATGCTCGGCGACATCTGGCGCGCGCCGTGGAAGCACAAGCTGTCATACCTGCTGAGAGAACCGGGCTGGAGCCATGACGGCAGCCGCGAAACATCCGACATGATCCGCCGCCGCTGGGAAGAGCGCACCGGACAAAGGGTCTCCGCTGAACCAATTCGGGTTGCCAATCGAAACCCGATTGCGCCGCCAAACGAAGCCGCTTAGTCTCCCCTCCCAAGAGGAGAGTACCATGGAGAGTTTCGACTACATCGTCATTGGCGGTGGCAGTGGCGGCAGCGCGGTTGCAGGGCGGCTGGCAGTGGACGGCACGCGACGCGTCTGCCTGCTGGAAGCAGGGGGCCGCAACAACAACATCTTTATCAAGACGCCCGGCTTCATGCCCTTCATCCGCAATTCGTCGAACTACAAATTCGATACCGTCCCGCAAAAGGGACTGAACGGCAGGATCGGGTATCAGCCGCGCGGCAAAGGACTTGGCGGATCATCGGCTATCAACGCGATGGTCTATATTCGCGGGCATCGCTGGGACTATGACAATTGGGCCGAAATGGGCTGCGATGGCTGGGCGTATGACGATGTTCTGCCCTATTTCCGCAAATGCGAATCGAACGAACGCGGCGCGGATGATTACCACGGCGAAAACGGTCCGCTGTTCGTTTCGGACCAGACTTCTCCCAATCCAACAAGCCGCGCCTTTGTCGAAGCGGCGAGCCAGCTGCAGCTGCGAACCAACGAAGATTTCAACGGCGAGACGCAGGAAGGCTTCGGGCTCTATCAAGTCACGCAGCGCAAGGGAGAGCGCTGGTCCTCCGCGCGCGCCTATGTGGAGCCCATCCGCGAACAGGGCAATTTCTCGATCCGCACCAATTCTCTGGTCGAACAGCTCGTAATCGAAGGCGGGCGCGTCACAGGCGTTCGCGTGCGCAAGGGATCAAAGCCCGGCAGCGGGACGGAAATGCTCTATGCCCGCCGCGGGGTTATCCTGTCCGCCGGCGCGTTCAACACGCCGCAGATCATGATGCTTTCCGGCATTGGCCCGGCAAGCCATCTGCAAGAGCAGGGAATCAAGGTGGTGATGGACAAGCCCGCCGTCGGTTCTCACCTTCAGGATCACATTGATTACGTGTCGGGCTGGGAAACCGAAAGCGACGTGCCGATCGGCTCTTCGCTGAAAGGCACGATGCGCATGGCGAGCGCGGTCATCGAACACCGACGCAAACGTACCGGCATCATGACCACCCCTTACGCCGAAAGCGGCGGTTTCTGGAAAGTCATGCCTGATGCACCTTGCCCCGATATCCAGTGGCACTTCGTCCCCGCAGTGCTGGAGGACCATGGGCGCGAAAACATTTCCGCCCACGGATTTTCCCTCCATGCATGCGTGCTGAGACCAGAGAGCCGGGGGACGGTGCGGCTGGGATCGCAGGATGCTGGCGCGCCGCCGGTGATTGATCCCAACTTCCTCGACGATGATCGCGATATCGCGTGTCTCAGAGCTGGTATCCGCCTCTCGCACCGGATTGCCGAGCAAGCGCCGCTGCAGGCTTACGGCCCGACAGACCGTCACCCGATCAACCTTGATGATGACGATGCGCTCGATGAACTGATCCGCAGCCGCGCGGACACCGTCTATCACCCTGTCGGCACGTGCCGCATGGGAGGGGACGCGGACAGCGTGGTTGACCCGCAACTCAAGGTGCGCGGGCTCGAAGGGTTATGGATTGCCGATGCCAGCGTCATGCCCAAGATCGTGAGCGGCAACACCAACGCCCCCAGCATCATGATTGGTGAGCGGTGTGCAGACTTTATCAAAGCCAGCGAACGCGCCGCGCAAGCGGCCTGATCGCCAACAACCAAACACATAAAGAAGCGGGCCGAAGCGCAATGCTCCGGCCCGCTTTTTATTGCCTGAACCTCGTGCCTGACGAAATAGGGAGATTAACCGAGAGGCCCTATCCCGTCAGACACGAAGGAACTGGTCCCGGATCAGGTCCGGGCGAACTCCGGATAGGCTTCCACGCCGATTTCCGCGTGGTCGAGGCCAGCGACCTCTTCCTCTTCGGTCGGACGCACGCCCAGCGTATATTTCAGCGCCAGCCAAAGGATTGCGGAAATTGCGCAGACCCAGACAGCTGTTGCGACAACACCGTAGGCCTGAACGCCAAGCTGCTGCATCACAGTCAGCTGAACACCGTCAACTTCCGACTGCGTGCTGTAAGCGACAACCAGCGTACCCCAGATACCTGCGAACAGGTGGACCGGAATGGCGCCGACAACATCGTCGATCTTCAGCTTGTCGAGCAGCGGAACCGTGAAGACCACGATCGCACCACCGATGGCACCGATAACGATTGATGCGCCTACGGACGGGGCAAGCGGTTCTGCCGTGATCGAAACCAGACCGGCAAGCGCGCCGTTCATGGCCATCGTGACGTCGGCCTTCTTATAGCGGATCTGCGTAAGGATGATCGCGGTTACAACACCGCCAGCTGCGGCCATGTTAGTGTTCACGAAAATCTTCGAAACGTCGGAAACGTCACCAACGCTGCCCATTGCAAGCTGCGATGCGCCGTTAAAGCCGAACCAGCCGAGCCACAGGATGAACGTACCCAGAGTTGCGAGCGGAATGTTCGCACCCGGGAAGACGTTGACCTTGCCGTCTGCGGCATAGCGGCCAAGACGCGGTCCGATGATGAGAGCGCCGACAAGAGCTGCCCAGCCACCCGTCGAGTGGACGAGAGTGGAACCGGCAAAGTCGCTGAAGCCCTGCGCGTCGAGGAAGCCTGCGCCCCATTCCCAGCTGACAACTACCGGATAGATCACACCGGTCAGGACAGTCACGAAGATGAAGAACGGAACGATCTTCACGCGCTCGGCAACAGTGCCCGAAACGATTGATGCAGTCGTGGCGCAGAACACCATCTGAAAGAACCAGTCTGATGCAACGGAATAGCCCGTTTCCAGATCAGCCGCGCCCACATCCTGCATCGGATACAGCGCACCGGCCGAACCGATATAGCCGTTGAAATCGCCCGGATAGGCGATCTGGTAACCGATGATCCAGAACATCAGGCCGGCAATGGAATACAGGCCGATATTCTTAAGGCACTGGGTCGATGTGTTCTTGGAACGGACAAGGCCTGCCTCCAGCATGGCAAAGCCAGCCGCCATCCACATCACCAGAAAGCCGCCGATAAGGAACAGCAGCGTGTTGAAAATATAAGCCGAACCGCCGCTAACGGCGTCAGCTGCCGGAGCTGCGGCCAAAGCCGGCTGCGCCGTGAGCGCCGCACCCGTAGCGAGGGCGGCAAAAATCTTGGTTGAACGCTTCACGTGTCGTCCCCCTCTTAGAGTGCTGTTTCGTCGGATTCGCCCGTCCGAATCCGTGTTGCCGACGCGAGGTCGAGGACGAAAATCTTGCCGTCACCGATGCTTTCGGTGTTGGCTGTCTGCTGAATGGTCTCAGTCACCTGATCGACCATGTCATCGCTGACAGCGATTTCGAGCTTCACTTTTGGCAGCATGTTGGTGGAATATTCAGCGCCGCGATAGACTTCGGTCTGGCCCTTCTGGCGACCAAACCCCTTCACTTCGGAAACAGTCATACCGGCGACCCCGATCGAGCCCAGGGCTTCCCGGACATCGTCAAGTTTAAATGGTTTTATGATGGCGATGATGAACTTCATCCGTGCCCCCTATTGTCCGCCGGCGATTTCCGGCAGCTAATAGTCTGCAAGGGGTGTGCCATTTGGCCAGAACGCGGATTCCGCTACGAAAAACGCCTAAGCGCTTCGCGATTGCACAAAAATGAGTGCCTAAAAATTAATCTTTTGATTACTTTTTAAGCAGTCAAGCCCAAATCATGCGCGAAAAACTGCCAGCGGGGAATTTTATTCCGCTTGTGAATCTTTGCCCGCAATATACCGATCCGTTGCACGGGTCGGCAGCCCGTCAATGCTCTGCGTGCGATCTGCGGTTTTCGATGCCCATTCGTCCGGATCAGCCTGTCCGTGATATCTGGTGAGCGTGTCGCGCTCTCCTTCAAGCGTCATGAACGGAACGCCCCAGCCACACGACGTCTGCACGCTCTCCACTTCGATATCGAATATCTGGCGCGTGCCCGGCAGGAGGGTGAAATGACGGGCCAGGTCTTCCCAGCCATCATCCTGCGGCAAGACCGGCTTGCCCCTGCCATAGATGCGCAGGATCAATGCGGGCCGGTCGAAATTGCAGAACATGATGGTGATGCGGCCATCCGCGTTCAGGTGAGCATGCGTCTCATTCCCCGATCCGCCCAGATCGAGATATGCCACCCGCGTCGGCGACAGGACACGGAATGCGTCATACCCTTTGGGGCTCAGATTGATCCGCGCATCAGCCGCAGCCGTGGCGACGAAGAAGACCGGCTGCTTTTCGATCATCGCGACATGCTTTGTGTCGAGGGCATCGAAAAAATCGGACATCACCAGTCTCCTATCAAAGCGTCACAGGAAATCGCGCAGCACACCCATGAATTTGTCGAACTGATCGTGGTGGAGCCAGTGCCCCGCCTTTTCAAACTCGATCACCTTCGCAGTGTTGAAGTGCTTTATCCGACCATCCTTTTCAGGGTTGGATGCCCAGCTATCAGCGCCGTACAAAAGCAGAGTGGGACAGGAAATCGCCGCCCAGGTTGCTTCGAGAAATTCGTCGGCGACATCTTCGACCTGCCAGACATTGAGATGCGGATCGAATTTCCAGCTATAGGTGCCGTCCTCGTTCCGGTTGACGCCATGGATCGTCAGGTGCCGCGCCTGCTCTTGCGTGAGGTATGAATTTTCCTCGATCATACGGGCGAAGGCGGCTTCGATACTGTCATATTTGCGCGGCGTGCGGCCGGCAGCTTTGCGCTTTTTCTCGATCCATTCACGCATCCGTTCCGGATATGGCGTGGCGCGCTCTTTCGCTTTCCATTCCGGCGACGGGCCAAGCCCTTCGATCGCGACCAGCTTTGTCACTAAATCAGGGAACATGCCTGTGAAGCGCAGCGCCACATTGCCACCCATCGAGTGCGCTACGATCCGCACCGGACCAACGCCCAGCTGGTGAATGAATTGCGCAAGGTCATAGACCATGTCGTTGGAGTTGTAATTGCCGTCCGACACCCAGTCGCTGTTCCCGTGGCCGCGATGGTCCATGGCGACGACGTGGTAATCGTCACGCAATTGTTCTGCGGTCCAGTCCCAGCTGCGGGCATGATCGCGCCCGCCATGCACCAGCACCAGGGGCGGCGCGCCGCGATTGCCCCAGTCTTCATAGCTGAGGCGCATGCGTTGGGAGATAAAGGTTTGTGAAGTCGGGCCTGTCGTCGTCATAGCTGGTACGCTTTGACGCGAAGAGTGCCCTCCTGCAAGCCCGCCCGCCTGTTACCTTTCCTTCGTCGCGGAGAAGGTCAGCTCAGGGTTCTTTTCAACCTGATAATTCACGTCCCACGGGCTTTTCGCCATGAAGACGAGATCCCTGTCGCGATCCTTGGCGAGATTGGGCCGGTTGAAGCTTTCAAACTCGTCCATCGCTTTCTGATCGCCCTTGATCCAGCGCGCTGTGGCAAAGGGCGCTGCTTCCAGCGCGGCTTCGACCTTGTATTCCGCCGAAAGCCGCGAAACGAGCACGTCCAGCTGGAGCTGGCCGACGACGCCGACAATATGCTGCGCGCCGATTTCGGGATAGAAGACCTGGATCACACCCTCTTCCGACAGATCATCCAGCGCCTTGCGAAGCTGTTTCGTCTTGGTCGGGTCTTTCAACTGCACACGGCGCAGGATTTCGGGCGCGAAATTGGGCAAGCCGGTGAAACGGACCACATCCTTTTCACTCAGAGTATCGCCCACACGCAGAGTGCCGTGGTTCGGAATGCCGATGATATCCCCGGCTTCTGCGGTATCGGCAATCTCGCGGTCCTGCGCAAAGAACAGGATCGGTGAATGGATCGCAATCGGTTTGCCAAGCCCGCTGGGCGTCAGCTTCATGCCGCGTTTGAACGTGCCCGAAACCTGCCGCATAAAAGCAATGCGGTCGCGGTGGTTGGGGTCCATATTGGCCTGCACCTTGAAGATGAAGCCGGTGACTTCGCTGTGATCGGGCGTTATCTGCCCGTCACCTGCAGGCTGCGGGCGCGGCGGTGGCGCATGGCGCGCAATCGCATCAATCAGATCGGTCACACCAAAATTCTTTAGCGCCGATCCAAAGTAAACCGGCGTCAGATCGCCATTGCGATAGGCTTCCCCGTCAAATTCGGGATAGCCCACCTGGGCAAGCTCCGCCTCTTCACCGAATTCCTCGGGTATGGCGGGATCGCTCTCACGGGTGCCGAGAAACTCTTTCGACGGTCCTTCGGGGCGGGCAATTGTCCCGTCGGCAAAGCTCAGGATGCCTTCAAACTGTCCGCCCATGCCGATGGGCCAGTTCTGCGGGCTGACATCCAGCGCCAGCATATCGGCCACTTCGTCCAGAGTTTCGAACGGGTCGCGCCCCTCCCGGTCGACCTTGTTGACGAAAGTGATGATCGGAACGCTGCGCAGGCGGCAAACCTCGAACAGCTTGCGGGTCTGCGGCTCGATACCCTTGGCGGCATCAATCACCATCACCGCCGAATCCACCGCCGTCAGCGTGCGGTAAGTGTCTTCGGAGAAATCCTCGTGCCCCGGCGTATCGAGGAGGTTGAACGTTATCGTCTCGTCACCGTACGTCTTCTCGAAGGTCATGACAGAAGATGTGACAGAGATGCCGCGCTGCTGTTCGATCTTCATCCAGTCAGAGCGCGCCCGGCGTTGCGCGCCGCGTGCCTTCACTTCACCGGCAAGGTGGATCGCGCCGCCTTGCAGCAGCAGTTTTTCCGTCAGCGTGGTCTTACCCGCGTCAGGGTGGGAGATGATGGCAAAGGTGCGCCTGTTCGACATGGTTGTAATCCGCTGCTGTGGCCTTAGCCGCGCAGTTCCGCCCCCAGCTTGGCCGCCGCAGCGACGACAGTGTCCGAAATCGCTTTCAGATCCTCGTCCTTGAAGCTTTTGTCCTGCGGCTGGAGAGTGACTTCGACCGCGATAGACTTCTTGCCTTCAGGCACGCCCTGCCCTTCGAACACGTCAAACACACGGGCTGCCGTGATATTGGCCTTGTCCGATCCGCGAACCGATTTGAGCAAGTCTTCCGCCGCCAGATCGGCCGGCACCAGAAACGCAAAGTCACGGGTCACAGCCTGAAGCGCTGGCGGGGTGAAGCCCGGACGTGCGAAGCTGACCGGACCCTTGCCCTGCTTTTTCGCAGGGATTGCGTCGAGGAACAGCTCCACAGCCGCAACCGGACCATCCAGATCGAATGCCTTCAGCGTCGCGGGATGCAGCATCCCGAAGCGTGCCAGCACCTTTTTCGGCCCCAGGCGCAAAGTGGCTGACTGGCCGGGGTGGAACTGATCGCCAGCTTCCCCCATCACCATCAGCTTTTCCGCCGGAGCGCCCGCCGCCGCCAGCAGGTTAAGCGCCGCCGCCTTTGCATCATAGGCGTCAAAACCGATCGCCTTGCCATTGGCCCAGCCGCGGGCGGTTTTCTCGCCCGCCAGTACTGCGCCAAGGGTCGCGCGCTCATCACTCAGCCCGTCAGAGCCTCTGAAATATCGACGGCCCAGCTCGAACAGGCGAACGCCCGCAGCACCGCGATCCGCATTGCGTTTTGCCGCCATCAGCAGGCCGGGCAAGAGCGACGGACGCATGACTTTCATGTCTTCACTGATCGGGTTTTCGAGCTTCCAAAGATCATCCGTCGCAGTGAAGTGCGCAGCTTCCGTTTCGGGAAGGAACGACCACGTGATCGCTTCGTCCAGACCGCTGGCCGCCGCTGCACGGCGCACGCGCCGCTCCATTATCTGCTGCGGTGTGGCTGTCGGACGGGCAACGCCTTCGACCCGTGGCAAGGCAACGCTTTCAACCTTGTCGAGGCCATGGATGCGCACGACCTCTTCAACCAGATCAGCGGCCCCTTCGATGTCGTGGCGGCGCAGCGGGCAGGTTACCTGCCAGTCATCACCGACTGTGAAATCGAGGCTTTCGAGAATGCGGCGCTGTTCGTCGGCTCGCACTTCCACCCCGCCCAGCTTTGCCGTCATCGCAGTGTCGAAAGCGATTACCTTGGGTTCGCTGGGTGGGGAGCCAGCCTGGACGGCTTCACTCGCCTCACCACCGGCAAGTTCAACAATCAGGCCAGTCAGCAGATCCAGCCCTTCATTCAGGAAATCCGGATCAACGCCGCGTTCAAAACGCGTGCGCGCATCGGACGCCAGACCCAGCTTGCGCCCCGTCACACCGATCCGCGCCGGTTCGAAATACGCGATTTCGAGCAGCACATCCGTCGTATCGTCCTGCACGCCCGAATGTTCACCACCCATGATACCGGCAATGTCGTGGACCCGCGCATCATCGGCGATCACGACCATGCTTTCATCAAGCGTGTAGGTCTTTTCATTCAGCGCCAGAACTTCTTCACCGGCATTGGCACGGCGCGCGATGACCGCGCCGGAAAGCTTGCCAAGATCATAGGCATGCGCCGGACGGCCGAATGCCAGCATCAGGTAATTGGTCAGATCAACCAGCAGCGAAATCGGGCGCTGGCCTGCGCTTTTCAGGCGCTGCTGCAACCAGTCCGGCGATGGGCCGTTCTTCACGCCCTTGATCACGCGGCCATAGAATGCAGGACACCCTTCGGGATCGTCAGTGCGGATTTCGACCGGGCATGCGCCTGCAGCCTCAAATTTGGGGAAGGCAACCGGTTTCAGCGTGCCAAGGCCAGCCGCCGACAGATCGCGGGCAATGCCGTAAACGCCCATGCAATCAGGCCGGTTCGGCGTGATCGCAACGTCGATAACGGGGGAGGAACCCTGATAATCGGCAAAGCTGTGGCCGACGCTAGCATCGTCGGGCAGTTCTATAATTCCGTCGTGATCTTCGCCAAGGTCCAGTTCGCGCGCAGAACACATCATGCCCGTGCTTTCGACCCCGCGAATGGCGGCCTTGCGCAGCTCCATGCCGTTTGACGGCACGACTGCGCCCGGCAGGCCCAGCACACCCTTCATACCTGCACGCGCATTGGGCGCACCGCAGACAACCTGCAGCGGATCGCCTTCGCCGGTGTCGACTTTAAGCACCTGAAGCTTGTCCGCATCGGGGTGCTTTTCCGCGCTCAAGACATGAGCGACGGTGAGGCCCTTCAGCGTTTCGGACGGGTCTTCCACGCCTTCGACTTCGAGGCCGATGGCGTTCAGCGTGTCGAGAATTTCCTGAAGCGACGCCTGTGTTTCAAGGTGATCCTTCAGCCATGTCAGTGAAAACTTCATGATCGCGCTCCCACACCTGCGGAAAGGGTCGGCTGGTCAAAGGGCGAGAACCCATAATGCGACAGCCAGCGCGGATCGCCGTCAAAGAAGGCGCGCAAGTCATTCATCCCGTATTTGAGCATGGCAATGCGATCAATGCCGAGGCCAAAGGCAAAGCCCTGATATTCGTCTGCATCAATGCCAGCGAATTCGAGCACACGGCGATTGACCATGCCGCTGCCGCCCAGTTCCATCCAGTCATGGCCATCATCATCACCATGCCCGCCGACAACGCGGCGATTGCCTTCGTTGGAGTAGCCGACATCGACTTCCACGCTCGGTTCGGTGAAGGGGAAGTAGGACGGGCGCAGGCGCAGGACGATGTCCTCACGTTCGAAAAACGCCTTGAAGAAGGTTTCCAGCGTCCATTTCAGATGGCCAAGGTGGATGTCCTTGTCGACAACCAGGCCTTCGACCTGATGGAACATCGGCGTGTGGGTCGCATCGCTATCGCTGCGATAGACGCGGCCCGGTGCGATCAGGCGGACCGGTGCGCCCTGTTCCTTCATCGAACGGATCTGAACCGGAGAGGTATGGGTGCGCAGCAACATCCGACCGCCATCAGGGGCGGCATCCGGGAAATAGAACGTGTCGTGCATCGCGCGCGCCGGATGGCTTTCATCCATATTGAGCGCGGTGAAATTGTGCCAGTCGTCCTCGATCTCAGGCCCCGTCGCGACGGAAAAGCCGAGGTCCGCGAAAATCTCAGCCAGCTCGTCCATCACCTGGCTTACAGGGTGGACACTACCAAGCGGCTGGTCCGGCGCGGGCAAGGTCAGGTCGAGCGTTTCCGAAGCCAGCTGCGCTTCGAGTGCTGCGGTTTCAAGCTCGGCCTTCTTCGCGTCGATCGCACCGGCAATTTCTGCCCGCACCGCCTGAATCGCGGGGGCTGCTTCCTGCCGTTCTTCCGGGCTCATCTGGCCGAGGGTTTTGAGCGCCAGGCTCACCCAGCCCTTCTTGCCCAGCGCAGCGACGCGCTGCTCGTCAAGCGCTTCGAGATCACCGGCTGCGGCAATCGCTTCGAGCGCTGTTTGCTTGTCATTCGTAAGGTCAGTCATATCGCAGCCGCCGCTACCCGTATTCGGGCGCGTATGCAAAGGGCCAAATGGACCTTGACCCTAGTCAGGCCCGCCTTGACCCTGCCCAGGGTCGTGTAGACCCTGCACCGCTTCGCCAGCGATGGCGTTGCGCGCCTGCGCCGCCGCGATCAGCATCGGCTTATCCAGCTTGGCGTAGGCGCTGGGGCTCATCCCCATGAACCGTTTGAAATCCCGAACAAAATGTGCCTGATCGTGATATTGGCAATCCAACGTGGAAAGCCATTTCAGCGACGGATCGAGCATGAACTGCGCAAGGCTGCGCAAGAAACGCTGGCGCCGCAACAAAAGCTTGGGCGGGAATCCGAAAGCCCGCCGCGAAAGTCTTTCCAACGATCGCAACGTCATGCCGACCCGATCCGCCAGCTCGCTAGCGGTCGCGATATCGGGATCAAGGATCGCCGAATTGATCGCTGCAATCTGCTCCGCCTTCACAATGTCGCGGTCCAGCAACTCGCTCAGATGCCGTTCTATCAGAGACACTTCTTCGGCAAAGGAACGGGCGGTGGAAAGCTCCCTTGCAAGCGGCCTAAGCGCGGCAAATGCATCATCGGCGTTACCATCCGTGAAGGCATCGGCATAATCACCCGCCTGCGCATCGAAGAACTTCGCCCAACCCAGCGGCATCAGCCCAATTCCCCAGCTGCGCCCGCTGCTTACACGAAATCGCGTTGGCATTGAGGTCGGCCCCGTCACGGCAAAGGCGGGCGCGGTCTCCATCTCACCGCCGCCAATCGCGGACTGCGCCCAATCCGTCGCCATAAGGCGCAGATTGGGCCATTCGGGATGGAGGTAATCCTCAACCACAGGCTCTGCTGCGGAAGCCTTCACCTCGGTCAGATAATAGGTCGTCACAAAAGGCTGCAACGCCGCGCTGGGGAGTGCGAAGCGGATGGTAATCGCGTTTCCGGTTTCGGTGTGCATGCCACACAGGGACTGAAATACCCGCCCTCCCCGCACAATGCAAGCGATCTATCAGCCTGATTCTTGGCGTTTAAATGGGAAGGCGCTTGGCTGGACGGCCTTGAGCGGTTTTGCCAATTGAGCCCGATGTTCTGCTTATGTCTCGCGTGGGGACACGTATGGCCACCACAAGCCCCCAAACTGCTCGTGCAAAACACGGGGGTGAGGCATGATCCTTAAGAGCATTATTCGGCTCAGAAAGAGGCACAAAAAGAGGCCCTGCCACCATGTGGCAGAGCCTCGGATTGTAGTCGGGTTTTGGACGGCTCAGTCTTCGCTTGAGCCCTTCCCACGCGACAGGAAATCAACCTTGTCTGCAAGGATTTCGGTGCCATAGCGGGTGACGCCATCGGCGTCGTCCCACTGCGTGTAATGGATGCGGCCCTGTACCGAAATGAGCTGACCTTTGGTGCAGTGTTCGGCGACGGTTTTTGACAGACCGTTGAAGCAGGTCACTCGATGAAATTCGCTTTCCTTGGCGGTGTATCCGTTCTCATCTTTGTAGGTCTTGCCCTCGGCGTTTCGGGACGGGCGATCGGTGACAACGGTGATCGCCGTGATGCTTGTTCCA
>JAXHVK010000042.1:0-20523 GCA_034211135.1 Pseudomonadota bacterium
GCGCCGCCGTGCTCTTCGCTTTTTGCCCAGACGACGAACACATCGGCAAAGGGGGAATTGGATATCCAGGTCTTGCTGCCTGAGATGACATAATCGTCGCCGTCTTTCTTGGCGAATGTCTTCATGCCGGCGGGGTCCGATCCTGCGTCCGGTTCCGTCAGGCCGAAACAGCCGATCAGTTCACCGCTGGAAAGGCCGGGAAGGTATTTTGCGCGCTGTTCATCCGATCCGTAGGCGTAGATCGGATGCATGACGAGGCTGGACTGGACGCTCGCCATAGAGCGGTATCCGCTGTCGACGCGCTCTATCTCGCGTGCGATCAGGCCATAGGCGACATAGGATGCGCCCACGCCGCCGAACTCTTCAGGAATCGTCGCCCCCAGCAGGCCCGCCTGTCCCATCAATGGGAAAAGCTCGGGAGCGGAAACTTCGTTGCGATACGCCTCGATCACGCGGGTTTGCAGCTCGCCTTGCGCAAAGGCATGCGCACTGTCTCGGATCATCCGTTCGTCTTCGGTCAGCTGGCTTTCCAGATCGAACGGATCTTCCCAGTTGAACGGCACGATTCCGGCGTTCGGGTCGCGGGTTTCGGCATCTTGAGCCGCACGCTCTGGCGAATTGAAGGGGGCGTTCACTTGGTTGCTCCTGAAACTATTTGCCCAAGCTTTTCGCAGAGTTGAAGGTGCGCTTCAACCCTTGTGCCAACCGCAAGTGTTCTTGCATCAGGTGCCTGCAGCGGTCCCTTCAAGAACATTCTGCACTGCGTGGATCATTTCCGCCGGAGGGCACGGCTTAAGCAGCGTTTGCGCCTTCGGGAAACGCTGCTTCACCTCTTCGCGGGTATGCCGACCGGAATGAAAAATCAGCGGAACATCTTCATCGGCCAGCTTTTGCGCCAGCGGGAAAACGATCCCGTCGTCAAGCGATATGTCGAGGATAGCCAGATCGGGTTTCTTTTTCTGAAAGGCGAGCATGGCAGAGGATATACCGCTGTGCGGTCCTTCCACTTCAAAGCCTGCTTCTTCAACGGTGTCGCACAAATCGAATGCAACAACCATTTCGTCTTCAGCCACCAGAATCCGCTGCGCCATCACCTTTCCCCTTACTTTGCAGTAAGGACTGTAACACAAAATTGACTATCTTGTTCCCGCGTTCCTAAGTGTTACTGCCGAATTTGGCTGAAAATGCCGAATTGTCTCCGGAACTCAGCAATTTGGCTTGTTCAACCCACTGGTCGCGCGTGATCCGCCCTTTGAAACGGCCAAGTTGCGCATCAACCTTTTCGATATCCGCATCAGACCATGCCGCGATCTGTGCGAACGTTGTAATGCCCATGTCGTTCAGCATGGCGACCAGCTTCGGCCCGACACCCTTGATTGCCGAAAGATCATCCGGGGCCTGCGAAGTGGTTGCCGCAGCGGGCTCTGGTGTCGGTGCCGGCGCGGGCGAGGGTGAAGCCGCCGGCGGCTCAGCCGGTGCAGGTGCTGGTGTGGGTGCGGGTGGCGGTGCTGGCGCTGGAGCGGGGGCAGGAGCGGGTTCGGGCGTCGCAACGTTCAGCCCCGTATCGACGGCTTTTGGCGCATCGATCAGCGCCTGATTGCGCTGGGCAGGCGCTGCGCCTTCATCGAGCACATCGCCCTTCGAATCGTTATCTACGACAGTCGTACTGCCGTTCAGGTTCATAAGCAGCCAGATCGCAACGATCAGCAAAATCACGCCAAGAATGATGAACGGCAGCGCCGTGGCAAGCGATTGTGACATACCCGTCTGTCTCCGTTGAACGGTTGGAATTGTGCACTCTTTAGCAGCGCTTTCCCGCATGGCAAAAGGCCAGCGCTGCACATTGGCTCAGCGCTGGCCTTTTTTCAGGGCTGTCGGTCCCTTGGGCCGGGTCAGCCTCCTTTCATGCTGGCAGCAATTTCATTGAGCTCGATAAACTCCTGCCGCCAGTAATTGCGCTGGCGACCGGCAAGCTGGCCGACATCGTCAAAAGTGAACTGCATCATCAGATCATCACCGCGCAACAACTGGCCAAAAGCTGCAACCGATGTGGCGAAGGCGAAATCGCCGGTAGGTGCCTTGGCATTGCGAAGGGCGCTGGAGGCCACCACCGTATCGACAAGACGCGATTTCGAACCGCCCGGCAGCTTATAACGCAGTTTGACATGCGCCGCCTCTGCCAGCTTCGTCTTTGCAGACGGTTTAGGCTCCCCGTAACGGCGCGAAGACACCCAGCCTTTGGTGCCGGCTGGCACGATCTCGTAGATCGCTGTTACCTGATGGCCTGCACCGATATCACCAGCGTCGACCGTGTCATTATCAAAGTCCTCTTCACGAAGAGCGCGGTTTTCATATCCGACCAAGCGATACTGACTGACGACACCGGGATTGAATTCGACCTGTATTTTTACATCCTTGGCAATGGTGAAAAGCGTTGATGACATTTCGTCACCCAACACCTTCTTCGCTTCCTGCGCGCTGTCGATATAGGCGTAATTGCCATTACCCTTGTTCGCGATCTGCTCCATCATCGCTTCGTTGTAATTGCCCTGACCAAAGCCCAGCGTTGTCAGAGTTATACCGCGGTCGCGATTGGCTTCGATCATTTCGACCAGCGCGTCCTTGTCCGAAACGCCGACATTGAAATCGCCATCCGTGGCAAGGATCACGCGGTTAACACCGTCTTTGATGAAGTTGTCTTCGGCGATGTTGTAGGCAAGCTGGATACCCGCACCACCTGCGGTCGAGCCACCCGCTTCCAACTCGTTGAGAGCGCGGCGGATTTTGCGCACATCGCTGGTGGGCTCCAGCACCACTCCGGCAGCGCCTGCGTATACGACGATAGATACACGATCTTTGGCCGTCAGCTTGCCCGCAAGGCCGGATAGTGCAGTCTTCACCAGCGGCAGCTTGTCCGCATCACTCATGGAGCCGGATACATCCATCAGGAAAACAAGGTTGGCCGGTGGACGTTCTGACCGGTCGATATCATAGCCGCGAAGGCCGATGCGCATTAGATAGGTGTCTTTGTTCCACGGCGTCTTGGCAACATCGGTGGTGACGCTGAAAGGCACGTTGCGATTGCTGGGCCGATCATAATCATAGCGGAAATAGTTGATCATTTCCTCTGTGCGAACGGCGGCTTGCGGGGGAAGCTGACCTTGGTTCAGGAACCGGCGCGTATTGGTATAGGCGCCTGTATCAACATCGACGCTGAAGGTGGAAACCGGCTCCATCTGGGTCAGCTTGACGGACGAAACCTCCTTGCCTCCATAGCGCTCATACCCTGGATCGGTTGGCACCACGACCGGTGGGATCGAAACGCGATTGCCGTCCGGTGCAATCATGACTGGCGGGGGCGGGGCCATGGCAAGGTCCGCAGCGGCCTCTGCCATTTCCGGGGAAGCCTCTGCAGGTGCCGGTGCGTAGCTGAGCGAGGGCTCCTCGACATCGACGGTGGTGACGCGTTCGACGACGGCTTGCTCGTTATTCTGATCTGATGTGCTGCACGCGGCGAGCAATACGACATGCCCGACAGCCACAGCGCCAAGGATCATGTAATTGCGCGTGCTCGATCTGTTTTCACTGAAATTTGATTCCGACATTCTCAGTCCTCCTTCACCCTTGCGACCCGCCGCGGGGATGCGGATTGGGGCGCGTGCCAAAGGCGAGCGAGAGCGAACGGAGAAGCGCGCAAAACGCGACCCCGGCCAGCACATCCACCTCTGGCGCAAGAGGCGATCTCTCCCATCGCCTCGTCGCTCAGAAGTCTCACCTGATCGGTGAACCGAAAATGAATTTCGAATAAAAACGCCTTATTTCCGCCACAATTCAAGCGCGGCGAATTTGCCTGAAAGCAAGGATCTCAGCCGGTTTTGCCGTTATCACCCTCTGGCAGGATTTCGGGCACGGGTGCCACATTCCTTCTGAACAGCACCCGATCACTATCCTCGAAACCGCGATACCACAGCACGATTCCATAGGTGATTAGGATCGCGGGAATGCCCAGAATCAGTTCCATCCATTCCGGCAGGAAGGTGAAGGCAAAGCCGACGACAACAGCTGGCCCCGCAGCCCATATCAGCCCCCAGCGCAGATTGCTTACCGGCGCTTTGAGCAGCGTTTTCAGGATCAGCGCCTTGATCAGGCTGGATGCGCCCAGAGCGATGAACATCGCAAGCGCCGCGCCTGCTGCCTTGAACCCTTCGCGCATTTCCCAATGCTGGGCGAGGGTGATGAATGCGACTGTCAATGCCGCCTGAAGGCTGATGACGCCGACAGAAACCATCAGGTTCCGCTTTCGCGCCATGTAGACCAGCACGCTTTCCGAAACGACTGCCGTAGAAGCAATCACCTCTGCGGCCAGCAGGATTGCAAACGCACCTGTGCCGCCGACAATGGCGGGACCGGCCAGACCCATTACAGCCTCACCCGGTATCGCCAGCGCGAGTGCGATCGCCAATTGCAATGCGATGATCCAGAAACCGACCTGCTGCACCTGCGCGGCGATGGCTTCGTAATTCTTGATTTTGAGGTTCTTCGTAATGACGGGGGCCAGGATCGGTTCAAAGCTGGTTTTCAGCTTTTGTGGCACGCTGACCACTTCTTTTGCGAAGAAGTAGATCCCCACCGCACCGGCTGACGCGAATTGTCCCAGCAGGAATACGTCGATTAACCGCGTTCCGCGCTCGATCGCATCCGCTCCGATCAACGGGAAGGCGCGGCGCGACATGCGCAGCAGGTAACGCGGGCGCGGTTGCCAACCTTTTGGCAAGCCATAAGTCCGCAGGAACGAAAATGCAGCTGTGAACAGCGCACCGTAAACAGCGGCGACAAACGCCAGAGCAATCCCGCCTTCGCGCGCCCAGGCGAGATCGGGATGCAGCAGAGGCGCATAGAAGAATGCAGCAACCGCGATGGATTTTGTCCACGGTTCGACTATCGCGCGTGCGCGGACGGTCGTGGCAATGTCGTAGCGATAGGCCTGCGCAGCCAGCAGCACTTCCGTCAGCGCAATCGCGGGGATGGCCGCGATCATCCAGATATCGGCGTCGCTATTGGTGCCGCTAGGGAAGATGATGCGCGGGAATATCAAGAGCAGCACACAGGCCAATGAAGACCACAGGAATGCCGCCAGCATCCCGTCAAACACCAGATTGGTGTGCGAGACGTCTTCTTCGTCGTCCCCGTCACTTAGCCGTTGGGCAAGCCCGCGTTTCTCTCCCAACGCACAGATGAGAGCGAAGACTTCGATGATGACGAAAGCGGCGGCAAAGCGCCCCATTTCGTCAACGCCATAAAGGCGAAAGCCGATAAACAGGAACGGGATGCCGCCCAGCGCACGGATGATGAAGCCCAAAGTGTTCTGCCGACCACCTTTAGCAAGCGCGGCCATATCTTCCCCGCCCGCGCTGTCTTGCGCGCTGGCGGGGCGTGGCTGTGCGTTTGGATCGGTGCCGGAGGGTTGGCTCACGCGTTTTCCTCGCGCTCACGTTTGAGCGGACGGGCAAGCAATTGCGCGACGATATCTGCAGGAGCCGCGCCTTTCAGGATTGCATCAACGCCGACCACTATCGGCATCGCGATCCCGCGTTCCTGCGCGAGTTCAGCCAGCACGGGCGCTGTATGCGCGCCCTCTGCGACCGTGGTCCGGTCAGCCATCAGATCGGCAGCATTGCCACCTTCGCCTAGCGCTTTTCCAAGTGAGAAGTTTCGGCTTGCGGTGGAGGTGCAGGTTAGCACCAGATCGCCCATGCCGCACAGGCCCGAAAGTGTTTCTGCCCGCGCACCCAGTGCGGTTCCGAAACGCAGCATTTCTGCCATGCCGCGTGCGATCAGCGCAGCCCGCGCATTCTGGCCCAGAGCCAATCCTTCGACCAGTCCGCAGGCGATGGCGAGGACATTCTTGATCGACCCGCCAATCTCTGCGCCGGTTACATCGTCGGTGTAATAGGGGCGGAAAGCAGGCCGTGCGATATGGGGCGACAGGCGCTCCCACTGCGTCTCCCCGCCTGAACAGGCCAGCGTAACAGCGGTTGGCAAGCCGTCTGCGACCTCGTGCGCGAATGTCGGGCCGGATAGCACCGCGACTTTGCTATCGGGGCACGCAGCCTTTGCGACTTCGTTCATCAACCGGCCCGTGCCCGCCTCGATCCCCTTGGAGCACAAAACCAGATCGCGAGGCGATCGCTGAAGCCCTGACAATACCTTACCCAGTACCTGAGCCGGAGTGACGCCCAGAACGGTGTCCAGGTCTGAAAAATCACTCAGATTACCGGAAGCACGGATAGAGGAGCTAAGCTGCGCGCTTGGCAGATATAGCGGGTTGCGGTTGCTGGTGTTGATGCTTTCCACCACTTCCGGCTCATAAGCCCAAAGCAGCACTTCCCGGCCATCTGTGCTTAGCATTTGGGCGAGGGCGGTTCCCCAAGCGCCTGCGCCAATCACACCAATCGTCTGGCTCATGCTTTCACTCCTGCGCCGCGAACCTTCTCCGCTTCCGGATCCAGCGGCCAGCGGGGCCGCGCGCGGAAATCGAGTGGATCGTTCTGGCCCAGTGGTAGCCTTTCACAGCCCGCCCACGCGATCATCGCGGCGTTGTCTGTGCACAGTTTCAATGGCGGGGCGCTGAACCGCATGCCATTGTCAGCGGCCAAAACCTCAAGCGATGCGCGCACAAACTGATTGGCGGCGACCCCTCCGGCCACCACCAGTGCAGGCGGGGTATCGATCCGTTTCAACGCGTGTTTCAACCGGTCGATCAGGCAGTCAATCGCGGCGACCTGAAAGCTGGCCGCGATGTCGGCGTCCTTGTTCTCGCCGCTTTCTTTCGCGCGCAAAACCGCGCTTTTAAGACCGGCAAAGCTGAAATGCGGTTCTTTCGATCCTTTTAAGGGGCGCGGCAGAGGCACAGCTTTTGCGTCGCCTTCTTTCGCCAACCGTTCCACCGCAGGCCCGCCGGGATAGCCCAGGCCCAAAATCTTCGCCGTCTTGTCGAACGCTTCGCCCAGTGCATCGTCAATCGTGGTGGCAAGGCGTCGATATTCGCCAACGCCTTCGACCAGCAGGATCTGGCAATGCCCGCCCGAAACAAGCAGCAGAAGATAGGGAAATGCGAGCTGCGCATCGGCAAGGCGCGGCGACAGGGCGTGTCCTTCGAGATGATTGATCGCGATCAAAGGTGTGTCGGATGCCATCGCCAGCGCCTTTGCACTGACAAGGCCAACCATTACGCCCCCGATAAGGCCGGGGCCTGCTGTTGCTGCGATTGCGTCCACGTCGTCCAGTTCAACCTGCGCCTCGGCAAGGACGGCATCAATCATCGGGGCAAGCCGTTCCGCATGCGCCCGCGCAGCGATTTCAGGGACGACACCGCCATAGGGTGCGTGCTCTTCTTCCTGACTGGCAATCCGTTCTGCAATGATGCGGCGGTCCGTTGTCACCAGCGCCACGGCCGTTTCGTCGCAGCTCGATTCAATACCGAGCACGATCTTTTCTGTCGGATTATGGCGCAGTTGTGATCCCATCGCGCTTCCATCTAGTCGTTGTGCGGTCTAGGGCAAGCGTGACGAGAGGGGAGTCCATGACTCAAATGACGACAGCGCCTGCGAAAATCCGTCTGGGAACGCGCAATTCGCCCCTGGCCATGGCGCAGGCCTACGAAACCCGCAAACGCCTGTGCGAAGCGCATGGATGGGTCGAAAACGATGTGGAACTGGTGCCCGTCGTGGCGAGCGGGGACAAGGTGCTGGATCGTCCGCTGGCGGAGATTGGCGGCAAGGCGTTGTGGACCAAAGAGCTTGATGTGTGGCTGCACGAAGGCCGGATTGACGTCGCCGTTCATTCGGCCAAGGATGTCGAGACGGAGCGGCCCGACGCGTTCATTTTTGGGGCGGTTCTGCCACGTGCGGACAGGCGCGATTGCCTTGTCGGCGCGCAGAGCATTGCCGCCATCCCTTCGGGCGCAGTCGTCGGGACGAGCGCTCCGCGTCGCGCTGCACAGCTTCTGAACATCAGGCCTGACTGCAAGGTCGTGACCTTTCGCGGCAATGTCGCCACGCGTCTGGGAAAACTGCAAGCGGGCGAAGCGGATGTGACGTTTCTTGCCGCTGCGGGGCTTGAGCGGTTGGACCAGAGCGATGTTGGCAATGCGCTGGAAACAGATGAATGGATCCCCGCCGCAGCGCAGGGCGCGATTGCGCTGGAATGCAGGGCTGATGATGAAGACACCCTGGGCGCGCTGGCAGCACTTGACCACGCCGAAACGCGGGCGGAGCTGGAGGCGGAGCGCGCCTTGCTGGCGAAGCTTGGCGGGACGTGTCATTCGCCGGTTGCGGTTTTGTGCGAACATTATGCACGCGGTCTTTCGATGCATGCGGCCATCTTTTCGCCTGACGGAACCGATCGGGTTGAGGGGGAGGCCCACTTCGCGGCGGGGGATCACGCAGCGGTTGCTGATCTCGCCGCAGATTTGCTGGCGCGAGCCACGCCTGCAATCAAAGAACACTTTTCCGGCTGATGCACACGCGCATCATCGCGCTCAGACCGGAGCCGGGCCTGTCATCGACGCTGGCTGCGGGGCAAGCTGCTGGTTTGGAAATTACTGGTCATGCCCTGTCGGAAATCCGCCCGCTATCATGGGATTGTCCTGACCCCGACAGTTTCGATGCCCTCCTTATCGGTAGCGCGAACGCTATACGGCACGGCGGTGCGGCCCTTGCGCAGCTGATAGACAAGCCTGTTTATGCTGTAGGAAGGGCAACCGCGCAGGTGGCCCGCGATGCGGGTTTTACCGTCGTAATGCGAGGCGAAGGCGGTTTGCAAAAGGTCCTCGATGCAGCACCGCGCCCCATACATTTCCTGCGATTGGCGGGTTTTGACAGGGTCGAACTGATGCCGCCCCCCGGAGTTTCTTTCGGCGAGGTTGTCGCCTACGAAAGCGTGGCCTTGCCGCTTGACCCGGCACTGTTTGAAGGTGGTGATGGCAGCTTCATCGCGCTTCTCCACTCTGCGACGCAAGCTGTTCATTTCGCGAATGAATGTGACCGCCTTGAAATAGACAAGTCCGAAATCTCGCTCGCAGCTTTGGGCGCGCGGATCAGCCATGCGGCAGGTTCTGGATGGCGGTCTATCCACACTCCAGAACATCCAAACGACGAGGCGTTGCTGGCAATGGTCGCAAAGCTGTGCCTATAACGCGGTCAGGATACATTTGCGGATTTACGTGATTTTCGCGGTCGCGTGCCTACATAAACCGGACGGAAGACGCCGGTAACGCAAGTGTCTGGGATTGTTGGGTCAGCGGATAAGAGAACGCATGGAATCGAAATATGGGAGCCGCAGAAAAAGCTCGTCCGGTAAGGGCGTGCTGCTGACCGCGCTGGTTTCCTTCCTGATTGGCGGCGGGGTCGTCGGTTATTTCACGTGGTATGGTTCGGACGCTTCCGATGCTGTTGAGGCACCGGGCGACGAACCGACGCTTGCCACATCATCACCCACGCCGATCGCTCCGCCCAGCGCGTCTATATCGCCCTCTGCGACACCGCTGGCAGATGCGCTCGAAGCAGAGACCCCTGAAGAGGCGGTTGAAGCGGTTACACGCGTGGCAGAGCAGCAAGGCGGCCTTGATCAGCGCCTCGCGGCGGCTGAACAGCGGCTGGCCCGTCTGGCGCTGCAATCGCAGGCTGCAGCGGGCAATGCGGCGCGCGCAGAGGCACTGCTGATCGCCTTCGCCACGCGCCGTCTGGTCGAACGCGGGGATGAACTGGGCTATCTTGCAGACCAGTTGCGCGTGCGTTTCGGCGATGAACGGCCCAATGCGGTGAATACGATTATCAGCTTTACCCGCAGCAATCCGCCCATCCGTCTGGACGGGCTTTTGGCGCGGCTTGATGGTCTGGGCCCGCAGCTGGAGGAAACCAGCGAAGGCCCGTCATGGGAAGCGTTTCAACGTGAACTGGGCGAATTGTTCGTGATCCGCCGCGAGAGCACGCCTTCGAGCCAGCCTCAGCAACGCCTTGAGCGTGCCCGCTACGCGATGGAGCAGGGCCGCTATCGCAGTGCCATTGAAGAAGTTCGCGCAATGCCGGGCGCGGCCAAAGCGGCAAGCTGGATTGCCGACGCAGAACGCTTTGCCGCCGCGATGGAAGCGCTGGAGAATATCGAGGCGGCGGCCGTTCTCGATCAACGCGGATTGCGCGATGGTGCGGGCAATCTCGTCAATCAGGTCAGCCCGGTTGAGGCGTCAAGCGAAGATTAGGCGCGCAGCAATTCCGGCAGATCGCCGGATACGCCGCGGGCTTCGTCCATGAAGAACGTCTTGAGCATCGGAATACGCTGTACGCCTGCCATGCCAAGGCGGCGAATGCCTGATGCCGCAGTGCCCGGAACGCCAAACAGCCGGGTCAACCCGTCAGTCGCCAATGCGACCATAAAGCTGTCTAGCCCGCGCCAGTTTTCGTACCGTTTGAGCAATTGCGCATCGCCAGGATCCAGCCCGATCCGCGCCCCGTCGGCCAGCACTTCGACCAGCGCCGCCGCATCGCGCAGGCCAAGGTTAAGCCCCTGTCCTGCAATCGGGTGAATGCCGTGCGCGGCATCGCCTATCAGCGCAAGCCGCTCTCCGGTGATCTTGGCGGTATGGTGAAAACCGAGCGGCCAGCTGGAGCGTACACCCACACTTTTCACATCACCCAGTACGCCGCCCATGCGCTTTTCGACTTCGGCCAGAAATGCGCGGTCGCCCAGCTTCATGACACCGCGACCCTCTTCATCGGACACCGTCCAGACAAGGGAGGAGCGATGCGTGCCATCGGCATCGTCGTTCAAAGGCAACAACGCGAAAGGACCGGCGGGATAGAATATCTCCCACGCGACATTGTCATGCGGCTTCGAGTGGGTGAGACCCGCGATAATGGCGCGGTGGTGGTAATCCCACTTGGCGATAGTGATGCCAGCCTGATCGCGCGTGGGTGATTGACGCCCCTCGGCAGCGACCATCAATCGGCCTTTCAGTTTCCGATCATCGGCAAGAACCGCTGCGACGCCGAATTCGGAACGCTGGCGTTCCGTGATTTCCGCCTTGGAAACCCAGTTGATCAGCGGTTCCTTCGCAGCGGCCTCAAACATCGCGAGGCGAAGGCGAAGATTAGGGAACATGCGGCCCAAAGTCCCTTCGTGCGGTTCAGGCTGGAAATCAATCCGGCCCGGCTTGTTCTGATCAGTCACTGCAATGCTGGCGATATCGCAGGCGAACTGTTCCAGCCCGTCGGCAATCCCAATATTGCTGAACAAATGCCAGCTGGCAGTCGAGATTGCAGTGGCGCGATCATCGAAGCCTTCTGCCGTCAGTTCGGCAGGGTCGGCGCGGTCGATGACGTGGCTTGTCATGCCCTTCTTCGCTGCCGCCAGCGCAAGCGTCATGCCGACAAGGCCACCGCCCAGGATCAGAAGGTCGCGGGTTTCTGTATCGGCGTTTTGGTCAACTTGGCTCATGTCACCTTGCTCGCATGCTTTACGAATACCATCTGTCCGCCCTAGAGGCTTGTATGTGACCGAGGCAAGAATGTTCCCGTTCCCGATCCGATACTTCGCTGCATGGGTGCTTGCGCTCCTCGCAAGCATGACGCTTGCCATCGGGGCACATGCGCAAGACTCGGAGCCGGAGCGGCGCGAATATTACGGCGATGCCAATATCGCGGTCGAATTGCTGGCGGACGGGCTGCCTAAGGCGGGCGGGGAATGGATGCTGGCGCTAAAATTCACGCCCAGCGCGCCCGAATGGCATGGCTATTGGAAAAACCCCGGCGACGCGGGGCAGGGCATGCGGCTGGAACTTGACCTGCCGGATGGCTGGGCAGTTGGCGAAGAGCTTTACCCGGTGCCCGAACGGTTGCTGATCGGCGATTTGATGAATCACATTTACGAGGGCGAGTATGTTGTTCTTGTGCCCGTGAGCGTGCCCGAGGATGCCGTGATTGAGGGCGTGCCTGCGCTTTCCGGGCGGGTCGAATATCTGGCCTGTACTGATCGTGTGTGCGTGCCGCAGGACAAGCTGCTGAATGCGAGCATCGGGCTGGGTGACTTTCCGAAATGGCGCGCGGAGATCGCGCCTGCTCTGGACGCGGCATCTGCGTTTGACTTCGCGGGCGGCAATCTGCGCGTCGCCATTCCGTTGCCCGAAGCGGTGAAGCTGCCCGATCCGCATGCTTTCATCGCAAATGAGCAATTGGTTCAGTACGCGGCGGTTCAGACCATTCGACGCAATGGCGATGTGCTGGTGGTGGAGATCCCTCTGGAAAGCGATGGCGTCGACATGCCTTCGCAGGTTGAGGGCATCTTGTCCTTCGGTGATGAGGCCGGAGTGGTATTTACCGCCACCACCGGAGAGGTTCCGGATGGAGGAGAGGTGATTGCTGCTCCTGCGGGGCAGGCGATGCCTGCGCTTTGGACGCTGGCTCTGGGCGCTTTGGTTGGTGGACTGATCCTCAACATAATGCCGTGTGTTTTCCCGATCCTGAGCCTGAAGGCATTGTCATTGGCCCGCGCGGGCGGGAGCGAAGCGGAAGCGAGGGTTGAAGGCATTGCCTACACCGCTGGAGTGGTTCTTGCCTGCGTTGGGCTGGGCGCGCTGATGCTGGCTTTAAGAGCGGCAGGCCAGCAAGTGGGTTGGGCGTTCCAATTGCAGGAACCTGCTGTCGTGATCGTGCTGTTGATCCTCGCCGCGGCCATCACTGCCAATTTTGCAGGGGTATTTGAGCTGCCCAGTATCAACACAGGCTCAGGCGCACGCAAAGGCGCGGGCGGTGCTTTCGCCACCGGATTGCTGGCTGCATTCGCCGCCACACCTTGCACGGGGCCGTTCATGGCGGCTGCTCTTGGCGCGGCCCTGCTATTACCTGCACCGCTCGCCCTGTTGCTGTTCGCAATGCTGGGACTGGGTCTGGCGCTGCCATTTCTGTTGATCGGTTTCGTTCCGGCTCTGCGCCGCCGCATGCCTAAGCCGGGCGCGTGGATGGAAACGTTCCGGTTTGTGATGGCAATCCCGATGGGCCTGACAGCGATTGCGCTGGTATGGCTGACGGCGCAACTGGGCGGGCGCGGCTTTGCGATGTTTGCCCTGCTGGTGGTGTTCGGCGTGATGCTGGCTTTGTGGATCACGGGCAAGCTGCAGCGCGCGGGCAAGATGGCATGGCCTGCATTCGGCCTGGTCGCGGCGCCCTTTCTGGTGTTCGGTGCTGTTGCCCTTCCGGCCAGCTATGCTCCGCCTTCGCGCGATCTGAGCACTTCTTTACTGGCACCACTGGAATTTTCAGGAGATGCGCTGGCCAAAGCCCGTGCGACGGGCAAACCAGTATTCCTGTGGTTCACCGCCGACTGGTGTGTCACCTGTAAAGTGAACGAAAGCGTCGCGATAGAGCGTGAGGCGGTAAAAGACGCTTTCGAGGAAGCAGGCGTCGTTGCAATGGTGGGTGACTGGACCGTGCGCGATGAGGAAATCACAGCATTCCTGACACAGCAAGGCGCTGCGGGCGTGCCGCTATATCTTTGGTATGAGCCTGATGCGGAGCCGGAACAGTTACCGCAAGTCCTGACGCCGGATATGCTGACCGAACGGGCGCAGCGCACCCCTTAGTCAGCGCTTTCAGCCGCAGAAAGGTTCTCTGTCAGTGTTTCGCTCTCGCGACAGGCGCTGAGGAACTGCATGGGAAGCGTGCTGGGATTGATCGTGACCATACCAGCGCCCGGAATGGTCGCGGTCAATTGCCGCGGACCTGCCAGCGGCTCAAGCGCACTGTCTGCGGCCAGAACCTCACCGCGCCAAACGCTTTTTTCCGCGATTTCAGTCGCATCGACAGGCAGCCGCCCGATCGCCCCGTTGCCGACCAGCGCCAACAGCGCGCCGGCCCCTTTGTCAGCGGGAGAGTTTCTGGTGATGCGCAAGCGCGGCGGATTGCTGTCTGAAAGACATGTTATCGCCAGCACTGCCTGATGGCCGGGAACACCATAGCTGATCCGCTGAGCTGTATTGCTGCGGACCCAGATTGCCCCTTCTGTATCGGGAGAGGGCAGGGGTTCGGACGCGAACTGCACAGGCTCAGCAGGCAATTCGCGATCCAGCCCTTCATCGGTTGGCGGTGGCTTGCACCCTGCCAGAACGGCGAAAGCGGCCAGAATTGCAAGCTGCCTCATCGTGCGCGGATAAACTCACGGATGTCGCGGCTCAGCTGCACGCGATCTTCGTCGCGGATATACATCATGTGGCCCGCATCATAATATTTGAACGTCAGGCGGTCCTGCGGGATGCCATAGCGGTTAAGCGAGTATTCCGCGCCGAAGAACGGCGTCGCAAAGTCGTACCAGCCCTGCGCGTTGAAGACCCTCAGGCCGCTGTTCTGGCGCATTGCGCGGCCAATAAAGGGCGCGACATTCAGATAGGCGTTGCGGCTCCACCCGCTGCCCAGTTTCCAGTCCCAGTTCGCACCCGGCTCTCGCCCGATGGAATTGTAACCACGGTCTGTTTCAAACCCCAGACCATCGCGCGCCCATTCATTGATCGCGGCGGTGTAACCAGCATCAATACCGTAGAAGCTGGGGTCCGCATCGGGTGTTTCACCCGCATTGTCGTAATCGCGGCCCGTGTAACGCGCATCAAGCCGCCCAATCGTAAGCCCGCGATCGCGCAGCAATTCCTTGTAAAAGCGCTGCGAGGTGACCCGTAGGTTGGCCTGATCCAGATATTGTTCGGAAAGGCCGGTCAGTTGTGACAGGCGCGCGCGTACGGCGGCGCGCTCCGCAGCGGGCAGGTCCTGCCCTTTAAGCAGAGCGGTCGCGAAAGGTCCGATAGCGAATTCGCGCGCTTCCTGAGCGATTGCCTCAACCGATTCCGCCTGTACCTTCCCATGGTAATAGGCAGCAGCCGCCATGTTCGGCAGAGTGACGATGTAGGCCATTTCATTGCCCGGTGTCGGCTCTCTACCGGCGAAATCGAGGATGGTCGAAATCAGGATAAGACCGTTTAGCCCAACGTCGTTATAGGTCGCGCCCTCCAGCTCGTCCGCCAGCATGGCGGTGCGGGTTGTGCCATAGCTTTCGCCGCCGATATATTTGGGGCTGCCCCAGCGGCCATTGTCATTGATCCAGCGGCGGATCACTTCGGCGATAGCGCGCGCATCCTGACGCAGGCCGTAATACTTCTTCTTGTCTGTCCCTCTGGTCAGATAGCTGTAACCCGTGCCCGGCGGATCAATGAAGACAAGGTCTGCGACATCGAGCAGACTGTCCGGATTATCGACCACGGGATAAGGCGGGGCCCCATCGTCGCGCGCATCGGAAGGGATTGCGACGCGCTTAGGTCCGAAGGCGCCCATTTGCAGCCAGACAGAGCCTGAACCTGGCCCACCGTTATAGATAAAGAAAACGGGGCGTGATGTGTCACGCGGCGATCTGACATAGGATGTCGTGACGATCACCGCTTCCTGCTTGCCCGCTCCATCGGTCAGGACCGTCTCCGCGATTGTCGCGGTGTAGGGCACGCGCACGCCGCCGAAAGTGCCGGTGAAGTTCTTCGACTTCACCTGCGGCGTGATCGTTGCTGAGGCGGATTTTGCTTTCCCCTCCATATGCGCATCGGCGAATGCCGGGCTGGAGGTAAAGGCGAGAGCGGCGGCGCCTAGTGCGCTGATGATCGGGGCTTTCATGGGCGCGTTGTAAAGCACCCTGACGGCAGATCATCAAGAGGCAAGCAGCCCTACGGCTTGCCGCCCATCCGTTTCGCGCGCAACTTGCCGTAGCGGGTCTTTCTTGTGCCGGGCTTGCCTTCGTTAGACCGGCCAACGATGGGCGCTTTCTTCTCGCCATCGGGCAGGCCGAGTTCGTCGTTTTCGAGGCGGCGGATTTCGTCGCGCAGGCGGCCCGCTTCCTCGAATTCGAGATTGGCAGCGGCATCGCGCATCCGTTTTTCCAGGTCTTCGATGTAAGAGCGCAGATTGTGACCGACGAGGTTGTTGACCTCTTCATCACCGGTATCGACCGTAACGCCATCCTTCGATGCGGTGTCTGCCACGATATCGGCAATATCGCGCTTGATCGTCTTTGGCGTGATGCCGTGTTCTTTGTTGTACGCTTCCTGTTTTTCGCGGCGTCGGTCGGTTTCCGCCATCGCGCGTTCCATCGAGCCGGTTACGCGGTCTGCGTAAAGGATCACGCGGCCATCAACGTTACGCGCCGCGCGGCCAATTGTCTGAACCAGAGAGGTTTCCGAGCGCAGGAAACCTTCCTTGTCGGCATCCAGAATGCAGACGAGTCCGCATTCGGGAATGTCCAGCCCCTCGCGCAGAAGGTTGATGCCGATCAACACATCGTAAACGCCAAGCCGCAAATCGCGGATAAGCTCGATACGTTCCAGCGTCTCCACATCTGAGTGCATGTAACGCACACGCACGCCGGCTTCATGCATGAATTCGGTAAGATCTTCCGCCATCCGCTTTGTCAGCGTGGTGACGAGTGTGCGGTAACCCTTCTTCGCCGTGGCGAGGCATTCCTGAATACAATCCTGTACCTGATCTTCGACCGGACGGATGGTGACGGGCGGATCAATCAGGCCAGTCGGGCGGATAACCTGTTCGGCAAAGACGCCGCCGGTCTGCTCCAGTTCCCACGGTCCGGGTGTCGCGGACACGCAGAAGGTTTGCGGGCGCATCGCGTCCCATTCGTTGAAGCGCAAGGGCCGGTTGTCGATGCATGACGGCAGGCGGAACCCGTATTCGGCCAGAGTGATCTTGCGCCGGTGGTCCCCGCGCGCCATCGCGCCGATCTGCGGCACAGTCTGGTGGCTTTCATCGACGAACAGCAGCGCATTGTCGGGCAGATATTCAAACAGTGTGGGCGGCGGTTCACCCGGCAGCCTTCCGGTTAGGAAGCGGCTGTAATTCTCAATCCCGTTGCAGCTGCCTGTCGCCGCGATCATTTCGAGGTCGAAATGGGTGCGCTGTTCCAACCGTTGATGTTCGAGCAGCTTTCCTTCTTCTTCAAGCTCTTTCAGCCGTTCGGCCAGCTCGAACTTGATGGCCTCCATCGCCTGTTTCATCGTCGGGCCGGGCGTCACATAGTGCGAATTCGCATAGACACGTACCTTGTCCAGCTTTGCTGCAGTCTTGCCCGTCAGCGGATCGAATTCGGCGATTTCCTCAATCTCGTCCCCGAAAAAGCTGACGCGCCAGGCGGTGTCTTCATAGTGGCTGGGGAAGATTTCCAGATTGTCTCCGCGTACCCGGAAACAGCCGCGCGTGAATGCCGCATCGTTGCGCTTGTATTGCAGGGCAACCAGCTTGCGGATGATCTCGCGCTGGTCGATCACCTCTTCTTTCTTGATGTCGAAGATCATCGCAGAATATGTTTCGACCGAACCAATACCGTAAAGGCACGATACCGATGCGACGATGATCACGTCATCGCGCTCCAGCAAAGCCCGCGTGGCCGAGTGACGCATGCGGTCAATCGCTTCGTTCACGCTCGACTCTTTTTCGATGTAAGTGTCGGAGCGCGGGACGTAGGCTTCGGGTTGGTAATAGTCGTAATAGCTGACGAAATATTCGACCGCATTGTTGGGAAAGAAGCTTTTCATTTCCCCGTAAAGCTGCGCGGCGAGGATTTTGTTCGGGGCAAGGATCAGGGCAGGGCGCTGCAATTCCTCGATCACCTTGGCCATGGTGAACGTTTTGCCCGAACCGGTAACGCCCAGCAGCGTTTGCGTCTTTTCGTCCTCACGCGCGCCCGCGACCAGTTCCGCGATGGCCGTGGGTTGATCGCCAGCGGGTTCATAATCCGAGACGATTTCGAACCGTTTGCCCGGCATGGATTTTTCCGGACGGTTGGGGCGGTGCGGGGTGAAATCTTCCCCAGTTTCGGGCTCTGCCAGCCCACGACGGATTACGAGTTCAGCCATGTCCGAAGATATGGGGATCGCTGGGCGGTTTGTCGCCCCCAAACTTGTTATTGTGGTTGTGCCGCAGATCACAGACCCGTAGCCTGCGCCACAATATCACCGACATCAGCCGGGTCGCCGGAAATTACCATTTTCTCTGGGAGGATTGAATTATGAAACACGCCCTTATCGTGAGCCTCGGTGCGTTTGCCCTGACTGCATGTGGTGGCGGTGCGACCGATGCTGACGCGGATGGCGATGGCTCTGTCACCGCAGAAGAGGCACGCGAGGCGATTGAGGCTTCGGGTGATGAGCTGAAGCCGCTGCCCGGCAAATACAAATCCACCATGACCTTTGTGGACGCGGAAATTCCGGGCGCTCCGGAAGAGATGAAGGCGATGATGGGTAATGCCATGAACGTCACCAGCGAGTTTTGCCTGACCGAAGAAGATGCTGCAGGCGGCTTTAAAGAGTCGATTGAGAAAGGGCGTAGTGACGCGTGCGAAATCAACAGCTTCAACATTGATGGAAGCAAGGTCGACATGAAAATGAGCTGTAACGAAAACGGTACCGGCGACATGTTGATTGCCATGAACGGCAATGTCACCCCGACAAAGCAGGACATGGACATGAAAATGGATGGCGAAATGCCGGGCCTTGGCGCGGTCAAGATCGAAATGTCATTCGTGCAGGAACGCATCGGAGAATGCGACGCCTGATGCACCGCTGAAATTGCCATGGAACCGTAAGCCTTCACCGGGCATTCACTAAAGTGGAGTATTACGGTTTTATGGCATCACGGTTTTCCCTTTCACAAATCTTTCAACCTGCTCCTGTGTGGGCTGAGACAGAGTTTGCCCGCCGCATCGCGCTCGCGCGGCAGTCAGCGGGTGATCAGGAAGTCGGAAAACCGGCGGCCCGCCGTCTTTTTGCAGAGCTTGACGTGCTGGCAGAACCGGCGCGCCGCGTATTCCGCCGGATGGAAGTCGCCCCGGCGCGCAGCCCTCAGACAGTGCTGATCCTGCCCGGTTTCGCCGCCCATCCGCGCAAGATGCGTTACTTCGCGCGGCAGCTTGAGCGCGCAGGGCACACGGCAAAGCGCTGGGGTCAGGGTCGCAATTGGGGGCCGACGCCTGAACGCTTTGACCAGTTGGAACAGCGTCTGCTCGACATCCATGATCGTGCTGGTGAACCCATCGCTCTGGTAGGTTGGAGCCTTGGCGGGGTGTACGCACGGGAGCTTGCCAATCGCCACCCTCACGCGGTTTCCAAAGTGATTTCGATGGGATCGCCATTCTCCGGAAACCCACGGGCCAACAATGTCTGGCGCGCCTATCAGTTCATCACAGGCCACCCCGTCGATGCGCCTCCGATTGAGGCCGATGTTTCGAAAAAGCCGCCGGTTGAAACCATCGCTCTTTGGGGCAGGCAGGACAGCGTGATTTCTTCCGACTGTGCCGCTGGCCGTCCGGGCGAGCGGGATCGCGCAATTGCAGTCAACTGCACGCATATGGGCTTTACATATTCGCCCGAAGCGATCGCGACGGTTCTTAAAGAACTGGATCGCTGATACCTGCGCATTCTCGCGTGGCGATTGGCGCTACGGCATAGCCCTTTTCTTTTTGCCATGTCCCGCTACAACCTTCGCACATGCAGCAATCGCAGTCGGGATCCGCAGTGAACGCAAACTCCGAAAAGCCTCAGAACTTTGACGAGATGTACGAGGAAAGCGGCTCTGTCCGCCCCGCCTATGCCGATTACTGCGGTTGGCTGGATCAACAGGACGGCGCCTGGCTCAAGCGCAAGAATGCAGAGGCGGATGACAGTTTCCGCCGCACCGGCATCACTTTCAACGTTTACGGAGAGGACGAGGCTGAAGAGCGGCTGATCCCGTTCGACATGGTGCCCCGCATCATAACGGCGGGCGAATGGCGCAGACTGACACGCGGGATTGAACAACGGGTGAGGGCGCTCAACAGCTTCCTCTATGATCTGTATCACCGTCAGGAAATCATCCGCGCGGGTCGTGTGCCGGAAAGGCTGTTTCGCCAGAACGATGCCTGGCTGCCAAATATGGTGGGCTTTACCCCTCCGGGCGGCATCTACACCCACATCGTCGGCATTGATCTGGTTCGCACAGGGCCGGATGAATTTTTCGTTCTCGAAGACAATGCCCGCACACCGTCTGGTGTTTCTTACATGCTGGAGAACCGCGAGACGATGATGGCGATGTTCCCCGACCTTTTTAGCAAGGTGCCGGTGGAAACAGTCTCCAACTATCCGCGCCGCCTTGCCCGCAGTCTGGCGGCTTGCGCGCCGCCTGCTTGCGAGGGCAAGCCCTGCGTCGCGGTGTTGACGCCGGGTATCTACAACTCTGCCTATTTCGAACATGCGTTCCTGGCCGATCAGATGGGCGCGGAGCTGGTCGAGGGTAGCGATCTTCGCGTTGTGAACGGACGCGTCCAGATGCGCACGACGAGCGGGTACAAGCCGATTGATGTGCTCTATCGCCGCGTTGATGACGATTATCTAGATCCGCTGACGTTCGAACCGGACAGCGTGTTAGGCGTGCCGGGGATCATGGATGTCTATCGTTCCGG
>JAXHVK010000043.1:0-20438 GCA_034211135.1 Pseudomonadota bacterium
CCGCCCGCACCAACCATCTCGAACAGGTTCTCCTATTGCCGATGACATGTCGCCAGCCCCGCAGTGCAGTCTGCTTTGCCCTGCTGCTTTAAGATGTTCGGAAGTCTGGATATGGTCTTCGGTTCGAGCAACTGAAGGACTCACATCATGACCAGTCTTGCAATCCTCACCAGCAGCATCGCCCGCGATCTTGAGACGCGCTAAACCAAAGGCAGCATATACGTCACCGGCATCAATGCCTTCTAGTGCAGCTTGAAACGTCCGCGCACATAGGGACGTGACAACACACCCTACGCAGCGGCAAACAACAGCGTCTTACAACCGAGGTCTAAGTACTCGACGGTCCGTTCCTGGCCAAGTTTATGCCGAATAACAGTGACCGTTCTTTGATCGTTTTCTCAACTTTCGCTTTCGAACCCAAGCCGCCAGCGAACCGTCTGTGAACTAATGCTTGAGAACGACGCGCCGCTTACAGCATATTCAACCCACAGACATCATTCTTTCAACGGTAGCCCCCACTGTTTCGGCTGCCTCGAGTATGTGTCGATCATCCAGATGCGCATAGCGCGAGGTTGATTGGATTTGACGGTGCCCTAGTAGCTTGCCGATCATCGGCAGCGCTTCCTTGTTCATGGCTGCATGACTGGCAAAGGTGTGTCTCAGATCGTGCAGTCGCACTCCGGACAGCCCAGCCTGAGCCTGCATCGATCGCCAATAAGCGTCATAGGCCCTGATCGGCTTTTGTGCGCCCGAATTCCAAAACACCCAGTCGACGCCTTCGTGACGTGGCAAATTTTGGAGTAGCACCTGCGCTTCGGCTCCAAGCCAGACCGTTCGGGGGCCGGTCTTTGCTTGACGCAGCTTGATGCGCCGCCCTTTGATGTCACCCCAATGCAGCCCAAGGATCTCCCCTCGCCTGCAGCCGGTCAAGAGCAATAAGGTCGTCGCTGACGCGCTAAGCCGCTTCATTGGATCTTCCGATTGCCGCCACTCGGCCAAAACACAGCCAAGTCGATACAGCTCTTTGATGCTGAGGTAGCGCTCAAACTTTTTACGCTTGTTCCTGCGCACCGCGCGGCAAGGATTGGTGTGGTCAAGACGGTAGCCCCAGTCCTCCGCCTTGTTGAGCATGAGGTTCAGTATGCCGAGAACCATATTGGCGGCACCGGGAGGCGCTTCGTCGTTGAGCCGCGCGAACCACTCAGTGACATGCCCCTCATTAATCTCGTCGATGCCGAGGCCGGGGAAACAGCCGTCGAGATAAAGGCGACGATAGTAAGTATTGACCGAAAGGGTTTTGGCCGCCCAGCGCCCTGACCATTTCTCCCAGAACTCATCGAGGAAATCCTGGAACAGCGGCGCGCCTTTGACGCGCTGTTTGGTCGAAGCCGGATCGCCGCCCACGCGAGCATGAGCCAAGACCAACCGCGCCACCTTCGCCGCTTGAGCTACGGACAGAACAGCGGCGGACCCGATCGTTACAGTGCGATTTCTCCCGCCCATCCGCGCCTGAACGATATAGACCGACCTGCCATTAGGATAATGTCGCAAGCCAAACCCCGGCTCGATTCCAAGCCACTCGGTCGCACGCTGGCGCCCTTTGGGGCGACGTCGCTGTTCGGGATCAAGCCCTATTTGAGCAAGCGCGTCGTCGAGGACTTCGTTTAGAGCCCGCGCGTTCATCGGCTCACCCCGATGGCTTGCGCCAGCATTCCCGAGACGCGCTGCGCCGCATCGGCGATATGATCGTCTGCTAGATGCGCATAGCGCGCGGTCGTTTCCGGGAGCACATGCCCGAGCAGAGTTCCAATCGTTGCCAGCGGCACATTCTGTGCAATCGCGACAGAGGCAAAGCTGTGACGCAAATCATGGATGCGGACATCGGGCAAGGCGCATTGCCTGCGAAACGTCGCCCACCAGCGTTGGATAGTGATTGGCTTGGTGAGCGATGGGTTCGGAAACACGAACGGGCAGCCCTTGATGCGCTTGACGCCCTTCAAGACCGCAATCGCCTGACTGTTCAAGTAAATCACCTTCGGCCCGGTCTTGCTGTCGGGCAGCATAAGATGCGGTGGTTTGACCCATTCCCACTGAAGATCGCGGATCTCGGAAATCCGCGCACCATTAAAGAGCAGAAGTCGGATGATCGCCACTTGCGCGGGAAACTCCGCTTCCGCTTGAGCCAGCTCGCGTCCCAACCGCCGGAACTCTTTCGGCGTCAAATAGCGCTCAAGCAGCCGGGTCTTGTAGCGCGGAATACCCCGGCATGGATTAGAGCCCTTCGGCGTGATCTTGAGCGCTTCGGCATACTGGAACAGCGACGACAAAACTGGCACAGAACGGTTGAACTTGCACGCATCCGCCCCCGCGCACCCATCGCGCCAGCGAACGATGTCTTCACGCGTGACCGACGCTAAACGGCACGGCCCAAACTCGGGCATGAGCATGTTTGTCCAAGCGTGCCAATTGCGCCCCACCGTCGATGGCTTCCACCCGCGCGCAATGTCTCGCCAGTAGGTGTCGACGAACTCGGCGAAGGTGAGCGATTTAACGGATTTACGCTGACGCGGAAGCCCGTCGAGCGCGGCTTCGAACAGCACCTTCTTAGCCTGCTTGCGCGCCGTCACGGCATCGACCTCACCGACGCTGCCGAGCATGATCCGACGACTTCTCCCACGGCGTCTTGGTCGCACAAACCAGAAGGCTTTTCCGTTGGACCTTACGCGTATACCGAAGCCGGGAAGCTTGGTATCGTGGATCGCATACTCTCTTCCGGTAGGAGGCAATTTGCGGCGGACGAAATTGCCGTTGAGATGGGCTCTGAGTGTCTTGCGTTTTTGTTGCTGAACCATGTTGCCACGCCCTTGTGATAGGGTGCTGTCCAACCGCTCGGAGGTGAGCGATTTTCGGGACAGGCATGGCAAACACGAGGCCTAAAACCGAAAGTGGGGACACGATGATTCGTCTGAACGAAATCACTTTATTTCAATGTTTTAGTCCTCAAAACTACGGCTCAGCCGTGTTCGGAGTGCATTGGCCTGATTATCGATCCCTGACCGGAGTTTCCCCCTCAACTAGCCCGAAGCGCTAGCATAGCGAGCTAAACATAGCGTTGTCATCTTCGTGACAATCTCGCCGGAAAGTCAGGATATTCAATCGTGATTGTCTGCCGGGCTATCCAGCGTCTGGGCTGCACTCCCCCAGATACGCGCGCGCGCTTCCATGAATGCGGAAAGAATCGGATGATCAAGCGCGGCATACTCGCTCGGCAGCATCGTCATGAATTCGCGAAACTCCCGCGTGAACTGCGCCTGATCGTGATATTCCTCATCCATCACTTCAGTCCACCGGCTGGAGCCGGATTGCGACTGGTGCAGCATG
This sequence comes from Pseudomonadota bacterium, assembly GCA_034211135.1. GTDB lineage: Bacteria > Pseudomonadota > Alphaproteobacteria > Sphingomonadales > Sphingomonadaceae > Erythrobacter. Next base: position 3,382 of record JAXHVK010000043.1, read on the forward strand.
AAGCTGGCCAACGACCGCATAAACCGTTGCCGCCGCATCAGCAGCTTGGGTGTGAAGCCGAAATAGCGCTGGCAAACCCTCTCCAGCGTCCGGATACTCATGGCGCAGCGATCTGCCAGAGCGCTCACTGTGCCGCACTCCCCATTCACCAGAGCATCGTGCACGCGCATGATTTTCGCTTCATCCCTGGTGGGGCGCATCATCCTGTCGAGCGATTCGACTATGAATTTGAACTGTTCTTCCGGAGTGTTTGAAAGGTCGACCAGATCGTCAGTCAGCGATGCAAATTTCCGAAACGCAGGATGCTGCGCGCCGTCGACGATGATATTGGTGCAGTCATAGGCGTCAGCGTCGATGAACTGGGCCCAGCCCAAAGGAAGAAACCCGACCCCCCACATCCGCGCTGTGCCCAATTCGAAACGGCACGGCAGCGAACTCGGCCCGGTCGCAACGAAGGCGCTGTCAGTCAGCGTCGTGCGGCCAATTTCCGCATTCGGCACAGCGCCTGCGAAGAAGCGTATATTGGCCCATTCCGGCAGCAAGTAATCCACCACCGTCGCCCCGTCCTCAACATCGAGGACAAGCTGGTAGAAACTTGTAAAACAGCCGTCGAACTGCGCTGGCGGAGCATAAAAATGACCGCGCACTTTCGTGCCCGCATCTGCTTCAGTGCGTTTTCCCACAATTTCCCCCATGACCCGAACACTGTGGACCGCCTGACGCAAAGCTACAAGTCTTTTGACGCTTTTATACAACCATCATGGGCGTGTTTCGCTTGGGGCGAGCGGGTCAGCCGCTGAAACGAAGTCACGCGCTGCCTGCAGGGTGAGGTGGCCCGTATCGTAATGGATCGGCAAGCCGTCACTCGCCAGCGTACGGCAGCGGCGCACCCCGCCCGATGAAGGGCATTCGAACTCAAGCTGGGAAATATATCGCCCGCCAGCTTGCGTGACGGCTTTCTCCAGAATGGAGTCAATCGGATCGCGGTCCGACCGGCGAAGGCGCTCAATATGCGACGGGTCATCCCTGCGCTCTGCAATCGCCAATATGCGCGGGAATGACTGGTCATATTCCACCGGCGGTCCGATAACGGTGACATCAACACCTGCAGCGCGCATCTTTGAAACAGTCTCCGACAATGCGGGCGCATCGCTTTCAAACCAGCGCGCGGCGAGGACAAGATGCTCGATCTCGCCGGAGAGCGCCCGATCGAAGACAGAGCGGTTGGCCGCGATACAATCCGCACTGCCTTGGGCGCCCATGACCGGAGGGCAGCCCAGCACTGTCGCCTGATGCACGGCCCTGTCCGGATATTCCTCCGCCACGGCACGCCACAGCATTGCAGCATAGCTGGTCCCCAGAACGGCCACATCATTATCGGCATCGCTTGGCCTCAGACACGCATCCATCTTGATCGTGTAGCCAAAGCATTCGCCCATCCGGTATTGCGTCTGTCGTCGCTCCTCGGCCTGATTGCTCAATGTCACAGCCATCCGGGCAGCGGGGCCGGAGCGCAGAGACGGGGCAAGCGCATTGGCTGCAAGCGCGGCGAGAACAAGCAGAGCAAAGCTGCCGATCGCAATGCGAAACACCCGACGATATGTCTGCGCCTGCATCCATTTCTGTGCGGGACGCTCAATCGCGTAATATGAGACAGCACCTGCGATCAGCGATGCGGCGACCAACCCCACCCTTGTCCAGCGATCCGGAGCAATGCCATATTCCAGACGCCAGAAAACCATGATCGGCCAGTGCCATAAATAGGTCGAATAAGAGATCCGCCCGATCCAGCGCACGGGAGAAAGAGACAACGCAATGCATGCAGGGCCGCTGGCGCCATAGGCAATGACCAGTGCAGCTCCGATTGCGGGGAGAAGCGCGGCGGGCGCAGGAAACGGCATCGCAGGCGTGATCCAGACCACCGCCAACGCGATCATCGCCAATCCGGCCGCGGCCAATATTCCGCACGCTGCCTCGCTCTTGATCCTCGGGCCGACACCGCAAGCGATCAGTCCGCCCAGCGCCAGTTCCCATGCACGGCTTGGAAGCAGATAGAACGCCGCTTGTGGTGCGTGATGGGAAAGAACGAAGCTGATGATCAGCGACACGGCTCCTGCCGCGCCGATTGCAATCGCCTCACGGCCAGGCAGCCAGCGCCTCACCGCGATCAGAAACACCGGATAGAAGAGGTAGAATTGCTCTTCCAGACCCAGTGACCATGTGTGCAGCAAAAGGGCTGTTTCGTGGGTCGCGAAGTAATCGGTCGTCAGCCAGAAATGCAGGTTTGCGCCAAAGCCGGCAGACCAGATCGCCGCAGCGGACAAAGCCGGCCAGTCGCTCGGCAAAAGCAGCCAAAGCCCCTCTGCCATAACGGTTGCGAGCATGGTCCACAGCGCAGGACCAAGCCGCGCGAACCGCCGCGCATAGAACCGGGCGAGGCGGAACCCGCCCTGCTCCATATCGGCAAGGATAATGCGGGTGATCAGATATCCGGATATGACAAAGAACACATCCACGCCGACAAATCCGCCCGGCACACGGGCAAAACCGGCATGGACCAGCAGGACAGGGATAATCGCAACCGCGCGCAGACCCTCAATCTCGGGCCGGAATTCCAGCGCCGAATCGCGAAAGGGCGACCCCTTTCGAGGCCGCCCTTTCATGTGTCCCGTATCAGCCATCCTCGCAGACATAAGCGCCAGACAGCCAGTGGGGAAAGCGTTTGCGCCAGCTTATGCCGGAAGCGCTTCTTTCGCCTGAGCGATGATCGTCTTGAACGCTGCTTCTTCGTTCATGGCAAGATCGGCCATGACTTTGCGGTCAAGCTCGATACCGGCAAGTTTCACGCCGTGCATGAACTGCGAATAGGTCAGGCCTTCGGCGCGGACGGCAGCGTTGATACGCTGGATCCACAGGGCGCGGAAGCTGCGCTTCTTCGCCTTGCGGTCGCGATAGGCGTACTGGCCGGCCTTTTCGACGGCCTGACGCGCGATGCGGATCGTGTTTTTGCGACGGCCGCGATAGCCCTTCGCCTGTTCGAGAATGCGTTTGTGCTTTGCACGGGTGGTAACACCACGTTTGATGCGAGGCATATCAGTATATCCTTATGTCTGTGTGAGAGATCGGGCCACGTGGGCCGCGCGATCAATCAAGCCCGTAGGGCGCCCATTTCTTAACCGTCTTGGCATCGGCATCCGAGATGACCGAGGTACCGCGGTTCTGGCGGATATACTTCGCATTGTGGCTCATCAGGCGGTGGCGCTTACCCGCCACACCGTGCTTGACCTTGCCGGTAGCGGTGATTTTGAAGCGTTTCTTCACACCGCTTTTTGTTTTCAGCTTGGGCATTTTCATCTCCTTATCTGAGACACATTAGACCAGCCCTGGCAGCCCTATTCGCCAGGCCGGACTTGGTATTCTGTGTCAGTGAAGCGCGCCACATAGCGTTTTGTGCACGGTTTGCAAGCGATTCGAGCAGGTCTCACCGCCCGTTTTCAATCTCCAGCGAATGCCCTGTTTCCCGTTTGCGCAAGCCATTCGACAAAGTCACCACCGGTAATCGGCACCGCGCCTTCGGGAAGGTCGCCCTTCCAGATATAGGCCTGCGCGTTTGTTTCGCCAAAGCCGTCCCAGCCATCCACCTCGACGGGCTGGCGAACGTATTCCGCCCCTTCGAACGCATCAATCGCGGCAAGGTCGACGCTACCGGCCTCGTGCAAGGTACCGTGCACACTGGTTGCGTAGCGCGCCTGTGTCGGGATCAGCGCGGGATACCACACTCTTCCATCAGAGCCGCTTTCAAAAGGGATCGCATACAGCGCGCCCATCGTCGTGGCGGGCGCACCAAGACCCAGCCCGGTAAGGAAGGGCCAGTCGCCCACCCCTTCGCGCAGGACGCCATAGAAAAACAGGTTCATCGGACGACCATCTGGGAAACGATCTCCAGATCGGCGGGCAAGGCACCTGAGGCAAGAGATATCGCCAGCCTGTTGGCCTCTTCCTGCGTGAAGTTGCCCGATATCTGCACAGTCCCGCCAAGTACCGGCTCCTGTATAATCGGCATACTCATGATCGTGCCGTCCAGAACGATCGCCAGCTGCTTTCCGACATTTGCAGCACTGATCCGGCCAAATTCCTTTTGCCCTTCGGCATCGAACCGGATCACTATGACGTGGCCATTCCACTCCGGCTCGACAACAGGCACTGCATCGCGAATGGCGTCGCCTGTCATCAGGACTTTCGTCTGGACACTGGCCGGTGGAAGATCGCCCGCAACAGGCAGAATTTCGGTATTGTCGGCGGCGCCGGTTTCAACCAGCCGGAATTCCAGCCTTCCCTTGTGCACCAAGGCATCAGAAAGACGCGCGTTATGATCCGCTCCCGACAGGTCCAGAGTGATCTCGCCCGCGTCGCTGATTGAGATATCGCCCACAGCCAGCCTGAGCGTTTCCAGTCGACGCTGAAGAACCCGGGCGCTTGCGGTGGCGGTTTCCCCAACGTGCCGCCCTTCCGATTCAATGCGGGCGCGCTCTTTCGGTGTAATCCGCAAAGTATAGCGCGTGACGGGTTTTACCGCATCCTCTTGTTCGTCCTGCTGAGCCAGAAGCGCATCGGGAAAAGCCAAGCCAAACGCAACGACAGCAACGCAAGAGGCCCAGGCTACAAGCATCCGACGTGCCAATCGAAGGGCTGAAGAAGGTGCTGCACGTCGCATCATGGGATTTTGAATACCTCCGGCTTGCCCGATGACGTTTCCGGCGCATCAGACTGGCCCAGCGCCTCCAGCACTTCGTCAAGGCGGGCCGGTTCACCCAGAGCCAGTACCTGACCCTGCTCAACCCGCGCGCTGTCTGCATCCAGCGGATTTCCTTGCCAGTCACTCATCGTGCCGCCCGCGCCCTCAACCACCGGAACAAGAGCGGCATAGTCATAGATCGCCAGACCAGCCTCACAGATCACATCAATGTGCCCGCTGGCGAGCAGGCCGTAATTATAGCAGTCCCCGCCATAGATGATCGCGCCCTGCCGCTCGTTTCCGCCCATCACTTCGGCCAGTTGCATATAGGCGACCGCCTGATCGGGATTGAAGTAATGCGGGCTGGAGGTGGCGAGGCTGCCTTCGCGCAAATCCTTGCAAGGCCGCGTGGTGACAGGCTTTCCGTTAAACGTCGTGCCCTGACCAAGCTGACCGACCCAGCGTTCCCGAGCAATCGGCTGGTCGATCACGCCAAGGACGGGCCAGCCATCCTGCATCAGGGCAATCAGCGTCCCGAATATCGGGCGCCCCGCCATGAAACTGATCGTGCCGTCAATCGGATCGAGCACCCATTGCCGCCCCGCGCTTTCGTTTCGTGTACCGTATTCCTCGCCGATGATCCCGTCATCGGGAAAGCGCTCTTCAATCAGTTTGCGCATGGCAGCTTCGGCTGCGCGGTCTGCTTCTGTTACGGGAGAGCGGTCTGCCTTGCGTTCCTGATCGAAATCACCGCGGAAAAACGGACGGATGACAGAGCCTGCTGCATCAGCAAGGGCATTGGCGAGTGCGAGATCTTCTGAGGTCATGCCTCCCCTCTAACGATCTCTCCAATATTCAAAAGCCTGCTGTTGATGCAGGGTGACATAGCGCTTTGCCTCGGCCCCTTCCCATTCGAGCGGCCATTGTCCGGGAAGCTGCTGTGCAAGATGCGATCGGGAAACGAACCAGCCCTGTCCCGGCAACCCGTCCGACTGGCGCACAACCAGCACGGCAAGACCCGGCTCAGCCGCTACGCGTCCATCCTCGTCAATCGCATCCAGCACTTTGCACAGCGCACGCATCTTGGGCCGCGTGAAGCGGTAACCCAGCAATTGCAGCATCTGGGAGTAGGTAAGCGCATTGCCCGCGCGGGCCGCGCCGGTCAGGATCTCGCGAACCTCTACCGGATCGAACATGATCGCAGTCCCGCGCAGCTGGTGAAGAGCGGCGCGGGATTAGACATCAATCAAAAAGGCTGCTGACCGAGCTTTCATCAGCGATCCGGCGAATGGCCTCTCCCACCAGCGGAGCGATAGTCATAATCCGGATACGGTCCGACTTTTCGGCGGCTTCGCTGGGACGAATAGAGTCCGAAATTACCAGCTCTTTCAATTGTGAGCCGTCAATACGGGCAACCGCTCCGCCAGAAAGAACGCCGTGGGTGATATACGCCGCAACCGACTTGGCCCCGCCCGCAAGCAGCGCATCAGCCGCATTGCACAGCGTGCCACCTGAATCGACGATATCGTCAATCAGGATGCAGTGACGGCCGGAAACGTCGCCAATGATATTCATCACCTCGCTCTCCCCCGGGCGATCGCGGCGTTTGTCCACGATGGCCAGAGGCGCGTTGTCGAGCCGCTTGGCAAGCGAGCGGGCGCGCACGACACCGCCGACATCAGGGCTGACAACCATCAGATCCTGATCGCCGTAACGCGCCTGAATATCTGCGGCCATGACGGGCGCTGCATAAAGGTTGTCCGTCGGAATATCGAAGAATCCCTGGATCTGGCCTGCGTGCAGATCCACTGCCAGCACACGATCAGCACCGGCCTGCGTAATCAGATTGGCGACCAGCTTAGCCGAAATCGGCGTACGCGGACCGGGCTTCCGATCCTGACGCGCATAGCCGAAATAGGGCACAACCGCCGTGATACGCTTGGCCGAAGCGCGGCGCAGTGCATCAATGCAGATCAGCAATTCCATCAGGTTGTCATTCGCCGGAAAGCTGGTCGGCTGGACAAGGAAAACGTCTTCGCCGCGGACATTCTCGTGAATCTCGACAAACACTTCCTCATCGGCAAAGCGGCGAACGCTTGCATCAGTAAGAGGGATTTCGAGATAGGCCGCAATGGCACGCGCCAGCGGAAGGTTGGAGTTGCCGGACATGATTTTCATGCGTCGCGATTCCCTTGCACTCATTGGATGGCCCTCCGCCTAGCCATGCGTCATGGATTTGCAACAGACGACTGCGCCTTGTCGTCAGAAGATCGTGAAAATCAGCCCGGCAAGACCGGATCAGTACCCGCTGGCCTGCCCATCCTTGCGCATTTCGGTCGCGCCCGAATAAACGCCGGTCTGCGCATCGCGGACAATAGCCTGATAACCGCCAAACATGATGCCGTTTGATACCACGCGCACATTGTGCCCCATTGCCTTCAGCGCCTCCACGGTTTCAGCGGGAATGCCCGGCTCTACATTCAGCGTGCCCAGAGGATCTTTCGCAGGGCCGGTAAGCGGCTCTGTCGGCTGGCGACCGCCATCGTGATTGATGCGCGCGGCATCGCCGGCTTCCTGCACATTCATGCCGTAATCGACCATGTTGATCAGCACCTGCACATGCCCCTGAGGCTGCATTCCGCCGCCCATCAGGCCCAGCGTCATGAAAGGCGCACCATCCTTTTTCACGAAGGCGGGAATGATCGTGTGGAACGGTCGCTTTGCCGGTTCGTAAGCATTGGGGTGAGCGGGATCGAGGCTGAACAATTCACCGCGATCCTGAAACATGAAGCCCAGCCCGTCCGGCACCAGTCCGCCGCCCATTCCGCGATAATTTGACTGGATCAGGCTGACCATCATCCCGTCCTTGTCTGTCACTGTCAGATAGGTGGTATCCCCCTCTCCCTCCAGCTTTGGTTCGGGCGCAGGCTCTCCGGGGGCGAATTCAGCCGTGGCCTTCGCCGGATCAATCAGCGCGAAACGCTCGCGGCCATATTCTTCGGTCAGCAGCTTAGCGGGAAACTTCGTGAAAGCCGGATCGGCGTAGAATCGCGCCACATCCGCATAGGCCAGCCGTTTCGCCTCTGTGATGTAGTGGATGACTTCAGGACTGCCGCGCTCCCATTGGGAAAGATCAATATTCTTAAGGATGTTGACCATCTGCAGCGCTGCAAAGCCCTGACCGTTGGGCGGCAGTTCGCACAGTTCGAATCCGTCGCGATAGCGCGCGCATGCCGGATCGACCCATTCACTGGTGTGCTCGGCAAAATCCTCCAGAGTAAAGGCCGAACCCTGCGCCTGAAGGTAATCCACCATCACCCGCGCAAGATCACCCTTGTAAAACGCATCACGGCCTTCGCGCCCGATTGTCTCCAGCGTGTTGGCAAGATCGGGGTTGGCAAACATGTCGCCCGCCTTGGGCGCTCCGTCGGCGAAATAGGTTTCGCGGGCATTGTCGAACTCAAATTCGAACCGCTCAAGCCGGTTTGTGTACGCGCGCAGCGACCGGTCGAGATACATGGCGATGACCGGCGCAACCGGATGTCCTTCACGCGCATACGCCACCGTCGGCGCCAGCACATCGCTCATCGCCAGCTTGCCAAATCGCCCGTGCATTTCGAACCATGCATCGACCGTACCCGGGATTGTCACAGGCAGCGGCCCCACCGGAGGCAAAGCATCTGCCCCGCCAAGCTTGGCCTTCAACTGGTCTAGCGTCTGCCCCTTGGGCGAGCGGCCAGAGCCGTTGATGCCGTACAGCTTTTGGGTTTTGGGATCATAGATGATCGCGAACAGATCGCCGCCAATGCCATTGCCGGTCGGCTCCATCAGACCAAGAGCAGCGTTGGCGGCAATCGCTGCATCCACCGCGGTGCCACCTTCGCGCAATATCTGGAGCGCGATTTGCGTCGCCAGCGGGTGCGCAGTCGCTGCCATGCCGTGACGGGCATAAACAGGACTTCGCGACCAATTCGCCCCCACCGGACGGCCGCCTGCGCCGATCTGTTCCTCAACCGGTCGGGCGGTCTGCCCGTCAGAGGCGGACGATTGCGCAGCAGCAGGCACACCCGCCATCGCTAGAGTGGAAACGAAGGCGATGAGCGCGGCCCGCATGGGCATCTCCTGTATTGTTTAGGGATCGGGATAAGAGGCGCGCATTCCTGACGAAACCTGCTCAAAAAGCAAGTGGGAGAGTACCATGCCCGCAGTACAAATGGCTGCGACATCAGGCACGAAGACGCCCGCCCGCACAGCTATTGTGAGGCGTGATCCGGTGCTCACCCTTGATCCAGCGCGCGTCTTGTCTTGCGGGTGCGAGGGCCCTCGAAGCAAAGACGCCCGCCCGCTCAGCTATTGTGAGGCGTGATCCGATGCTCACCCTTGATCCAGCGCACCGTGCCCGAAGAGGCGCGCATAACGACGCTCTCTGTCGTCATGATCGTCGCGCCGGTCGACTTCTTGCGCTTCTTCACACCGTCGAGAAGCGATCCGGAGGTCACGCCTGTCGCCGCAAAGATGCAGTCGCTCTTGGCGAGGTCTTCCAGCTTATAAATGCGGTTGAGGTCTTCAATGCCCCATTTGTGGGCACGCGCCTTTTCGTCATCATTGCGGAAGACCAGGCGGCCGTTGAACTGACCGCCCACGCAGCGCAGGGCTGCCGCTGCCAAAACGCCTTCGGGTGCTCCGCCCTGACCCATGTAAATATCAATGCCTGTATCCTGATCGGTAACCGCAATCACACCGGCAACGTCCCCGTCGCCGATCAGGTAAACGCCGCAACCAAGCTCTCGCAATTCGGCGATCAGCTGGCTGTGGCGCGGGCGGTCGAGCACGCAGACATTGATATCAGCGGGATCTTTCCCCTTGGCAGCGGCCACAGCCTTCACATTCTCTGTCGGGCTCTTGGCAAGGTCGATCACATCAGCGGGAAGGCCCGGACCCACGGCAAGCTTATCCATGTAAACGTCTGGCGCATTCAGCAGGCCGCCTTCTTCCGATGCGGCAAGAACTGCCAGAGCATTCGGACCGGCTTTTGCGGTAATCGTAGTGCCTTCCAGCGGATCGAGGGCAATGTCGATCTTGGGCCCTTTACCCGGAGCACCGCCGACTTTTTCCCCGATATAAAGCATGGGCGCTTCGTCGCGTTCGCCTTCGCCGATCACGACGGTGCCATCCATATACAACGTATCGAAGGCGCGGCGCATCGCTTCAACCGCAGCAGCATCAGCTGCTTTTTCATCCCCGCGACCGATCAATTGCGCAGCGGCAACTGCGGCCGCTTCGGTTACGCGAACCATTTCCAGCACCAGCACGCGGTCAATAGCATTCTCATCACCCTGTTCCTTAGTGGCGAGAACGTCTGTAGTGTTGGTGTTCATGCGCAATTAATCCCTCAGATAGCTTTGACTATTTAACCCGCGCTTAGTCGCTAGGAGCCAGTTTTGTCGAGCAGTGCCGAAATTTCTCTTTCCAGTAATGCCCGATTGCTAACGGTTCTTTGCGTTCTGTTGGCCTCTGCAATGGGCCACCAACCCTTGGCGGCGCAGGATGACGCTGGTGTGACGGCAGCTCAAGCCGAAGCCAGCAATCCCGTCGAAAACGGCTCCGATGCCGAGGAAGACGATGAACCGGTGCGGATCAATCTCTCCGTTACCGTCCCTCGCGGCGACGTGAACGAAGCCCAGGCGCAGGAGTGTCAGGATCGTGCGGATGCCGGATCGATCAGCGGGGAAATCGTCGTCTGTCGCCGCTTGGGCGAGAAGGGTGAAAACTATTTCAGCGGCAGTCGTCGCAATGCGCAAAAGCGATACGCGCAAGAAACCGCCTTCAAAGGCTCTCCGGCGACTCCCAATGTTTCCGGCCTGCCCGACAACGGCAAAGGCATTTCGATCGGCGGTGTCCCGCCGCCCGCTCTGATCATTGATGTGAAGGCCCTGCCAACAGCACCGGCGGGTTCGGACGCAGACCGGATCGCGCGCGGCCTGCCGCCGCTTGGTCAGGATGAAAACCTGACCGAAGAAGAAATCCGCAAACGCCGCGAAAAGCTGGGCCTGCCGCCGCCATCCTTTGAAAAGAAGCCGCGTTAAGCGATGAGGGCGCTTCACACCGCTCTGCCGAACCTGACAGCGGGTCTGGCATTGGGTGTGGCATCGTCAGCATTAGCGCAGGATGCTTTTGCAACCGGTGATCGTCCGGCGAACACACAGCGTGATGAACCCGTCACCTTCGACATTCTGGCCCCTCCACCAAAGCGAGAGGATCAGGCCGCCGTCGATGCGGAGTGCGCGCGCGAACAGGAAGCCGCTGTCATCACAGGACAGATCATCGTGTGTCGCAAGCTTGGCGAAGGCGCCACATCCTCCGGCTTTGACAAACGCGATTGGGAGCGCCGCTATGCGGAACGGACGCAAGGGCCGAAAACACCTGATGTAGAAGGCGCAGGCGGCAGTATCATTTACCGCCATCTGGGTTCGGTATTCATGGTCGGCGTATCAACCAAGGTTGGCGACCCACCTGAAAAACCGATCATAATCGATGTTGAAGCCCTGCCCGAAGCGCCGCCGGATTCCGACGCGGACCGGATCGCAAAGGGCCTGCCTGCGCGGGAGCCTGATTGAATGGTTTGCCGCCGCCTTCACTTCGCATGCGCCACGATGCTTCTGAGCTCGCCTGCCTTGCTGCACGCTCAGGAAAGCGACCCTGCCACAAGCAAAACAGACGATGATCGCGGCGTGATCGACATCCTTTCCCGCGCGGCAGAAACCGCACCGCCGGACGAACTCGATATCAGGGAATGCGACAAGGAAACCGAAGCTGCCGAGCTTTCAGGCGAGATTATCGTGTGCCGCCAACGCGGGGAACGGCCCGCAGACTACTTCAGCGGAAGCCGCGAGGACTGGCTCAAGAAATACGCGTATGAAAGCCGGAACTACAACGCGCCTCCGACACCCGATGTTGCAGGAGCAGGCATCTTTCGCGGAGAGCCGTCAATATCGGGGCTATGCTTCATCCCGCCATGCCCTGAAGAACCTGCCTTGCTGATAGACGTGACCAAACTGCCTCCTCCGCCAAAGGAATCAGACGCGGAGCGCATTGCGCGCGGCCTGCCCCCTCGGGGATGGGACGGCAATCCGCAAACCGATCCGCGCAAGATAACGGAAGAAGAGCTTGGCCTGCCGCCAAAACCCGATTTCGCAGACAATGCGCCGCCGGTCAGGCCGGAAGAATAGGCAGTACCAGAGGCGGCGCGGTCAGGCTGTCTGATCCGTCGAGCAATTCGAGCGCACGCGTCACGTTCTGCTCCTGCCCTTCGTGGGTAACCATCGCGACCAGCACTTCACCGCCATCGGCCCCGCGCCCTTTCTGGATCAGGCTTTCGATGGAGACATTCGCATCGCGCATGGCGGCGGTGATTTCGGCAAGAACGCCCGGGCGATCATTCACGGTGAACCGCAGATAGGTCCGTTCAAGCCGATGCCCGGCCTCTGCCGGGGCCAATGGCGCAAGCTGGCTGACAGGCATGGAGAAAGGTGCGCCCACTTCATCGCGCGCAATATCGATACAATCAGCCACGACCGCGCTGGCTGTGGGGCCGTCGCCCGCGCCTGCGCCCTGAAACAGCAGGCGACCCGAAAAATTGCCTTCCGCGACGACTGCATTGGTCGGACCGTCAACCGGAGCAAGCGGGTGGTCTTTGGCGACCAGACACGGGCGCACGCGCTGGAGCAACCGCGCATCTTCTCCCGTACCCTGCACGTCGGCCTCTGCGATCAGGCGGATGACATAGCCCAGCGCATCAGCCTGAGCGATATCGGCAGCGCGGACCTGAACGATGCCGGTGGTGCGTACGCTGTCGAAATCGACCCGCGCGCCAAATCCGATCGCGGCAAGGATGGAGAGCTTGTGCGCCGCATCGATGCCTTCGATGTCAAATGTCGGGTCCGCTTCCGCGTAGCCAAGCCGCTGCGCTTCGGCGAGGGTCTCGGCAAAATCCGCTCCGGTCGCTTCCATCTCCGAAAGGATGTAATTGCATGTCCCGTTGAGGATGCCGTAAACCTTCATCAGCGCGTTGGCCGATGTCCCTTCGCGCAATCCCTTCACCACCGGAATGCCGCCCGCAACGGCGGCTTCGAATTTCAGCGGCGCGTCGCGCTCCTCCGCCTGCGTCGCAAGCTCCAGCCCGTGATGCGCGATCATCGCCTTGTTTGCGGTGACCAGCCCCTTGCCCGACGACAAGGCCGCACGCGACAACGCCAGAGCCGGCCCGTCAGAGCCGCCGACCAGTTCCAGCACCACGTCAACATCATCGCGCGCCGCCAGCGCCACCATGTCATCTTCCCATTGGAACCGGCTAAGATCGACGCCGCGATCCTTGGTCCGGTCGCGCGCGCTGACAGCCGTGACTTCAATGGCGCGGCCCGCACGTGCGGCGATCAGGTCGCGATTGGTGTCAAGCAGCCGGATAACGCCCGCGCCCACTGTGCCAAGCCCTGCAATCGCAACGCGTAAGGGGGCGTTTGACGCAATATCATTCATGGCAGGCGGCTTCCTTTGTAAGATTCGAACCGCAGCCCCCTAGCCAGCCTCAGCTTCTGGTCAAGCTATTGCTGCACCTAAGCCGCACTTATCCGACCGGCAGAGTGATCTCCCGCGTACACGGGCCCAGCGACTGACGCACAAAGCTGTAATCGCTGGCAGCCAGTCGGCGGGCAACAGGATCGCGCGCCAGATTGGCGCTGGACGGCAGCTGTTCGGGCAAAGAGCACGCCAGACGATACCACCGAAGGCTTTGCGGTTCGGGCGCGCGTGCGGCGGAATCAATGATCTCTCCCCACGAAACACCCCATACCGCAGGCTGTCGCGGCCGCCTGAGGACCGTCACCGAAACGGGTGAGCCATCGGCGGTACGCAAGAAAATCTGCGTTTCGGATTCGCCCGTCAGCGTCCCCTGCACGGCAAGAGCATCGCGAATCCCCTCCACAACCGGCGGCACGTCGGCTTGAGCCAGATCGGCGAGCACGGGCCGCAGGCGCGCTTCGAAAGCGGGCGAATAACGCAGCTGTGCATGCTTTCCCGTCAGTTGGAGCTGGGCTGCACCCTTGGCAGACCGCCCGGCCTGATTGGCAAACAGCAGCACTTCGGTCTTTTTCAGCTTGGGAGGCTTGCCCTTCGAATTTAGCGGCACATCAACCAGATAGACCAGCGATTCGCCGATCGCAGAACGGCCCGAAAGCAGGGCCAGCGTCTCCGCTTCTATGTAGAGTCGAGCGAATCCAGCCTCTAATCCGGGTGCGCGCTCTGCCGGAACACGCTTCTGACGGCGAATCTTTGCGCGCAAAACGACGCTGCTACGCTCCGCCAGACTGACCAAATCCGCATAGGTTGCTCTTTGAGATGCATCATTTGCAGGAAGATTGCCGTTCTGTGACGCCGCCGGGGATGACATCGCAAGACAAGCCGCACCGAACGCCGCAAGCCCCGACATTACCCTGATTTTATTTGTGAATTTTTTGTTAATGATCGCCATCGTCCATAAATCTCGTCTGCGTATGTCGCGCATTCATAAGCGTTTTTCCATTACAGAACGAGAGCCTTGAATCACGCCTGAACCGATAAAGCGTTTGATTGCGTAGGTGTTGACCGTTAAAGCGCGAACGGTTCGCATCGGTTCTGGGGACATTGTCGATGCGTGCCCTCGCCGTGGTCGCACCGTGCATAAAGCGCGGTTGGGGTGATGGCATACCGGATCGGTTCAGACCCGCTTCAGGCGGTGACTGGGTATCGACTGGTTGGGAGGATCGATTTTTTGGGATTTGCACTCGGGCTCTTCGGAGTCAGGTGCGAAGCTGCGTCGGTAAGTTACCGGCGCTAAACTATGGAGAGAAAGCGACTGGATGGCTTACGCTGACCAAGAGATGAGTGGAAGTAAGGTTACTTCCATTATGATCGTGGCGTTGATCCATGTGCTGATCGGGTACCTGCTCATTTCCGGACTGGCCATTTCGGCTGTGAAGGAAGTGGTTGAGCGCGTTACCACGGTTGACATTGAGGAGCCCCCGCCCCCTGAAGAACCGGATGAGCCGCCGCCCCCGCCGGAAGAGGTGACTGCACCTCCGCCGCCGGTTGCGCCGCCGCCGCCGATCAGCATCGCGCCGGCACCGCCGCCGATCCAAACGCAGCCGACAATTCCGCCGCCCGCTCCGCCGGCGCTGGTAATTCCGCCGCCTGCTCCGGTCGCACCGCCGCCGCCGCCGCCCGCGCCGCCTTCACAGGCACGTGGGGCAACGCCGAAAGGCATTGGCCGCTGGTCGCGTCGTATTCAGGAAAACTATCCTTCGCGTGCTTTGCGTGAGGAAATCGAAGGTAATGTCGGCGTGTCCGTCACCGTCGGTGCGAACGGTCGTGTAAGCGGCTGCCGCGTCGTCCGGTCGAGCGGTTCGTCCATCCTCGATGAGGCAGCCTGTAAGGGTATGCAGCGTTACGCCCGCTTCAACGAAGCGCTTGACGCTGCAGGTAACCCGACAACGGACACCTACTCGACAACCATCACCTATCGCCTGAACTAAATTCGATTTTTAGCGGCGCGGCCCACGGGAAGACGGGCCAGACCGCGGGGACTTTTAAAAGGAATATTCGCAATGATCGTAGAACTGCTTGCTGCCGGCGAAGCACCGGTAAATGAGTTTGGCTTCTGGAAAGCCATGGAAGAAGGCGGCCCGGTCGCCTGGTCGATCCTTGCCGTCATGATCATCATGTCGGTTGGTTCGTTCTACATCCTGTTCACCAAGCTGTTCGAACAGAACAAGGTGATGGGTCAGTACAAGAAGGGCAAAGCTGCCTTCTGGCGCGCTGCCAGCCTCAAGGATGGCGCAACCAAGCTTGAAAAGAACAGCGCATGGCGCCAGCTCGCTGACGACGCGGTCAAGGCTCAGGAAGAGCACGCAAAGATGACCGGTGCCGGCAGCGAAGTCGACTATGTCGAAGACAGCATCCTGCACAGCCAGGAAACGATCAACGCCGCGCTTTCGGGCGGTCTTTCGTTCCTCGCATCGGTGGGTGCTACTGCACCGTTCATCGGTCTGCTGGGTACGGTGATCGGTATCTACCGCGCTCTGATCAACATCGGCATCGAAGGTTCGGCCTCGATCGATAAGGTTGCTGGCCCGGTTGGTGAAGCTCTCATCATGACCGCCATCGGTCTGCTCGTCGCGGTTCCGGCCGTGCTAGCCTTTAACTGGCTGCAGTCGCGTAACCGCAAGATCGCTGCCATGATGACGGACTTCTGCAACGACATCCTCGCCTTCATCGGTTCGAACGGCACGGTTAAGCCGTCCGTCACCGCTGCACCGGCTGCCAAGGCGAAGGCTCCGGCCAAGCCGGCAACCACCGCCGGTGGCGCGAAGCCCGCAGCCAAGTCGTAAGCGACTGGACTGGAGGGACGGCCTCAGGCGGTTCCTCCAACCCGTCTCGGGCGTGATGCGGAATGCAAGCACGCCCGGACATTCGCCCAAGACTTAAACCTGCCAGAATAGGAATTTCTCTATGGCAATTTCGATGAGCGGATCGGGTGAAACCCCGATGTCAGACATCAACACCACGCCGCTGGTGGACGTGATGCTGGTTCTCCTGATCATCTTCCTCATCGCGGTTCCGGTGGCTATCCAGACGGTTGAAGCATTGGAGATCCCGGTCTTCGAATCGACCGAATCGAAGGATAAGGTGGAAAACCTCCAGCTGACTGTCAGCACGACGGATGCCGAAGGTAACACTGCTGGTATCACCCGTAGTGGCTTCACCGGCGCAACCCGCAACGGCGAATGCCGGATCTACTTCAACAACATCACTCCGGTGACGTCTGATGAACTGTACGATCAGGCCTTTGCGCGTCTCGATGCAATCGTGACAGCAGCGGGCGGCCCTGAGGCGATCATGGAAGATCCGGACCGCATCCCGCAGGTCCACATCCGCGCGGACAAGGAAGCTCCGTGGCGCTGTGTGGCCGGCGCAATCTACAACGTTCAACGGGCGGGCTACCCGACCGTCGGCTTTATCTCGAACCCGGTCGAGCCTTAATCGGCCGGTTCGCAGATAGAAATACACTCAAGGAGTAACTGACATGGGTATGTCCGGAGGTAAGCTCGACGGCGATCCGATGATCGACATGAACATGACCCCGCTGATCGACGTTCTGCTCGTTCTGCTGATCATGTTCATCATCACCATCCCGGTGGCAACGCACTCGGTCGATATCGACCTTCCGCAAGATAACTCGAATGCACCGCCGCCACCTGTTGATCCGATCAAGAACAAGCTCGTTCTGACG
>JAXHVK010000044.1:0-20430 GCA_034211135.1 Pseudomonadota bacterium
GTTTTCGACATGCTGGTAAACTCAACAGCCACGTCCTTGGCTCCTTCGACCTGCATGATCGAAGGCGTCGGCTCGTCATCATAATACAGCTCTGAATAGGCAAGGTCGGAAAGGATCCATACCTTGTTCTCCTTCGCCCACGCGACAAGGCGCTCGTAAAAAGCCAGGTCCACGGTTTCGGCTGTCGGATTGGAAGGATAGCTCACGACCAGAACGCTAGGTCTGGGCACGGTAAATGCCATGGCGCTTTCGAGCGATGCCCAATAGCGCTCGTCCGGTGTCGTGGGGACAGACCGGATCGTCGCCCCTGCGATTATGAAACCAAAGGTATGGATGGGATAAGACGGGTTAGGCGCAAGGACGCAATCGCCGGGCGCTGTGATTGCGGTCGCCAGACTTGCCAGCCCTTCTTTGGAGCCCATCGTCACGACGACTTCGTTTTCGGGGTCAAGATCGACACCAAACCGGCGGCCATAGTAATTCGCCTGAGCGCGACGCAGACCCGGGATCCCTTTGGACTGGGAATAGCCATGCGCATCGGGCTTTGCCGCCACTTCACACAACTTATCAATCACATGCTGGGGCGGCGGCTGGTCAGGGTTACCCATTCCCAGATCAATAATGTCCTCGCCGGACTGACGCGCCGCATGCCGCATCGCATTCACTTCTGCGATAACGTAAGGCGGCAGCCGCTTCATCCGGTAAAACTGATCGTCCATCTTGATCCCTGAAGACTGTGATAAAATTGCGCGTTTTGGCAATGCAAAATGCCAAAACGCAATGAGTGCGCAACATGTGTAAGCCATTACCTGTCGCTTGGGGAAGGCGTTTTCGCTAAACCCTATGGGATATTCCGCAACCCTGAATGCAAAAAGCAGGCGTGATGACTGACGAGACACAAAAGCCGTTTGACGCCTCCAACCCGTTTGGAGCCTTTTTAGACTCGCCCTTCTTCGACATGAAAGGGGATGCCATGCAGGCGATGCTCGCTGGTGCGATGCCTTCGGGCGTCGCTTCGCAGGATGGCGCTTCGGGCCTGTCGGATCTGCTCCCAGCAAAGGTTGATCCCTCTGATCTGGCGGAATGGGCGAAAGCGGGCGCACAGATGCAGCAGATGTGGCTGGAATTCGCGACCGAGCAAGCCCGAAAGGCGGCCGAGAGCGGGTCTAAAGGCGCCAAGGGGGCCTCGAAGGGTATGCTGGACCCGGCGCAATGGCTGCTAATTTCAAAAAGCATGCTTACCCAAATGCCGCAGGGTCTGGCTGAGGCGCATGCGAGATTGGCGCAGGATTCGCTGGAGATGTGGCAAGGCGTCATGGGAGGTATGGCCCGCTCTCTTTCAGGAATGAGCGGTGATGAGGAAGCATCTGCACTGGAGCTTCCCAAAAAGGACCGGCGCTTCGCTGATCCGGAGTGGTCTACGCATCCGGCCTTTGCGCTTTTGCACCAGACCTATCTGATGCTGGCCGAATATTTCCGTCAGTCGGTCAAATCGGTCGACGGCCTCAGCTCGGAAAAGCGCAAGCAGCTTGAATTCGCGGTCAATGCGCTGGCGGAGGCGATGAGTCCGGCGAACTTTATCCTGACCAATCCGGTTGTTCTCAAACGAACGGTTGAGACGCGCGGTCAGAACCTTGTGCGCGGGATGCAGCACCTGATCACCGATCTGAAGCGCGGGCAGCTTACACATACCGACCCCAATGCGTTCACGCTGGGCGAAAATCTCGCAGCGACGCCGGGCAAGGTCGTTCATGAAACGCCTCTGTACCAGCTTATCCAGTACAGCCCTTCGACGAAGGATGTGCTGGAATCGCCGCTCGTCATCTTCCCGCCCTGGATCAACCGCTTTTACATCCTCGACCTCACGCCGAAGAAAAGCTTCATCAAATGGGCGGTCGATCAAGGGCTGACAGTCTTCGTCGTCAGCTGGCGGTCGGCCAATGAAGAATTGGGCGAAGTGGTCTGGGACGACTACATCCGCGCCCAGATGGACGCGATCGACCAGATCCGCACCCGGCTGAAAGTGCCTGATGTGCACGCCATCGGATATTGTGTGGCGGGCACCACTCTGGCCGCGACGCTCGCCATTCTTGCGCGCCGTGGCGATGCGGACAAGGTGAAGAGCGCGACATTCTTTACGGCCCAAGTGGATTTTGAGCGCAGCGGCGATCTCAAGCATTTCATTGACGATGCACAACTGGACATGATCGGCCAGCTATCTCCGGAAGGCTATCTGGACGGGCGTTATCTTGCGGCGACGTTCAATGCACTGCGCGGCAAGGACCTGATCTGGAATTATGTCGTCAACAATTACCTGCTGGGCGAGGACTACCCTGCATTCGACCTGCTCCACTGGAATGGCGATGTGACCAACCTGCCTTCCAAATGGCATAACGATTACCTGCGCGACTTGTACCGCGATAACAAGCTGGTTGTTTCGGATGCTCTCGAAGCAGACGGCACCGCGATTGACCTCAAACAGGTTTCCACACCGACATATGTGCAGGCCGGCCGCGAAGATCACATCGCACCGGCAGAGAGCGTCTGGCAAATTACAAAGCATTTTCAGGGACCGCTGGAGTTCGTTTTGGCAGGGTCCGGCCATATCGCGGGCGTGGTCAACCCACCCACAGCCAACAAATACCAGTATTGGCTTGGCGACAAGGATGCCGCCAGCCTCGGTGCCTTTGTGGATAGCGCCGAAGAACACAAAGGCAGTTGGTGGCCCCACTGGCTTGAATGGCTGGAGCGGCAGAGCGGGGACAAAGTGCCCGCAACCGGCAAACGAAAGCCCGGCGGACGCGGCGACACAGTGATCGAGGATGCACCCGGTCGTTATGTCAAAACGCGTTGATTCCGCGCTCGCAGCATAAATTTTTTACGCCATGCGCGCTAGAATTCCGGTATTTTCCGCTCTGATTCAGTAACCTAACCCCATTTTTGTGCACTGCACAAAAATCCTTGACTTGTTGCCCCAAATGCCTATTTTGTGCAGTGCAACATGAAACGAGGACGTTATGGCTGAAGCCGGAAAACAATCGAAGATAGATGCTGCTGCTGAGAAAGCTTATGAAAGTGCTGCCGCAAAAACTGCCAGCGCGGAGAAAGTGGCCGACGCAGTTCAAGCGGACGCTCCGAAGGCGACTGCCAGCGCAAAGGTCGTGAAAAAAGCCGTCGCGAAAAAAGCGCCGGTCAAGAAGGCTCCCGCTCGCAAGACGGCTGCAAAGGCGACACCGGCGAAAACCGCCGCCGCCAAGAAGCCCACTGCGAAGAAAGCCCCCGCGAAGAAGGCACCGGCAAAAGTCGCTGCCAAGACTGCGGCACAGACCAGCACCAACCCAGTTACAAAACTTAAGGACACTATCATGGCTACTGCAGAAAAGACTGACTTCACCGCACAGGCCAAGGAAATGGCCGCAGACGTTCAGACCCGCGTAAAAGACGCGTACAGCAAGGCTGGCGAGCTCGCTTCCGAAGCTGGCGAATTCAACAAGGCAAACCTCGAAGCTGTCGTTGAAAGCGGCAAGATCTTCTTCAACGGCGCACAGGAAATCGTCCGCTCGGACGTCGAAACCGGCAAGAGCGTTGTCGAAACCGTCACCGAAGACGCAAAGAAGGCCGCTGCTGTCAAATCGCCGACCGAATTCATGCAGCTGCAGGGTGAAATCGCCCGTCGTAACTTCGATGCTGTTGTTTCTTTCGGCTCGAAGCGCACCGAAACCATCGTAAAGCTCTACAACGATGCTTTCGCACCGATTTCGAACCGCGTTAGCGTCGCTGCCGAGAAGATCTCGAAAGCTGCCTAAGAACAGTTAAAGCTTTTTGGACCGGGCCTCTCCTCTCTCTCCCTTTACCCGGTTCAAGATAGCGCGCCGATAGGCGCATGGGCCGGACGAAACCAAATTTGGTTCGTCCGGCCCTTTTTTTGCCTGATGCTCTGCCAGCCGGGCCAATTGATTCGATTTTGCGGCTCAGCACACCTTGCGAACCACGAAACGAATACCATAATGCATGGCATCTATGATGCTTCGCGCTGCCCCCTCCCCCTTGCCGATTCTCGATCCGGTTTCCCTGATCGGCGATGAAGTCTTGCATGTGTACGCAGCAGACGAAGGCGAAGATGGCACAGGTGACGATGGCGAAAGCGAAGTCGGCATCGCGACCAAGACCCGTGCAAAGCCCAAGAAGCCCAGCCAGTATAAAGTCCTGCTGCTGAATGACGATTACACTCCGATGGAGTTCGTCGTCATGGTGCTCAAACGCTTCTTCAACATGGACCTGGAGCAGGCCACGCGTGTCATGCTGCATGTCCATCAAAAAGGCGTCGGCGTGTGCGGCATTTTCACCTACGAAGTCGCGGAGACGAAGGTGAACCAGGTCATGGACTTTGCCCGCCAGAACCAGCACCCGCTACAATGCACGCTGGAAAAAGCGTAACTTCCGCTTTCAGAGCTCGCATCGCGTGAGTGTTTTCGGTCATCCCGATCCGGAACCTGTCGGGCCGGACCAGGAAAGCGTCTGGGATTATCCGCGCCCCGCCATTGCGGAGCCTACCTCACGGCGCATCCAGATCGTTCATCAAGGGGTGGAACTGGTCGATAGTGCCAAAGCGTGGCGCACACTCGAAACCAGTCATCCGCCCACCTATTACATCCCGCCTTCCGATATCGCGATGGAGCATCTGACAGCCAATCCACGCCGCACAATGTGCGAATGGAAAGGGCAGGCGCGCTATTGGGACATTGTGATCGGTCAAAACCCTATCTTTGCCGGCGCGTGGTCTTATCCTGATCCGACTGACAGTTTTTCGGGCATTCGCGATTACATCGCTTTCTATCCCGATCCGCTCGATAAATGCATGGTCGACGGGGAAATCATTACGCCGCAACCCGGACAGTTCTACGGTGGCTGGATCAGCCAATACGAGGCCGGTCCGTTCAAAGGGGGGCCGGGAAGCCGTTTTTGGTGACATATCGCCCAGCGCGGCTTGAGGGCATGACGCGGACGGATTTTCGCGCTAGGGCGCGGATCAGACAACAGCTATTCGCACGCAATCGGGACGGTTAGTGTTCAACTTCATCCCCAGTATCGACCGCTATATCTTTCGGCTCGTGATCGTGCCGATGCTGGGCGTGTTCGCCTTGGCGGCCTCTTTGCTGCTGCTGGACAAGATGCTGCGCCTGTTTGACTTCGTGGCCGTCGAAGGCGGTCCTGTGGGCGTTGTGTTCAAGATGCTCGGCGCGCTGATCCCTGAATATGCAAGCCTCGCGATTCCTTTGGGTCTGCTGCTTGGTATTCTGCTGGCCTTCCGCAAGCTCGCCACCAGTTCGGAGCTTGATACGATGCGCGCGGTTGGTCAGTCATACTGGCGGCTGCTGCGCGTTCCCTATGCCATCACGCTGGTGCTGGTCGCGGTGAACGTAGCGCTCGTCTTCTACATCCAGCCGGTCAGTCGCTATTATTACGAACAGATGGAGTATGAGCTTCGCTCGGGCGCGCTCGGGGCGTCGATAAAGGTTGGCGAGTTCACGACGCTCGCAGATCGGATGGCTCTGCGGATTGAGGAAAGCGAAGATGAAGGCCGACGCCTGAAAGGCATTTTCGCGCGCGTCCAGAATGACAAGGATCAGGTCCTGTCAATCAGCGCCCGCGAAGGGGCTTTCCTGTCGACCTCCGACAATCCCGACACGATTATCCTGCGCCTGACGGAGGGCACAATCGTGCAGGACACCGGTAGCAAGACGCCGCGCGTGCTCAGCTTCAGCCGCCACGATCTGCCGATTGACCTGCCCGCGATCGAGGAATTCCGGTCGCGCGGGAATGAAACACGCGAATACATCCTGCCCGAACTGCTGCGAATCGGCTGGAGCGACAATGCCGAGGCATCGGAACGCGACGCCAGTCAGGCCAGCTTCAACTTCCGCCTGGTCGAAGTGGTGATGATGCTGCTGATGCCCCTGCTGGCGGTCGCTCTCGCTGTTCCGCCAAAGCGCTCCACAAGCGCGCTAGGGGTGTTCGTGTCGATCATCATGGTCGTCGCCTATCACAAGGTGAACCAGTACGGAGAAGACATCGCGGCGCTGGGCCGAATTGATCCCATCATCGCGCTATGGGGCCCGTTCGTGGTCTTTGCTGCGCTGATCCTGTGGATGTATTATCAGGTTGCATACGTGCCTGGCGGTCAACCAATCGGAACGCTCGAAACCGGCTTTGCCAAGATTTCCAAGCGCATCGGCAAACTGTTCGGCAGCAAGAAACCCGGCGCTGCGGCGGACAAAAGCGAGTCCGACGACGAACCCGACATGGCTCCGGCGCAATAGGGACGCTAGGGCACAGGCATGCAGTTAGATTTCTTCCCTTCGCGTACGCTGACGCTTTATCTGGCGAAACTGTTCGTGGTGCGCATTCTGGCTGTGTTGGTGATGCTGGTACTGGTGCTGCTGATGCTTGATCTGCTGGGGTCGACCGGCAAGATCCTCGCCCCCGAAGGCAACGGACAGGGTGAAATCCTGCGCTATGCAGGCTTGCGCGTACCGCAATTGATGGCACGCTTCCTGCCCTATTCCGTCCTGTTGGCGACATTGATTACACTGGTCACGCTGAACCAGAATTCGGAAGTGGTGGCGATGAAGGCCGCGGGGTTGTCGGCCCATCAGGTGCTATCCCCGCTTTTGCTTACCGCCGCAGCCATTGCGCTTGTCAGCTTTGCCTTTAACGAGCGGATCGTAACCCGCGCCAACGCCACGCTGAAGGCATGGGAAGCGGCCGATTACGGACCCATCCCGCAGGAAAGCGGCACGCGCGCCAATGTCTATCTGACGGACGGCACCAACATCCTGACAGCCGCCTCTCTTTCCGGATCGGGCGAAGCGATCAAGCTGACGGACGTCACCTGGTATCGCCGTGCCGAAGGCGGCCTGATCCTTGAACAGGTGACCGCTGACAGCGCCGCCTATGCCGCACCGGGATGGCGCCTGACGAAACCTGTCAGTTTCGATGTCAGCACCGCCGAAACCGCCGAACTCAGCGATATGGTGGTGGGCGAAACCCTCACCCCAGAACGCATTGATCTGCAATCGGTTGATCCAGACGGTCAGAGCTTTTTCGAACTGGCCGAAACGATTTCGGCGTTTGAGGCGCTGGGTCGCAGGACGACAGAAATGCGTGCGAAATGGTGGCACCGCCTTTCCGGTCCGTTATCCGCCCTGCTGATGCCGCTGCTGGGCTCTGTGGCCGCTTTCGGGCTTGCCCGATCAGGCCAGCTGTTCGTGCGCGCGATTATCGGCATGGCGTTGGGCTTTGCTTATTTTGTGGTCGATAATGCGGCGCTGGCGATGGGATCGTTCGGAGGATACCCGCCCTTTCTGGCCGCATGGGCACCCTTCATGCTGTTCCTGCTCGTGGGTGAAACGGTCCTGATCCGGACCGAGGAATGAACGGGTTTTCCATCCGCCTGGCGAAGCGCGAAGATGCCGAGGCCTTTCACAGCGTCGAAGAAGACGCCGCCCAACTTTTCCGTGAGGAACCATCGCTGGAAGGCGTGCCTGTTCCCCCCTCGTCCAGTGCCAGCGACTATGCCAGGCTGATTGCCCGTGGCCGATCTTTGACAGCGCATATTGACGGGGAGATCGTGGGCTTTGCCGCGATCGGCCCGGTCGGTCGCGAATTGCATCTCAATGAGCTCAGCGTTGCGCGCGCTCACCAGGGGAAAGGCATTGGCGCAACCCTGCTGGGAGCAGCCAAGATCGACGCGCGCAATTCGGGCTTTCGCGCGATCACCCTGAACACATATCGCGATATACCCTGGAACGGGCCGTTTTATGCCCGCAACGGTTTTGTCGAAGTACAGAATTTCGAAGGGCGACCGCATCTTCAGGAATCGCTCGATCAGGCCATTGCTTTGGGGATGCCAGCGGACCGCCGCTGCGCAATGATTGCCTTCCTGGATTAGGCGGGCGGGAACTTACCAACCCGGCATCGCGTTGGCATACCAAACGGAACGATTGGAACTTGTCATGAAAAATCTGAGCGCATCCGCCCTGACCCTTGGCTTTCTTTCGCCTCTTATGCTGATTGCTTGCGGTGAAGCACCGCAGACAGACCAGCAAGAGCCCGCCGCAGTGGAGCAGACCGAAGCGGGCGACACAGCGGGTGCCAGCTATCCCGAAGGCCAGACAGGCCCCGATGGCGAGGGTGGCAGCGAAGCCTATGGCGAGCGCGGGGACGAAGGTGGACCGAAAACCGAAATTCCCGAAGATGGTCAGGTGAAGAACGTTGATGATCTGGAAGAAAGCTGATCTGCTGGGCTAACCCTTTGGCCCTGACTAGGTTGGGAGAACAGCAATGAAATTCGCAAGCGCTGCCATCATCACCGCATTTGCATTGGCTTTGGCCGGTTGCAGCAATGATCCGGACGAAACGCCCTCTCCCGAGGATGAAGCCGTGATTGATGCTTTGCCCGAAATTGAAGGGGCGGACGCTGATACGCCCGAACTGGATGGCTCCAGCCCTGATGCAAGCGGCAATGCCGCTGCGGGCACGACAGACAGCCGTGCTTCAATGCCGAGCACTATGGAAAGCGGTTCCAGCAGCGGTGCGGATGCGTTCGGAGGCGAAGGAGAAGGCGCGCCGGACCTTTCCCGCTCCAAACTTCAGAAAGCCGATCCTGATTACTAAGCCCGCTTATCGCGGGATCATGGTGCTGCGGGCAATACGACCCACCAGAGTCACCATTCCGGGGTGGTTCGCGCCTTCATAGGTCGATCCCTGTCCCAACTCGCGCGCCAGCCTGCGATGTGCCTCAGGCAGATCATGATACGGCATCGAAGGCATCAGGTGATGCAGCGCGTGATATCGCAGACCAACCGGAGCCCAAACTTCCGCAGCAACGCCCGGCGGGGGTACGTTCACGCTGTCGAGGAATTGTGCCGTAACCGTCATCGGTTCGCCTTCATTCTCCCACAGATGTGCGACAAGCGTGCGCAGCTGGTTCAGCAGCGCTGTAAACGATACGATCACCAGCGCGGTCGCCAACGGCTCCCAACCAATCCAATAGGTGCTCGCAAGCACGGCGATCGCCCAAACGCTCGCCCCCGCTTCCTGCCAGCGAACGCGCTTGGCAAAGTCGCCTTTCGGCGCAGCGCGGCGGAAATCCGGATTGATGGAGAGCGCGCTGAAACGCTGCCAGACGAAAGTACGAATGGGTGGGATTACCGCGCCAAGCGGCACCAGAATGGCAAAGCGCACCAGCAAGGCAACCGGCGCCAGAAGAGCCACCAGAACGAACAGCGGCAGACTCCACGGCTTCATCAGTGCGAGAGGCAGATATTCTGGGTCTTCGACTGTGCCGTATTGCGTGCGCTTGTGATGGATCGTGTGCACGCCCTCATACATGAAGCTTGGCGTTAGCAGCGGGATGCCGACCAGCAGGTTCCAGCCAGTGCGGAAACCGGGCAGAGCATCGCGGTGAATATGCGTCAGCTCGTGAATGAACATCAATGAACGGTACAGGGCGAGCGACGCCACCAATCCAGCAATCACGGCCAAGGCGATGTTGTCGGTAAGAATGGCCGTCGCAATACCGCCATAGCCGATGGCGGTCGAAACCAGCATATCCGGCCAGTAGATGCCGGGCTTTGCCTCGCCCAGGTCTTTCGTCAGGTCGCGCGCGGCGCGCAGCATCGCCTTGTCGTCGGCGGTCTGAAAGTCCGCACGCTTTGCCCGGGGGGAGCCTTCGGCGGCAGATAGAGGAGAGGTTTGCATGTTCATTGGTTTTACCTTGGGCAGCGCTTTACCGTATAAGGCCGTGCATTGCCAAACGAAGTAAGTTGCAAACTGTGATCGTTTGCTTGCGCACTAAAGCGAGGCAGGACATGACGAAGCTGATAGCCAGTCATAAAATCAATACGGGGCTCGCCGCGTGACAGTTTCAAATTCGGTTTCACAAATAAGCATTCGACCCGTCAGCGACAAGAAGGGGCGCGCAGCCTTTGTCGATCTGGGCCGACGGTTTGCAGCGCGCGTTGCCCACGCCGTACCGCAATTGCGCAGCGAGCAACTGGAATTGGTTGATCCGCTCAAGAACCCGTTTTTCGGCCACGCGAAGGCGCAGTTGTTCATCGCCTATCGCGATGGCGAGGCTGTCGGGCGGATATCGGCGCAGATAGACGAACTGGCGCTCGAAGCGCCGCCTGAACAGGGCTTTGGCCCAGGTACGGGAATGTTCGGATATTTTGACGCGGTTGATGAAGATGTCTGCCACGCTTTGATTGCGACGGCTGAAGAATGGTTGAAGAGCCAGGGCATGAACCGTGTTCTTGGCCCCATATCCATGGCGATGTGGGAAGAACCGGGTCTGCTCGTGAGAGGCCACGATCATTCCCCGATGATCATGATGGGCCATCATCCTGCGCATTATCAGGCTTGGATCGAGGCGGCCGGCTACGAACGCGCGAAAACGCTGTTCACCTACGATCTGGATATCAGCAAAGACTTCCCCCCCTTGATTCAGCGGATTGTGAAATCGGGCGAACGCAATGAGCGTATCAATGTCAGACATGTCGATAAAAGCCGGTGGGATTCCGAAGCGGAAATCGTGCTGTCGATCCTGAATGATGCCTGGTCAGACAATTGGGGCTTTGTCCCGTTCACCCCCGCAGAAGTCGCCTATGCAGGCAAAAAGCTGAAGACGGTCATACACGAAGACCTGAACATGATCGCCGAGGTAGAAGGGCGGCCTGTGGCCTTTATGCTGACCTTCCCCGACGTGAATGACGTTCTGGCCAAGATAGACGGTAAGCTCCTGCCGTTCGGCTGGTTTCACATGCTCAAATGGCTTCGCAAGCCGACAGGTTCGGGTATGCGCGTGCCGTTGATGGGCGTCCTAAAGGAGTTTCAGAACTCACGGATGGCCAGCCAGCTGGCCTTCATGATGATCAATGAAATACGCCATCAGGCACACAGCGAGTACAGTTCAAACCGCGCGGAAATAGGCTGGATCCTTGAAGACAATCAAGGAATGGTCGCCATCGCGGACACGATCGGAAGTTCGATCAATCGCGAATATGCGATCTACGAAAAGCCGGTCAGCTAACTGCCAGGATGACAGGCAAGAAAAAAGGCCTCCACTCGCTTAGAGTGGAGGCCTTTCGGGATCGTATCACCAGCCGCTTGGACGGGAGGGGGGTCTCGGCGGGTGACAAAACCATAATGCGCCAACGAAAAAGGGGTTCCCGCAGTTTCGACTTTTTTTGTGAATTGGTATTTTCCCCTATTTTTCACACGGTTCAGGGATCATCTTCCTGTGTTGTCAGTTGGTTGGGGGCGACAGGACGGAGTTGACGCGCTATCGGCAACGTTCGAATCGCACTGATCCCATATTTTGCGAGGATATTATGGCCCTAGGTCAGCAAATTGCCGCCAACCTTCCCTTTTTGCGCCGCTACGCCCGTGCGTTGACAGGTTCGCAAGCCACGGGTGATGCTTTCGTCCGTGCGACACTCGAAGCAGCTTTAGCCGATGAAGAGCTGAAAGCTTCGCTCGAGCATGGGCGAGTGCCGCTCTATCGGGCGTTTAACAAGGTTTGGGCCAGCGCGTTCCTGGACGCTGATACCAACAGCGGTGGCGATTCCGCCAGCGTGCACGAGGCTGGAGCACAAGCTCGCCTGAACGCAGTTACTCCCCTCAATCGTCAGGCGCTTTTGCTGACTACGCTTGAGGATTTCTCTGCCGCCCAAGCCGGTGAGATCATGGATCTCAGCACCGACGCAGTGGAATCGCTGGTCGCCGAAGCGGTGGCCGAAATCGATCAGGAACAACACACAAGCGTGCTGATCATCGAAGACGAGCCTCTCATTTCGATGCAGCTGGAAGATCTCGTGATGAGCCTCGGCCATGAAGTTGCAGGTACGGCAGCAACACGAACACAGGCTGTTGAGCAGGTAGAACAGAAGACGCCCGGTCTTGTCCTCGCCGATATTCAACTCGCAGACGGTTCATCAGGCATTGATGCTGTCGAGGATATCCTCGCCATGACAAGTGTGCCGGTAATCTTCATCACGGCCTATCCGGAAAGACTGCTGACAGGCGATCGTCCCGAGCCGACATATCTTGTGACAAAGCCGTTCCAGGAAAAAACAGTGCGCGCAGCAATCAGCCAGGCATTGTTTTTTGGGTCGAGTCGACCGCTGGACTAAACCCTATGGCGCTCTGAGCGCCATAGTATCCTGCCTAGTCGGACTGACGAATTTTGAATCCGTTGCGCTTGCGTACCGGCACGCGCATGACACAGCGCACGCCTTCGCGGAGGAAAGAGAGCTGCACCGGGTTCTTCAATTCGTGTGCGACAATTTTCTCGATCAGCTCGGTTCCAAATCCGCGAGAACGTTCCTGTGGAACCTCCGGCCCTTCGCTCTCGGTCCACTCTACTTCCGCATGCTGTTCGTCAACGAGGCGCCAATACACAGAAACCCTGCCCTGCGGCACGCTGAACGCGCCGAATTTCGCAGCGTTCGTGGCCAACTCATGGATCGCCAGACCGAATGAAAGCGCGTCATTCGGCGCAAGCTCCACCGCCGGACCATCAATATTCACGACGTGATCGGTCGCCTCTCTGAAGTGGCTCAATTCGGCCTCTACAACAGATCGGATCGGA
Organism: Pseudomonadota bacterium; assembly: GCA_034211135.1. Taxonomy (GTDB): domain Bacteria; phylum Pseudomonadota; class Alphaproteobacteria; order Sphingomonadales; family Sphingomonadaceae; genus Erythrobacter. Next base: position 12,653 of record JAXHVK010000044.1, read on the forward strand.
GTCGTGCTCCAGTCTGTACCGGTCAGGAGATCGTGTGTCGCCGACAGCGAACGAATGCGCCCTTCCAGTCCATCTGCAAAAGCATCCAGAGATTCTGCACGGCGCCGCGTGAGAGACAGAATGGACAGCACGTTGGCCAGGGTATTCTTGACCCTGTGATTGAGCTCTCTTGTCAGGGAATTGCGAATTGAGTGCTGCTCTTCGAAGAAAGTCAGCCGGCGCTGGTCTTCCAGTGCCTGCCGCGTCAGCATACGAGCCAGCAGCATCAGCAGACTTGCTACCGCAAGACCGAAGAACAGCGTGACCATTGATAAGAGGGCAAAGCCTGTCCCGTGTGGAGCCTGAACGACAAGCCGAAGCTCACGATTGGCGAAATTGACCTGCTGTTCGACCTGGCTGCCCCCTCCTTCGGCAAGCGAATTCGAGACGAGCAGATTGGCGACTGCTGCTTCCCCGTCATAAAGACGGACGCCCATATCTTCTGACATTGAGCCAACTATCGCAGAATCAAGAAGTTCACCGACATTGAAGGGGCTGTAGACAAAACCTGCGAGAGAGCGCTTATCGCCGCGCCCTACGGCAGCCTGCCGGTATACAGGCATGAAGACGATAAAGCCCGGTGCATTGCTTTTGCCCTCCTGCGCGAGAACAAGCCGCCCCGAAGCCGTGGGCTGCACAGTGCGTTTTGCTTCGTCCATGGCGGCGGCTCTGACCGGTTCCGAATACATATCGAACCCCAAAGCACGCTGGTTTCGGGCGTTCTCAGGGAAGAAATAGGTAACCGGAGCGACCGTCTGCGCGCCCGCAGAGTAAGCGGGACGTATCGCGGGAAACATAGACTGTTCGGTACGCGCTATTTCAAGGAAGCCGTCAACCGCCTCTGGCTCCAAGGCTGTTACCCAACCGATCCCTTCGGCACCGCGATACTCCAGATCGAGCCGAAGCTCGCTGACAAACTGTCGGAAAGTCGGAAGGCTTACATCTTCGGTCGTCGAAAACAGGGCCGCACCGGCCCGCAGATATGTAGCGAAAGACGTGCCACGCCTTTCAAGTGCAGAGGCGATGCTGAGAGCCGCTTCTCGCATCTGCGCTTCCTCGCGGGCACGTTCATTGCTCTCGATCGCGTATACGCTGAAGGCGGTGACAGCGGCTATCGCGATGAAGATCACCAGCGGCACAGCGCGCGGGAAACGCAAGAGCCAGCGCCGCGCCCGTCCCGGAGACGGCGGCGGAGACAACTTCCCTGTTGATGGCCTCTCTTCCGGAGACGTTGTTTTTGCCGGATTATCTATCATTATCCCAAAACGCTGAGCGTCATTCTGATTTTCGTCGTGTTGCAGCGTGGAACCAAAGATCACACTCATCGTTCCCAAAACACAATCAATTTACTACGAGCGACCCCGCATTCGCGAGATCGCGGCTTGAAGCATTTCTTGGGATCAGAGGTACTCATCGACGCCATGTCATCAGAAACGTCAAAGAAAGGCGAACAGGGGCGAAGCGCGTCTCCTAAAGACGCCGAAAACCCCGATTGGGCTGACGGACTACGTCAGCTTTACGACTCCGTCGTCGACGAACCCCTGCCGGACTCTTTCAAGGACTTGCTCGCAAAACTTGATGATGACGCAAGTGATGCGAGCGAGGCTTCCTGATGGCGACAAAGGAAAAGAAAGAGCTCCCGACACGAACTCCCGCCCAGAAAGCCGACTTCAAGCGTGAGTTGACCGAGGTCGTGCCGCATCTGCGTGCGTTTGCGCGCGGTTTGTGTGGCCGTCCGGATATGGCCGATGATCTGGTGCAGGAGACCTTGCTAAAGGCGTGGGCCGCGCAGCAGCGTTTCGAGCCAGGCACCTCGATGCGGGCATGGACGTTTGTTATCCTGCGCAACGCCTATCTGACAGACATGCGCCGCAACCGTTTCCGCGGCGAATACGATGAAGGCGTAGCAGAGCGTATTCTTACTGCTCCCGCGGGACAGGAAGAACCCATTCATCTGTCCGACATGCACAGAGCGCTGCTCACCCTGCCACCCGAACGTCGCGAGGCATTGCTGCTCGTTGGTGCAGGCGGCTTTTCCTATGAAGAGGCTGCCAATATCTGCGGATGCGCGGTGGGCACGATCAAAAGCCGCGTGGGGCGTGCGCGTGCCGCACTCAACTCCATGTTGGCGGAAGGCTCCATCCCGCAGCGCTCGGTTGATGATGTTATCGCCCACCGGGCCATTCTGGAAGAGTTGGACGAGGTTGCAGCTGGCAATGGAGAGACCGAGCGGCTGGATTAATCCTCGCTCGCGCGGTCGACAGCGGACGTCACTGCGACATTCATAGTAACGTTCCCCAGCGTGCGCATGATGTCCGGCAGCATTTCCACTGCCACCAGCAAGGCAAGCGGCTCAATCGGCACACCCATAGCTAGCGCTATGGGCCCTATCGAGACAACAAAGCTGATTGAGCCGGGCAGGCTGACCGATCCCACACTGATAATCACGGCAACGCCAACGCCCACTGCGATCAATGCTGGCGAAACCTCTACGCCGGCAAGAGCGGCCACATAGAGAGCAACAGCCAGGTTCATTGCGACGCTAGTGGCTCTGAAAATAGCGACCGCGAGCGGGAGAACAAACTCTGCCGTACTGGACTTCAAGCCGATCCGGTCCGCGCTTTCCAGCATTGCTGGCAAGCTGGCAAGCGAGCTTTGCGTGGATACTGCAACTGCCTGCGCAGGCAGAACACCCCTGACGAAATCCGGAATGCCGACACGCCCGATTGTGGCGGCAATCACATATGCAAGCAGCAGGATAAAGCCGCCCATGGCCGATACCAGCAGGATATAATGGCCCAAAGCCGCGAACGCCCCTGCCCCGCTTTTGAGGCCCACACCAAAGGCGAGCGCGAAAACGCCAACCGGTGCAACCCACAGCACCCAACCAATAATCTGCAACATCGCATTCGCGAGCGCATGGAAAAAGCCAAGCAGGGTCTGCCCCTGCTCTTTCGGCAGGCGGGTGATTGCCACGGCAAACAGAGCGAAGAAGATCGTAAGCGGCAGCATCGCTGTCTCGCTGGCCGCAGCGATGATATTCGGGGCGACGAGGGATTTTACAAATTCAAGAATGCCCGGCACTTCGCCCGCACTCTCCGGTGTGTCCGCCAGAAAAGCACTCGCGCTGTCCGGAATGGGAAAGGCTGACAGCGCAACCGGCATTGCGAACGCTGTAAAAACACCGCCCGCAACGGCGACCCCCAGCACCAAAGCGATAAACACGCGCGCAGCACGGCCCGCGCTTGCCGCTTCAACCATTTGCGCAAGGCCAAGCACCAAAAGGCTCGCAACCAGCGGAATGATCGTCATCTGCAAAGCGCGCAGCCACAGACTGCCGACCAATGCGATAGTCTGCGCCAAAGCATCAGGAAGGGCCGCGTCACCAATCGCCATGCCAGCTGCCAACCCTGCAACCAGAGCGAGAAAAGTCGCGAGAACCGGCAGGCGGATAGGAGTAAGCGCGAACCGCTCCGTCGAAGCCATCGCAGTCGCTTCCTTTTGCGTTTCGTTTTCCAAGGCGGCCCCTTATCTCGTGCGCGGATACATGCGCACCCTTCCCTTACGGCGTTACCTGCGCCAATAGCGCCTGACAATTCATCGGCTTTTACAAATGAGGCAAGAGCGCAGGGATGGCACGAAAGTTTTTCGGAACAGACGGTATCAGAGGCCGCACCAATGCAGGCGTTATGACCGCAGCGACTGCAATGAAAGTCGGACAGGCCGCAGGCCGCCACTTCGTGCGCGGCGGGCACCGGCACCGGGTGGTGATCGGCAAAGACACGCGCCTGTCCGGCTATATGATGGAAAGTGCGCTGGTCGCAGGTTTCACCAGTGTCGGTGTGGATGTGATCATGACAGGTCCTCTGCCTACCCCTGCCATCGCCCTGCTGACCAGAGAGATGCGCGCCGATCTGGGTGTCATGATTTCGGCAAGTCATAACCTGTTTCCCGATAACGGTATCAAGCTGTTCGGCCCGGACGGTTACAAATTGTCTGACGAGGCCGAGCTTGAAATTGAGCGCCTTCTGGAAACCGACATCCCCCTTGTCCCGGCGGAAAGCATTGGCCGGGCTCGCAGGATCGAAGATGCTCGCGGCCGCTACATCCATGCTGTGAAGGACTCCGTTTCATCCGAAGTCCGGTTCGATGGTCTGAAGGTCGTCGTGGATTGTGCGCATGGTGCAGCCTATCAGGTCGCCCCCAGTGCAATCTGGGAACTCGGCGCCGAGGTCATCGCATTGGGCGTCAATCCCAATGGAACAAACATCAATGACGGTGTGGGCTCCACAGCGATCGAAGCGCTTCAGGCGAAAGTTGTAGAGGAAGGCGCTGACATCGGCATCGCGCTGGACGGCGATGCAGACCGTCTGATTGTGGTCGATGAAAAGGGAAAGAAGGTCGATGGCGACCAGATCATGGCCCTGATCGCTTCCCGAATGCAGGAGAAAGGCGCTTTGACAGGCGGCGGCGTGGTTGCAACCGTTATGTCCAATCTGGGGCTGGAGCGGTATCTTCAAAGCATTGGCCTGACATTGGAGCGCACCAAGGTTGGTGATCGCTACGTGCTGGAGCGGATGAAAGAAGGCGGCTTCAATGTCGGGGGAGAACAATCGGGCCACATGATCCTTACCGACCATGGCACGACCGGTGACGGCACAGTGGCAGCTCTGCGGGTTCTGACCAGCCTTGTTCGTTCGGGCAAGCCGGCGAGCGAAATCCTGCACCTGTTCGATCCGGTGCCGCAACTGCTCAAGAATGTCCGCTACGAAGGCGGAGCACCGCTTGAAAACGACAACGTGAAAGCCGCCATCGCTGCAGCAGAGACGGAACTGGAAGGCAATGGCCGCCTCGTCATCCGCGCATCCGGTACGGAGCCTGTGATCCGCGTAATGGCGGAAGGCGACGATCCGGCGCGCGTAGAAAGCGTAGTCGACAGCGTTTGCGCAGCCGTGCAAGCGGCCACCTGAAGAGAGGCATCAGAAAATGCTGGCAATGCGCCCCGATTGTGAACGCTGCGGCCTTGATCTTCCCGCGGAAGCTCCGGGCGCGTTCATCTGCTCTTTCGAATGCACTTTCTGCGCACAATGTGCAGAGGCACTCGACGATCAATGCCCCAATTGTGGTGGTGAATTGATGGATCGTCCGACACGGGCAAAGAAGCTGCACGACAAATATCCGCCGAGTGCGGATCGCAGGTTCAAAGGATGAACAGAAAACCACCTCGTATTCTATCCGTGGCGGGCTCCGATTCATCCGGAGGCGCGGGCATACAGGCCGACATCAAGACGATTACCATGCTTGGCGGATATGCGATGACCGCCATAACCAGCGTCACTGCTCAAAATAGCGTCGGCGTGCAGGCTATCGCACCAATGGGCGGCGATGTCGTCACAAAACAGATGGCATCCTGTATTAGCGATATCGGCGTCGATGCGGTCAAGATCGGGATGCTTCACGATCAGGAGATCATTACAGCGGTCGCAGCGACTCTCGCTGATTTGCCGGAAGATACGCCTGTAATTCTGGATCCAGTGATGATTTCAACCAGCGGCGCTGCGCTGATCGCGCCTGAAGCAATTGCCGCTTTACGCGAGCAGTTGTTTCCGCTCGCGACATTGCTCACCCCCAACCTGCCAGAGCTTGGGCATTTGCTGGATCGTTCCTTATCCGACACCGGTCAGATGGCCGAAGCCGCGCTTGAGCTCAGCGACAAGAGCGGCGCGGCTGTGCTCGCGAAAGGCGGGCACACCAGCGATCGCCGCGTAATCGACGTGCTGATCCAGCGTGCGGGTGATGAAGCAAGCCGGGCCGTCCAGTTCGACCATGCCCGGATAGACACACCGCACACACACGGCACCGGATGCACTCTGTCCTCTGCCATCGCAACACTGATGGGCCACGGCCAACCGCTAGAGCACGCCGTGCGGCTGGGCCGCAACTTCGTACTCAGAGCGATTGAGTCAGCCCCCGGTTTCGGCGAAGGGAACGGCCCGATGGGTCATCAGGCCGTCAGAAGCCTCGACTAGAGATCTTTAGCGGTCGAGCTCGTAAAACTCCGCGATATGCGACCACGCCTCATCAGCGGTTTCGCACCATGTGAAGAGGTCCAGATCCTTTTTCGAGATCGTGCCTTCTTCGGCAAATGCTTCAAAATCGACCACCCGCTCCCAAAAATCGCGCCCGAACAACAGAATCGGAATGGGCTTCATCTTGCCGGTCTGGATCAGCGTGAGAAGCTCGAAAAACTCGTCAAAGGTCCCGAAACCGCCCGGGAACACTGCCACAGCACGAGCGCGCAGCAGAAAGTGCATCTTGCGTAGGGCAAAGTAATGGAAATTCAGGCTGAGATACGGCGTGACATAGGAGTTCGGCGCCTGCTCATGCGGCAGGATAATATTGAGGCCGATACTTTCTGAACCTGCATCACTTGCACCGCGATTGGCCGCTTCCATGATCGAAGGCCCGCCACCGGAGCAAACAACGAACTGGCGCTTCCCGTCTTCAATGATCGCCTTCTCGGAAACCATTTTTGCGAGCTTGTGCGCTTCGGCATAGTACTTCGCTTTGTCGGCGAGCCGCTGCGCTACTTTCTGTTCGTATTCATCGCCATTCTTGGCGGCGTCGATCTTGGCTTGCGCCTCTTCGGGTGAAGGAATGCGCGCAGAGCCGTACATCACCATGGTCGAGCCGACCCGCGCTTCGTCCAGCAGCATTTCCGGCTTGAGCAATTCCAGCTGGAAGCGCACCGGGCGCAGCTCATCCCGCAGCATGAAGTCATGATCGCGGAAAGCGAGCTTGTAAGCGGGATGCTCTGTTTGCGGAGTGCGGTCGGGCGCATCTTCAACAAAGCGGGTCTCTTCACCGGCGCGGTAGAATTTGCGGTCGGTCAGGTCGTGATCGTGGTTTTTATCTGTCATTGCTATGCATTTAGGCGTGCGGGGTTACAGCGGCAAGCACAGAGGGAAAATTTGCGGAGGCGTCCATATTGGGATTGTCGTTTATTGGACCCCGACATAAGAGAGGTGACAAGATTTGGTTTCAATAAGGGCAGCGCGCGATCCTGAAGATCGCGCCTTCATAGCTGGACTGAACCCTAGACTGACTGAGGTGATCGACGCTCCAACGCACTCACTACAAGAGGTAGAGCAATTTCAGGCCTTTTTCACGGAAACGGCGTGGGAGCAGAACGCAGGCAGCAATGCGATCTTCATCGCCCAAGACGAGCAAGGGGAGGGGATCGGGTATGTGAATGTTCGCGAAGGAATAGACGATATCCTCAATAAGCCTTGCGCCTACATTGCTCTCCTAGTGCTGGAAAAAGCTTATGAAGGCAAAGGCGTTGCGCAGGCCCTGATGCAAAAGGCCGAAGAATGGGCTGCAAATGCCGGCTATGAGAGACTGGCGCTCGATGTCTTCGCTTCGAACACTCGTGCCCTTTCATTTTATGAGAGTGCTGGTTTCGCACAGGAAACAACGCGCCTCATTAAGGAAATCACTCCAAACAGGCCCTGACTGCGTTAAAGAAGCCGCTTACGCGCGGTCTAACAAATCAGCGCGCGCGGGAGGTAGGGCGGCAATGACAGGCCGGTCCGTGAACAGTAGCGTGATGAGCTTTTGGTTGCGGGAGTTGGATTTGAACCAACGACCTTCAGGTTATGAGCCTGACGAGCTACCGGACTGCTCCATCCCGCGTTACCATGTTGGCGCTGGACTTGTGTTTGTCCATGAACGCCAAA
>JAXHVK010000045.1:0-20050 GCA_034211135.1 Pseudomonadota bacterium
GCCGTACCCCGACCATCCAGTGCGAAATAGATATAGCCGCGATCAACAATCGCCTGAGCCAGCGCCCCGCCCCAGCCACGATCCACGATCTGCGGACCGGGTCCGGAATAGTGATAGTAGAACACCGGATACTTCTTCCCCCGCTCCCGGCGCGGCATCATGATCATGTAATGCAGATCGGTGCCGTCCTCAGCCTTGATCGTCCCGTATTGCGGAGTGACATGGCTGAGCACGTAAGGGTGATAGGGGTGATCGGCCTCCAGCTTGTTCTCTTCGATCCAGGTAAGGCGTGTGCCTGTCTTGTCAGCGAGAAAGCTTTGCGGGGGCTGGTTCGGATCAGACCGCGTCACCAGCAATTGCGAGCCCGTCTTGTCCATTACCGCATTATTGGTGAAGGCCTGATCGGTCAGCCGCTTTGGCTCCCCGCGTCCATCCAGCGATGCGGTGTAGATCTGCTGGGTCAGCACATCCATCGTCGCCTGATAGGTGAACGTGCCGTCCTTCTCGTTCACTCCGACAAGCGACGTCGTCGGAGAATTGCCCGATGTCAGCTGCGTCCAGACCCCGTCAGCAAAGCGATAGAAATGCCCGTAGCCGTCACGCTCTGACCACCACAGCAGGCTGCCATCTTTCAGAAAACGGTAATTGTCGGACAGGTTGATCCAGTAATCTTCACGCGCGGCCTTTTCGGTGAACCAGACCTCGCTCTCGCCTGTGGCGGGATCAACCTTGAGCATGTCCAGAACGGTCTGTGCGCGGTTCTGGCGCTGAACATAAACGCTGCCGTCCGGCCCCCAATTGACACGGGCGACATAAATGTCTGTCTCTTCACCCATATCAATCTTCACGCGGTTTCCGCCATCGGGGTCCATCACGTAAAGCTCGACAATCGCATTGTCGCTGCCAGCCACCGGATACCGCTGGTCGAACACTTTCGTCCCTGTTGCACCGATTGCCGCGCGCGTGACGATACCGACAGGGCTTTCATCCGTGCGCTGCACCACCAACCGGCTTTCATCGGGTGACCACCAATAACCGGTCAGGCGGCTCATCTCCTCCTGCGCAACGAATTCCGCTTCGCCCCAGCGGATAGTGTCCGCCTCTTTCGGGGTGATCGGAGCAGCTTCCGCTCCCAACGCGCCTGTCCAAAGCTGGCGATCCCGCACAAAAGAAATATAGCCGGACTTGGGCGAAAGTTTGGGGTTAAGCTCGCTTTCCTCCGTATCGGTCAGGCGTTCAACGCCGCCATCCAGCCTAGCAAGATACAGGTCCCCATCCAGCGGAACGAGGACGCCCGATCCGTCGCTGGCCCATTGATAGCTGATGATCCCTTTCAGATTGCCGACACGCGCGCGTTCGCGCTGCATCTTTTCATCTTCGGACAGTTCGCGACCGGTGCCCAGCTTCTCACTATCGACGAGCATCGACCATTCGCCGGTCGCAATTTCATAGCCCCAGAGATCGTAACGATCCGAATCCTCGGCACGGTTGCGCAGCAGCGTGAGGTATTTGCCATCAGGCGAAAGAGTCGCTGCGCGCGGGGTCGGCCCGTTAAGAGAGGGCGAGGCAAAAACCCGTTCAAAGCTGAGATCGCCATCCCGCACGCCGTCACCCTTGCTCATATGGTCATCTGCCATGGCCGGAGTTGCGATAAGAGCGGCAGCAGCAAGTAAGACAGAACGCATGGCAATGTGGTTTCCCCAAAAGAAAAAAGGCGCCCCGGAATAACCCGAGGCGCCCTTTCGTCAAACCCTTTGGGGTGTGAGTTTTACGCCTTTGGCGCATTCTCACGACGTTCGGCGATACGCGCACGCTTACCGGTGCGGCCACGCAGATAGTAAAGCTTCGCACGACGCACGACACCGCGACGCACCACATCGATGCTGTCAACGATCGGCGAGTAGAGCGGGAACACACGTTCCACGCCTTCACCGAAGCTCATTTTGCGAACGGTGAAGTTGGAGCCCATGCCGCGGTTCGAACGCGCGATTACGACGCCTTCGAAGTTCTGCACACGCTCACGGTTGCCTTCCTTCACCTTCACGCCGACGCGAACGGTGTCGCCCGCACGGAATTCGGGAATCTCTTTTTCAACCTTGCCGATTTCTTCGGCTTCGATCTGCTGGATCAGGTTCACTGGTCCGGTCCTTCTTCTTTTTGCCGCGCGCCAGAGGCAGACTGGTCCCCAGCGCCCTCATGACGCTGCCAAAGGTCCGGCCTGCGTAACCGTGTATCGTCTTCGCTCCTCGCCTTGCGCCAAGCAGCGATTTTCGCATGATCCCCCGATCGCAGCACTTCAGGGATCGTGCGCCCTTCCCATTCCTGAGGTCGGGTATATTGCGGGTATTCGAGCAAGCCGTCCTCAAACGACTCTTCGGTCCCGCTAGAAGCCGCGCCCATTACTCCGGGAAGCAGCCGAATGCAAGCGTCGAGTATGGCCAAAGCCGCCGGTTCCCCGCCGGAAAGGACTATGTCGGCAAGGCTGACCTGCTCGATCTGGGGGCGCGCATCGAAGAAACGTTCGTCAAACCCTTCAAACCGGCCACAGATGAATGTGACGCCCGGCCCGCTGGCGATCTGGCGAATGCGTTCCTGCGTGATGGGTTTGCCGCGCGGCGTCATGGCAAGAACAGGCCTCTGATCCGCCACGCTATCGAGCGCAGCGCCAAGCACATCGGCTTTCAACACCATGCCCGCGCCGCCGCCTGCCGGTGTATCATCAACCGTACGATGCTTGTCGGTCGCGAAATCGCGGATCTGCACAGTCTCGCAACACCAATCCCCCCGCTCAAGCGCCCGCCCCGCCAGCGAAGCGCCGAGCGGTCCGGGAAACATATCAGGGTATAGTGTGAGGATGGTTGCGGCGAAGGTCATTCAAAAATCTCTGGATCAAATTCTGGCACAGCGTTTTGCCGTTTCTTTTTAAGCCATCGGCCGAAGGTCAACGACGCCAGAAATGACACAAGCAGCATTATCGAAAGCAATTGCAGAAACTCTGAATCAGTCGGAAAAATCTCATCAGGCTTTGCGTAGCCAGACATATTGTAAGCCCGAATGGCAAGGAAAATGCCGACTGAGCTTGGAGCAGCAAGAATAGCAGTCACAAAAGGCAGTGCACTGCCCGCCCGAAACAATACCCAAGTCACCAGCAACGCGACCGGTGAGAAAAGCAGTCCCATCACCACCATTAGCAAGCCTGTTTCCCACCAAGGTGTTGGGTCACCATCCCAATAGCCGAATTCGTTGACCGGCGCTTCGGCGGCTGCGGCGGCAATGATTGCGGCGAAGGTCATTTGGCTCTTTGGCGGCGCATAGACTTGATCTCGAAATAAATCCATTGCGCAAAAAATACGACGATGGGACCGATCGTCGCGGCCCAGAGAAATACGGCCAGCAATGCTGTAGCGACCCCTTCGCCGATCTTATCCTGAAACAGCCACGCCAGACCGATCGCAGACGGCACTGCGCCGAGTATACTGATAAGTGTCAGGCGGAGATATCCGATAGGTGCCGTCGCGAGGCGCACGAACGGGTAGCTCACCAGCACTGTAAGCAGAAAAGGCGACAAAGCGATCAGATAGAAGATAAGATCGTCTTGGGCAGACGCCAATCCGCAATCGACGCAGCCATAGATCTGCATCGGCACATTAGATGCGGATGATGGCACTGCGATTGTTGCAGACATTTACACTACGCATCATTGACGGCGCCGGAGCGCTCGCCCGCAAGGGCCACAAGCCAGGCAGCCATAAATGCCATCGGCACAAGAAACACGAGAGCCGCTGCCACAGCTTCCACCGGCGGGAGGGTTGAACCTGGGCCGCAGATAAAGCCGAACTCATTCACAGGGGCATCAGTTGCCAAGGAAACGGGTTTCTCAAGCATTAGCAATGCATAACAGACTAAACCGAGGCCGCGAATGGCTTTTTTGGTTGTTGCCGATGGACGGTCAATGCCTACTCATTCTGCGTTCAAAAGGGGGGAGTCGGATAAAAACACCACTACCGATCCAGCCCATACACACGCTTGGTCAAGTAAAATGCGCTCGGCCATGCAATCACAAGTGAAAGCGCAGAACCCAATCCACCAATGAGGATGGAAACCTTGTCAGCATGAGGAAAGCCATCACGAAACGCGTCCAGTGTGACGATCAATACAAGCGTGCAAGCCATAACGGGGAACAAGCCTGCGCTTCCAAATGCGAGCCTTGTCCGGTCAATATTTTGGAAAGCAACAGAAAACAGACCAGTTATAGCCAGAGAAGCTACGCATGATGCTGCAAACAAGAAGCCCGCAACAACTCCCCCGCTGACCAAGAGATGTACTAGCCCCAATTCACCCCATCCTTAGCCCGCGTATCCACATTGAGTTCAAACACATCAGGCCGCGAGTAATGGCCATCGGTATCGAGGCTCGCCAAGCTCTGCCCGATCTCGCTCAGGTCCAGTTCGGCGTGCAAGATCTCCTCGCCCTCGCCAGCCTGTGCAAGTACCCGCGCGTCAGGCGCGATAATCATTGAGCCGCCGCGGTTCAGCTGTTCGCCTTCAATCGCACTGAACAGCGCCAGTGCCTCGGCATCGCCGCCAACACGCTCCAAGCCGTCGAACAGGTCATCACGGTGCTGCACCAGCCCTGCGGCCAGCACAAAGCACCGGCCCTCCATCGCATAATGCCGTGAGGCCAGCGCGTACTCCTCGCGCACGGTCGGCCAAGCTGCGACGTGCACTGCCTCCCCCAGATTGTGCATCGCTGCACGCGCAAGCGGCATCCAGTGCTCCCAGCAGATGAGGTTGCCCGCCCGGCCCCATTCGGCCTGATGCACGCCTAGAGTCGAGCCATCGCCGCGCATCCAAATCAGGCGCTCGCCATGGGTCGGCACCAGCTTTCGGTGGTCAAGCGGAGCCGTTCCGGGGCGGAAGAGCAGCTGGTTGTTGTAGAGGCTCTGCCGCACCCTCTCATGCGCACCGATAGAGATCAGCGCGCCGCTTTCGTCGGCCAGTTCCTGAAGCGGCAAAAGGCGTTCGTCATTGGGAACAATGGCCTGATCCAGCATGATCCGGTGAAGCGCTTTCGTCCCGGGATGATCCCAAAGCGCCGCGCCCGGTGCCTCATCCAGCCACAGCGGATAGCCGCCCAGAAAGGTCTCTCCAAAAGCGACAAATTGCGCGCCGCCTTCAACCGCCTCACGCGCGAGGCGGGTGGCTTTATCGATCCCACCCGCAAAATCGAGCGGGACCGGCGCGGCTTGGCAAATGGCGACTTTAAGTTTCTGTGTCATCAGCGAGGGCTTAGGGCGGCATTCCAAGCCCTGCAAGCGCCAGCAAACCCCGTTGCCTCACTCGAATACATCGCTCGCCATCGCACCTGCAATTGCAATGCGTTTGTCCAGAGCGCGCCGCGTCAGATAGGCGGATGGCCAACCCAACAGAAGGCCCGGGGCCAACACAACAATCATCGCTCCGGCAAATGCACCCATGTCTGGCGGAGGGTCATAGGTTGCCATGACAATCACTACGAGGATACCGAGACCGGGCATCAGCAAGGCCGCAATGTAAGTTGCTGAAAGCCTGCCGAGGGGTTTGACCCAAAGAAACAAAAGCGTTGCCAAAGCAACCGCTCCGAACCCGTAGAAAACAATGATCGAGACAATGCCTACGATCACGCTGATGGTGAAATCCATGCCTGGCCTTCTTCCGTGAATCCAAGCCTATTGATCAGCGAATCCCGCTGCAATTACAAGTCTTTCGCTGTCCCATTCGATCACGGCAGCCTTCGTCATGGGAACCATGATGGTCTTCATCCCCTTCTCGGGGGCGGGATCTTTCTTGATTTCGAGGATGTCGGTCGCGCCGTAATTCTCGACTGCGATGATCTGTCCGATCTGTTCGCCAGCATCGGTGAGCACGCTCAAACCGATCAGATCAGTGTGGTAATATTCGCCTTCTTCAAGCGAAGGCAGAGCATCGCGCGATACGCTCAGCATTGTGCCGCGCAGGCGCTCGGCTTGCGTCCGGTTGGTCGCTTGCGCAAATCGCGCAACCGCCCCGCCCTTATTGTCGGAGCGGATTTTCTTCAGCGTCAGCGCGCCATCGTTGAAACTGCTGTGGCGGGAGAGCGCTTCCACGCCCTCCCCGAACAGTTTCAGGCGCACTTCGCCGTTCACTCCATGCGCGCCGGTGATGGCGCCAAGTTCAATGCTTTTGTCCATCACCGATGCGCTGTGTGAGTGTTGCGGGTTGGTGGCGCTGAGGCCGTAGCCTTCAGCCCTTGGCCCTTAGCCTTCGGCCTTGTCTTCACCGGCTTCTTCAGCAGGTGCTTCCTCGGCTGCGGGCTCTTCTGCCGGTGCTTCAGCTGCCGCCTTTGCTTCTTCTTCAGCTGCCTTGGCCGCTTCTTCTGCTTCCTTCAGCTTTTCAGCCTTTTCCTCGGCGCGTTCCTTGGCTTTCTCGCCCGGCTCGGCCTTTTGCGGGTTGTTACGCGCAGCACGCTCAAGGATGCCGGCTGCGTCGAGGAAACGGTGCACACGGTCGCTCGGCTTGGCGCCAACGCCCAGCCAGTAACGCACGCGGTCTTCGTTGAGCTTTACACGCTCGGGCGAATCTTTGGCGAGCAGCGGGTTGTAGGTGCCGATCTGCTCCAGATACTTACCATCGCGCGGGCTGCGGCTGTCGGCAGCCACGATGCGGTAGTAAGGACGCTTCTTTGCGCCGCCGCGCGAAAGACGAAGTGCAATTGCCATGATGAGTTACCTTTCGATATTAAATGTCTGAAATTCTTGAATAGTAGATTACTTCTTGGGTCCGCCCAGCCCAGGTAGGCCGCCGGGCGGCATGCCGCCGCCGGGTCCGCCCAGTCCGCCCATGCCAGATGGCATTCCAGGCATCCCGCCACCGCCAAACATCGAAGCGAGGCCCTTCAGGCCGCCCATTTTCTTGATCTGCTTCATCGCGCGCGCCATTTCCTGGTGCATCTTCAGAAGCTTGTTCACTGTCTGAACATCCGTGCCGCTGCCGGCCGCGACGCGCTTTTTGCGCTTGGCATTCATAAGAGCGGGATTGGCGCGTTCCTTGGCTGTCATCGAACCGATGATCGCATCCATATGGACCAGAACCTTGTCATCCATATTCGACGCAGCCAGCGCAGCCTTGGCCTTCTTCATACCGGGCATCATACCTGCCAGCATTCCAAGGCCGCCCATGTTCTGCATCTGCTTCAGCTGCATACGCAGATCGTTGAGGTCGAATTTGCCCTTCTCGAAATTCTTCGCGAGCTGTTCGGCTTCCTCTTCCTTGATCGAAGCCGCCGCCTTTTCGACAAGGCTGACGACATCGCCCATGCCAAGGATGCGGTCCGCGACCGATCCGGGGCGGAAGGGTTCAATCTGGTCGAGCTTTTCACCCGTACCGGCGAACTTGATCGGCTTACCGGTCACGGCCCGCATGGAAAGCGCCGCACCACCGCGCGCATCACCATCCATCCGTGTCAGCACAACGCCCGTCAGCGGAACTTCATTGGTGAAGCTTTGCGCGACGTTGACGGCATCCTGACCTGTCAGGGAGTCGACCACCAGCAGGACTTCGGTCGGGGCGGAAACGCCCGAGACCGCCTTCATCTCTGCCATCAGCGCTTCGTCAACGTGCAGGCGGCCTGCGGTGTCGAGCAGAAGCACATCGAAATTCTGCAGGCGCGATGCTTCCATTGCGCGGCGGGCGATATCGACAGGCTGCTGACCGGCAACAATCGGCAGGGTCGCAACATCGACCTGCTCGCCCAGAACTTTCAGCTGCTCCTGCGCGGCGGGACGGTTGACGTCGAGCGAGGCCATCATGGCTTTCTTGCCATGCTTTTCGCGGATCATCTTGCCCAGCTTGGCCGTCGTGGTGGTTTTACCCGAACCCTGCAGACCAACCATCATGATGACGACCGGCGGCTTTGCGTCGAGGTTCAGCCCTTCACCCGCATGCGCGCTCTGCCCGTCCTCGGGATCACCGCCGAGCATGGCGACAAGTTCGTCATGGACGATTTTGACAACCTGCTGACCCGGTGTGACCGATTTGAGCACGTCCTGACCGACAGCTTTTTCGGTGACGCTGTCGATGAAACGGCGCGCAACCGGCAGCGCGACGTCCGCCTCCAGCAAGGCGACGCGCACTTCGCGCATTGCATCGCGAACGTCCTGCTCTTTAAGCGAGCCACGACCCTTAAGGCGATCGAAGACCCCGCCAAGGCGGTCGGACAGATTGTCAAACATCGTCTTCTACTCCCATCAGATCCTTCGGGACCTGTTAAACGCGAAAAACGCCGGCGGACGAAACCTCGTCGGCCAGCGTGCGGAGCTTCGTTCGGTGAAGCGCCTGATATATTTGCTGATGGTGGAGCCTAGCGGGATCGAACCGCTGACCTCAACACTGCCAGTGTTGCGCTCTCCCAGCTGAGCTAAGGCCCCATCTCATCAATTTTGGCCACACGAAACATAAATTCCGAAAGACCGTCTCACAAGAGAGCGGGCCGCTTAAGCCCGCTTCTCGCGAAACACAAGAACAAAATTAGGTGTCGTCTTCACCGTCATCGTCGCCCTTGCCCTTCGAGACGCCTAGATCGTCGTCTCCGCCAAGGTCGACATCGTTATCGGGCGAATCATTATCGTCGTCGATATTCTCGATGTCTTTCAGATCATCATCTTCATCGCCGCCCAGATCGCTATCCGCTTCGGCGTCTTTCTTCTTCTGCGGATCGTCGATCGGAATCGGCTGCTTCGATTTGAGCACAGGCTCCGGCGTCCATTCATTGCCGCATTCGATGCAGGTTACCGGGTCTTCGTTACCCAGATCGTAGAATCGGGTTCCACAGTTAGGGCAGGTACGCTTTGTACCCCATTCAGGCTTCGCCATTTGTATTCCTCACTGAAGCCCGCTCACTCTGGCGGACTACGTCAAATAAAGTCGCAATATTCTGGGATCGGGCCGAACGCAATTCAAGACCCGATAAACTTGAGCGCGGCGCGCCTTGCCAGAAGGGCGGAGCGCTGTCAAAGCGCCGCATCATGCCAAGCCATACCTTTACCCCGTGCGGCCCGCTTCGTGGCCGCCTTCGTGTGCCCGGTGACAAGTCGATCAGTCACCGCTCCCTTATGTTTGCAGGCCTTGCGGTTGGCGAAAGCCGCGTGAGCGGGCTTCTCGAAGGGGAAGACGTGCTCGCCACTGCGGCCGCCATGCGCCAGCTTGGTGCGCAAATCACGCGTCAGGATGACGGGACATGGCGAGTTAGCGGTGCCGGACTTGGCAGCTTGCTTGAGCCGAAACAGGCTCTCGACATGGGAAATTCGGGCACATCGACGCGATTGTTGATGGGATTGCTCGCCAGCCACGCCCTGACAGCGACCTTCACCGGAGACGCGAGCCTTTCAGGCCGGCCCATGAACCGAGTAATCGAACCGCTCAGTCAGATGGGCGCAAGTTTTGAAGCGTCGACGGGCGGCACTCTGCCCCTGATGCTGCGCGGTGCTTCGCCGGCTGTTCCGATCCGGTATCGCCTTCCGGTCGCAAGCGCGCAGGTCAAAAGCGCGGTGTTGCTGGCTGGCCTGAACACGCCGGGCATCACGACCGTCATCGAACCGGTTGCTACACGCGATCACACAGAACGCATGCTGACAGGCTTTGGCGCAAAGCTGGACATCGGTGAGGAAGACGGCGCACGCGTCATCAGCATTCACGGCGAAGCTGATCTGAGCCCGTGCGACGTGGTTGTTCCGGGCGACCCCTCCTCTGCTGCTTTCTTCATTGTTGCAGCACTGGTTACTCCGGGAAGCGAGCTGGTGATCGAGAATGTCGGCCTCAACCCCACCCGAGCAGGCATTGTCGAGGTTCTGCGCGCCATGGGCGGCTCAATCGAGGAGCTTGAGCGCCGCGATGTGGGCGGAGAACCAGTGGCCGATCTGTTGGTCAAAGCATCAACGCTTGAAGGGATCGACGTGGACCCCGCCCTTGCCCCCAGCATGATTGATGAATTCCCCGTGCTGTTCGTTGCAGCAGCGATGGCCAACGGGGTGACACGCACGACTGGACTTGAGGAATTGCGCGTGAAGGAAAGCGACCGCCTGAGCGCAATGGCTGGCGCGCTTACTCTGGCCGGTGCAAAGGTCACCGAACAAGAAGACGGGCTGACCATCCACGGTTCCGGCGGGGATCCGCTTAAGGGCACAGATGATGGCGCGCAGGTCGTAACCCATCTCGACCACCGCATCGCAATGAGCATGGCAATCGCCGGCATCGCGAGCAAAAATGGCGTCTGCGTCGATGACACATCACCGATTGCGACAAGTTTCCCCACCTTCCGGACATTGCTCGAAGAGGCGGCGCAGTGAGCACGCCGCTCGACATTTACAGCTTCATCGGCTTTTTCGGCACAGCCTGCATAATCGGCGCCTATGCCTATCTGACGCTGACGGATGATCCCAACCCGTTTATCCTGCACGGCACCAATCTGACAGGCGCGGCGCTGCTAACTGTATCGCTGATGGTTCACACAAATTGGCCCAGCCTAGTGCTGGAAGGGTTCTGGGCCGCGATTGCGATTGTCGGCCTCACAAAAGCCTTGCGCCAACGCGGCTCGACCGCCAGCAGATAATCCATGATACGCCGTCGCATCATCGCCGCCATCCTGATCTACGGATTTGCGCTTGGATCGGTCTTCTTCTGGCAGATGGACAGACCCTTCGATGCGCAACTCCCTCTATTGCTTTTGAATTTTGTGTTTGCGACCACAGGCTTCGCTATTCTGCATTTCCGGTGGCGCAGAAGAGAACGCGCCATGATTACGCCCAAAAAGGCAGAGGATATTTTCTCATGATCATCGCAGTCGACGGGCCTACCGCCAGCGGCAAAGGCACCATCGCAAAACGTCTGGCCGCGCATTTCGGTGTGCCTCATCTGGATACGGGCCTGCTGTACCGCGCTGTCGGGCGGCAGGTTGCGATCAATGATGGAGATCCGGACAATGAAGCCGATGCCCTTGCCGCATGCGGGTTTGACGATGCGCTGCTGCAGGATGAAGTTCTCCGGTCAGAGGAAACCGGCGGCCTTGCAAGCCGTGTCTCGATCCACCCGTCTGTGCGCGAGGCGCTGTTCCAGCGTCAGCGTGCCTTTGCCGAACAACCCGGCGGCGCTGTACTGGACGGGCGCGATATCGGCACTGTGATTGCGCCGGATGCCAACGTGAAGCTGTTCATCACTGCCAGCGTGCAGGAACGGGCGCGTCGTCGCTGGCTTGAAATGACAGGCCGCGAAATTGAAATCCCCCTCGCCGAGATTGAAAAAGACATTGTTGCCCGCGATGCGCGCGACATTAACCGCGCCGATGCACCTCTTAAAGCGGCGCCGGATGCTCTGGTAATCGACACCACCAGTTTCGATCGTGAGCAAGCGTTCGAGGCCGTTCTTGAAGCGGTGAAGCAACAAATCGCGCAATAGCCGCCCTGCGCGGCCCCGAAAGCCGCGATTATCCTTGCCTTCTGCCCGCTTTGCGCGTAGGCGCGCGCCCGTTCTCTTCCATCATTTCGATGGGTAGGACCTTCATGCTTGCATCCGGCAGTATGGAGATGTCGGCCTCTTGCCCCGTTAGCCTTCGCAATTGTGCGGCGGAGACGGTGAAAGACCCCGGTAAAACCGGTGGCCGGTAGCAAAACGAAACACAGGAAACGCCACACACATGGCAACTGCACCTAACCCCACGCGCGACGATTTCGAAGCGCTCCTTAACGAACAGCTCGGCGGCGCCGGCGAAGAAGGCTTCGAAGGCCGCGTCGTCAAAGGCACCGTCACCGCCATCGAAGCGGGCATGGCTGTCATCGATGTAGGCCTCAAGAGCGAAGGCCGCATCAACCTCAAAGAATTTGCTCGCGGTGAAGACGATCACGGCCTGACAGTCGGCGCAGAAGTCGAAGTTTATGTCGACCGTGTCGAAAATGCCGACGGCGAAGCAATGCTCAGCCGCGACCGCGCCCGCCGCGAAGCCGCCTGGGACAAGCTTGAAAACGAATTTGGCGAAGGCAAGCGCGTTGAAGGTCGTATTTTCGGCCGTGTCAAAGGCGGCTTCACTGTCGACCTCGACGGCGCCGTTGCCTTCCTGCCCGGCAGCCAGGTTGATATCCGCCCCGTGCGCGACGTCACCCCGCTTATGGAAGTGCCGCAGCCGTTCCAGATCCTCAAGATGGACCGTCGTCGCGGCAACATCGTTGTCTCGCGTCGTGCCGTTCTGGAAGAAACCCGGGCAGAACAGCGCAGCGAACTGATCGACAAGCTGGCCGAAGGTCAGGTCATCGACGGTGTGGTCAAGAACATCACCGATTACGGTGCCTTCGTCGACCTCGGCGGTATCGACGGCCTGCTGCATGTCACCGACATGAGCTACAAGCGCGTCAACCACCCCAGCGAGATCATCGAAATCGGTCAGACCGTCACCGTACAGATCGTTCGCATCAACGCCGAAACTCAGCGCATCAGCCTGGGCATGAAGCAGCTTGAGAGCGATCCGTGGGATGGTGTTGCAGCCAAGTATCCGATGGGTGCGAAGCTTTCGGGCACCGTCACCAACATCACCGAATATGGTGCATTTGTTGAGCTTGAGCCGGGCATCGAAGGCCTGGTCCACGTCAGCGAAATGAGCTGGACCAAGAAGAACGTCCACCCGGGCAAGATCGTTTCGACCTCGCAGGAAGTCGAAGTCCTGGTTCTTGAAGTCGACAGCGACAAGCGCCGCATCAGCCTTGGCCTCAAGCAGGCTCAGCGCAATCCGTGGGACGAGTTCGCAGAGAAGCACCCGGTCGGCAGCGAAGTCACCGGCGAAGTCAAGAACGCCACCGAATTCGGTCTGTTCATCGGTCTCGACGGCGACGTCGATGGCATGGTCCACATGTCCGACATCGCATGGGGCATCTCGGGCGAAGACGCTCTGGCGCTTCACCGCAAGGGCGAAGAAGTCAAAGCTGTCGTTCTCGACGTTGATGTCGAGAAAGAGCGTATCAGCCTCGGCATGAAGCAGCTCGAAAAGGGCGCTCCGACCGAAGCAGGTGCCGCAGCAGCCGGCTCGCTCCGCAAGAACCAGACCGTCACTGTCACCGTTCTCGAAGTCCGCGATGGCGGCCTCGAAGTTCAGGTTGGCGACGATGGCGCAACCGGCTTCATCAAGCGTTCGGATCTCGGCCGTGACCGTGACGAGCAGCGTCCTGACCGCTTCCAGGTCGGTGCGAAGGTTGACGCAATGGTCACCGGTTTCGATCGTTCGAAGAAGCCGAACTTCTCCATCAAGGCCCGTCAGATCGCCGAAGAGAAGGAAGCAGTTGCACAGTTCGGTTCTTCCGACAGCGGCGCATCGCTCGGCGACATCCTCGGCGAAGCTCTCAAGAAGAGCGACGACTGATAAGACGGGCGCACCATCCGGTGCGCCCCGCCCCTTGGTCGATCGTCACGCTGTGACGATGATGGCCGGGAAAAAGATAAGGGCCCGCTTGCTGGAATGCAGGCGGGCCTTTTCTATTGGCCAGTGCCTCTCTAGGTTGAAACGGTAGAGAGGATTTCAACGATGCTTACCGTCCACCAGTTTCCCTGTCTGTCCGACAATTACGGATATTTGCTCCACAACTCGGTGACAGGAGAAACCGCCGCCATCGATACGCCGGATGCAAAGGAGTATCTGAAGCAGGCCGAAGCATTGGGCTGGACGATCACTCACATCTGGAACACGCACTGGCATCCGGATCACGCAGGCGGAAACAACGCGATAGTCGAAGCAACCGGCGCGCAGGTGTTCGCCCCGAAAGAAGTGGAGAAGCTCTCAACGATCGACCGCATCGTGGAGCATGGCGACACTGTGAACCTGGGGGAACATCGTGCCGATGTGATTGATGTGTCAGGGCACACCAACGGCCATGTTGCCTTCCACATTGTCGATGAAGGGATCGCCTTCGTCGGGGATGCAGTCTTTGCCCTTGGCTGCGGACGGATGTTTGAAGGAGAGCCTGAGCAATTCTGGCGCAGCCTTGACCGCATCCGGCGCCTGCCCACAGCCACGACCCTGTATTGCGCACACGAATACACGCAAGCGAACGCAAAATTCGCGCTTCATGCCGATCCTGACAATACCGCGCTGAAGGACTATGCGGCAGAGATCGACGCCAAGCGATCCCGCGGGGAGCCGACAGTCCCCACTGTTTTGAGCCGCGAACTTGCGACAAATCCGTTCCTGCGCGCTGACGATCCCGCGATCATCGCCAAATGGGGCGGCAGCAATCCGGCAGAAACTTTTGCCGCCTTGCGCGCTGGCAAGGACAATTTCTGATCACGATGCAGGCTCTTCGTGTCCAGCAATTGAGCAGCGACCTTTCCGGCGTTGAGCTCGTTGAGGTGCCCCCGCCTGAACGCGGCGATGGCGAAGTGCTTGTCCGCGTCCGCGCTGCCTCGCTCAACTTTCCTGATCTGCTGATGACGCAGGGGAAATACCAATTCAAACCGGAACTGCCCTTCACCAGCGGGCTCGAATGCGCCGGTGAAGTGATAGAAGCCGGTTCAGACAGCCCTTTCAAACCCGGCGATTATGTCATTGGTGGCAACAAGACCGGTGCATTCGCCGAAATTGCCAGCCTGCCGGAACGATCACTGTCCCCGCTTCCACGCGGTTTCACCTTTGCTCAGGGTGCGTCAATGGGTGCGGCCTATTCGACTGCTTACACCGGCCTGATCGAGCTGAGCGATCTGAAGAAAGATCAATGGGTATTGGTCCACGGAGCAAGCGGCGGTGTGGGTCTGGCGGCTATCGACCTCGCCAAATCGCGGGGCGCGAAGGTCGTCGCCTCAACGGGAATCAAGACCAAAGTCCAAACCATTCAAGACCTCTACGCGCCCGATGCAGTCATCATCAGCGAAGGCAGATTTCGGGAACAGGTGGCCGAGATAACCGGCGGAGCGCTGTGCGATATCGTCTTTGATCCGGTAGGCGGCGATGTCTTCGACGAATCCACCCGCTGCGTCTCTTTTGGAGGTAAGCTCGTGGTTGTAGGCTTCACAAGCGGACGGATTTCGGAAGTGGCGACCAACATTCCGTTGATCAAAGGGTTTTCAATCGTGGGCCTGCGTGCTGGTGAGTATGCCCGCCGTTTCCCGAAGCGCGGAGAGGCAATCGGCGCTGCGGTGTGTGAACTTGCTGAACAGCGTGCGATCGCCCCCGCGATAGACCGCACATTGGCTCTATCGGACTGGCGCCAGGGCTTTGAAGCCATGGCGAACCGCGAACTGGTTGGGAAAGTCGTGTTTGAGCCGGAGCGCTAAGCACCCCGGCTGCAAATCACTTAATCAGAGCGAAGAGATAACTTCGTCAGCAAGCTTGCTATCGGCAGCCTTGGTGTGGCTTTCCGAAATCAGCTTGCGCGAAGCGACAGTTGCAGCCTGCGCCGCACGCTCCCGTACTTCGTTGACAGCATCGCGCTCGGCAGCGGCGATCTTGTCTTCAGCCATACGCTGACGACGGGCCACCATGGCTTCGCTGTCCGCTTCGGCTTTGGCGAGGATGGCATCCGCTTCACTGCGAGCGCCTTCCATCATCTTTTCTGCGTCCTGTTCGGCGCTCGCGATCTTGGCAGCGTATTCGTCCCGAAGCGTCTCTGCTTCGGCACGCAGGCTCTTGGCCTCTTCAAGCTGCTGTTTGATCTCTTCAATCTTGGCATCCAGGCCGCCCATCAGCATGCCCGGTACCTTTTTCCAGATGATGATTGCGATCAAAACCGCCATGGCAAGGGCAACCCAGCCATAATCATCCAGAAACAGCGCGCCCTTCTCTTCCTTGAGATAGACGCCGCCCTCTGCATTTTCAGCAAGCATCGGCTCTGTCTGAATTGCTGCTGCAATCTTCAGAATGATATCAGCCATGAGCCAGTGCCTCCTTCACGGCAGCCTTTGCGGCCGCCTCATCGACTTCAGTACCTGCCAGACGCGCGACAATGTCACGGGTGGCATCTGCAGCGACATTTTCGATCTCGGCCATTGCGCTGGTGCGCGCGGCGTCGATCTGGGTTTCGGCATCTGCGAGCTGGGCATCGAGCTTCACCTGCGCCTCTGCCATTTTGGCTTCGGTGCTGGCTGCGGCCTTTGACTTGGCCTCGGCAATCAGGCTTTGCGCGGATGCACGATTCTCGTTTTCACGAACACGCCATTCCTCTTCCTGAGTGTCGGCAGCATCGCGGGCGGCCTGCGCTGCTGCGAGGTCGTCTGCAATCTGCTTGTCACGCATTTCGACGGTGCCCATGACTTTGGGAACCATGAAACGGCCAATCGCAAAATAGGTGATCCCAAAGAACACTGCGAGCCAGAAAATCTGGCTTGAGAGCGTTGCAAGAGCTTGATCTAGTTGAGGCATTTAAGCGTGTCCGCGTTGTGTATCGTGACCAGGAGGGCGAGCCATTGCAGCTCGCCCTGCCCAATTCATTCTGCCTTGTCGCTTAGGCGACGAAGACGAGGATCACGGCCACGAGGAACGCCAGCAGGCCGAGAAGTTCGGCTGCGGCGAAGCCGATGAACAGACGGCCCTGCTGGCTGTCTGCTGCACCCGGGTTACGCAGAGCGCCTTCGAGGAACTTTGCGAAAACGTTGCCCACACCCAGAGCTGCAAGGCCTGCACCGATAGCGGCGAGACCGGCACCGATCATCTTTGCGGCTTCCATATCCATTGTAAGTACTCCTTGGAAAAACTGTTGTTTGTTAGATTAGTGAAGGTTTTCAGCGTCGTTGATGTACAGCGACGAAAGAAGAGCGAAAACGTACGCCTGGATACCTGCAACGAGGATTTCCAGAGCGCTGATCGCGATCATAAGGATGAGTGCCGCCGGGCCGACAGTCGCACCCAAAGCGGGGCCTGCATTAACCGCGTCAATCACGAAGGTCGCGAGGATCTTGAGCAGGACGTGGCCTGCCATCATCGCCACGAACAGTCGAAGTGCGAGACTGATGGGGCGAATGAGGAACGAGAACAGCTCGATCACGAACAGAAGCGGTATCATCGGGGCCGGTGTGCCGTGCGGCACGAACAGGCCAAAGAAGCCAAGACCGTGCTTCCAGAACCCGACGATCAGCACGATCGAGAAGCTCATCAGAGCCAGAACGCCTGTGATCGTGAAGTGGCTGGTGAAGGTGAACGGGTGAAGGCCGAACAGACCAATCGGCATCAGTCCAAGTAGGTTGCCGAACAGAATGAACATGAACAGGCTGAAGATGTAGGGCACGTATTTGCGCCCTTCCTTGCCGATGTTCGCCTCAAGCATATCGTCGATGAAGCCGGTCATCGTTTCGACGGCCATCTGCCAGCGGCCCGGCACGAGTTCGCGCTTCATGCCGCCATAGACGAACACGGTAATCAGGACGACCGTGATGGCCATCCACAGAGCGGAGTTGGTGAATGCGATGTTGAAGCCAGCAATATCCCACTCCGAGCCAAAGAGAGGCTCGATAGTGAACTGCTTCATCGGATCGACTTTGCCTTGTTCGGCTGCCACGTCGCGTCGGTCCCTAATGCCTTAAAAGAAACACACCCCTATGAAGACTTTTGCGCACCAGCCGGCTCAGTCCGGGGTGTCGCCTGCATCTTCGGGGCGTGAATTCGCCGCTAGAATAATGTTCCTGAAAGCGACACCAATTCCAAGGAACAGGCACGCCAACAGACCCCATGGCGCAGTGCCGATCAGCCAATCAATGGCCCATCCAACCGCTGCACCGCCAAGAATCCCGCCCAAGAGATCAGCCAAAACCCGGTTGCCGCTGCGATAGTTCGCATCGACCCCCTGAACCTGACTTCTGTTGCGCTTCTCTTCACGCTCGGTTGCAGCTTTCAGCCGCGCTTCGAGCGCATCAATCCGCGCATCTTCGGCAATGGGTTCCCGTGCAGGCTTTTCCTTATCCATGTTGATGGTCCTTACAGACACAACCGACACGCGCAAGAAGCGACCTGCCAAAGGGCGCGGCCCACCTAGAAGTAGGGCACTCTCAAGTCAAGCGTGCGTAGATGCAGTTTTGCGTGCTTTGGTTGCGCTGCACAATACTCAGCCTGCTTGCCGTTACGGACAGCGCGGATCGCGGTCAGGAGCAGCCGTGGTGCGAGTTTTCCACGAACCGTCCGGAGCCTGATATTTCTCACCCGGAACCGTGCGCAGGATCGCTTCGCAACCAGCCGTCAGAGCGTATTGCTCAAGCGTTGCGTTGTTTTCCTGCGCCTTGCGCGCATACACGGCGCGGCGTTTGATATTGATTTCATCCACCAGACGCTGAAGCTGGGGCGACGCTGTGCCGACAATCCCCAGATAGCCGTCCATCTTTTCGCCCACTGTCCCCGCAGATCGCGCAGCGGCATAAGCCGGATCACGCTGGGCATTGGCCGGTACAGCGACAGCCGTAAGAGCCACAGCAGTTGCAGCGCCGATAAGAGCGAGATTACGAAACGTCTTCATCACATCATCCTCCTGACACGTTCGCCGAGCGGATCAGAAAATATCCGCGTTCTCGTCGATCGTGTTGGCCGCATCTTCGGCGAGCCTGTAAATCACTTCCTGCCGGATATTGATGTTGAGCTCGATCACGATCGGCTCATCCGGTGCAGCGACATTGATGCATCCGCTCAAGCCCCCTGCCCCGATCATCAGCAACCCGGCTGCCAATTTCGTTTGCCTTCCCACGCGCCCCGCCCTGCTGATTTCCCCTTTATCGGATAAAACAGTGGCAGCGGCGCGCATTCCGGTCAAATTCGCAAGTGTCATGGCATATCTTCGCTTTCTGGAGGTTGAACGGCAGGTTCATCAGGTTTGATGGCGGTGGGATCAGGTTCAGGCTGTTCCGGATCAGGCGGGCCTTCGTCGCTGACTTCAAGATTGGGCTGATCCAGCATTCGGCGGGCGATCTCCTGGCTCAGCACCTCCGGATCACTGAATGACCTGACCATCGTCGCAAGTTGATAGAAGTTCTGCGAACGCACATTGATGTTGAAGCGGATCGGCAGGTCAGCCAGCTGACGCGTCACGAAATTGCGATCGGCATCGCGCCCCTGGCGCACACCATCAATGGCAAAACGCGTAACGATTTCACCGGCAAGATTACCTTCAAGCGCGATGCTCATCTGGGTGTAATCCAGACTGCGAAGCGATTCGAAGGCGTAATTGCTGATCGCGCCGAGGTCTTCGTAGGTCAGTTCGCCAATGTAAGACACGTTCCCGCCCGGCGGCCTGCTGATCACAAGCCCGCCTTCGATCCGGCCATTGCCATTGCTATCGAAGACAATCGGTACGGTCCCGTCAAAAATGCCACTGGCACCAAGGTTGCTCAGCTCCATCTGCGTCACGAATTTCGCCGCATCCAGACCGATGATCTCGAATGTGTAGCGCTGGAATTCCTCCGTGCCATAACGCAGCGTGACGGGGCGCATGATCAGCTCACCGCCCATAAAAGGCCAGCGCCCGTCTTCGATGGCGATGATCTCGCCGTCTGTCATCGAGAACACCAGCCTGCCACCCAGAACTTCGATGCCCGGATTGATTGAGCCGATTTCGATCACCTGCCCCGGTTCGGTCGTCAGGTTAACAAGGTCGCTGAAACGCACTGTGCCGCGCAATTGCCGAATCGGACCAAACGCTGCGGCAAGATCTAGCCCCTCAGTCGTGAATGAGCCGCTGCTTTCGATCTTGTCTGGTGACCAGGCAATCTCTCCTGAACCGGTTATCGTTCCCGTGGTATCGGCAATCACACCGCGCACAAGATAGGTGAGGTCCACAAGGTCGAGATTGGTGCCGAGTGTAAGGTCGGGCACTTCAATAGTAGAGCTGCCCCGCCCTGTGCCAAGATCGTGCCGCACTTCGACGTCCAGCACCCGCGTGCCCGTCGCCGGATGCCGCAAAGTGCCCTGCGCTGCGATAACATTGTCCGACAATTGCAGGCGAGCGCCCCGTGCTGAAAGAGGTTCGAACCGCGCCTGCCCGTCAATCCTCTCTGTCAGGGTAAAGCCCGCATCCTCTATGGCGAGAACATCA
>JAXHVK010000046.1:0-20049 GCA_034211135.1 Pseudomonadota bacterium
TTCTCCTACCTTTTGTGGGGCACCGGAAATTGGGGCGCTGCCTTGGGCCCCCGCCCCTCTTTAATTCGTGACATCAAAAAACAGCGTCAGTCTTCGCTTTTCTCTTTTGCCGCCTTTGCGCCCTTTGCCCCCTCGGCAAGCTGCGGACGCGGTGCCGGCATTTCGGCGCGGCGATCACCTGTCATCAGATAGGTATCAAACCACTCCATCATGCGCAGGTTATAATCATAGCGGCTGGCAGCCAGACGGTTGCCGTGGCCTTCTCCCGGATAGAAGACGAGGCGCACAGGCACGTCCGGCTTGCGCACTTTCAGGCTGCGATACAGCTCCAGGCTCTGGCCCGGATCAACGCGCGTGTCTTCCTCACCATGCATGATAAGCGTCGGCGTATTTGCCTTGTCGACGTGGTAGACGGGCGAAACTTCGAGCATTTTCGTCCAGTTATCCCACGGCCATGCACGCGAATGGACGTTGTACATCTCGTAAGGGATGTCGCCCGTGCCGAACTTCGAAACCTGGTTCGAAATGCCGACAAACATCACGCTGGCGGCATATTCAGCCGAGTAATAGGTAGCACCCCATGCGCTGGCATAGCCGCCATACGAACCGCCGGTAATGCCGGTGCGATCAGGATCGGTGATGCCGTCTGCCGCCAACGCTTTCTTGGCATCGACGATGTCGCGGAATTCAGGATCGGTGTAGCGGCCCTGATGCTGTTTAGAAAAGGCAACGCCATAGCCGGTCGATCCGCGATAGTTCGGCAGGAACACGGCATAGCCTTTGCCTGCGGCCACATGGCCCGGCTTTGAATAGGCGGTTTGCCAGCCATTGCTGTCATGCGCTTCGGGGCCGCCATGCACATTCATGATCGTCGGCGCGCCGCCTTCGGGAATGCCGCCGACGGGTTCGATCAGGACGCCTTCAACCTTCTGACCATCAGTTGCGGTATAGGTGTAGGCGCGCTGCTTGCCGAAATCGATATCGGCCAGCCACGGATTGTGCGTGGTCCAGCGTTTGAATGTATTACCGCTCAGCTGGAACAGTTCGGTCGGGTGCGTCGGCGAATTGGCGGTGACAACCACAGTGCCGCCATCGGCATCCACACGGGTCAGGATCAGATCGCCGGGATCAATTTCACGATCGACACTGCCATCCGCCTTGTAGATGCGCAGCACCGACTGAACACCGATATCGACAATCGCGGCCAGCCGCCCGTCGTCGAGCCATTCCGCGTCATCAACCGCTTCGGCAGCGCCTGCATTAAGAGCGCGATACGCGCCCGTCTTCGCATTGACGAGGTGCAGCGTGGTCGCCGCCGGATCGTTCATGTCAACGCCCGCAATCAGCGAAAGCTGCGAACCGTCGGGCGAAATCTCGAAATCGCCGATCTTGCCGGGCGTTTCCACTACAGCGCGGATTTCGCCTGTCGGCAGGTCGAGGATGTTGACCCGCTTCTTGGTATAGCTGTCATCCACAAGCGGCGTGGGCGTCGTTTCAATCGCGGCAAAGCTGCCATCAGGTGCAATCTCGAACCCGCTGACGAAACCAGGCAGGGCAATCTCTGCCGGCTCCGCGTCAACTTCTTCGCCAACCTTGGCAACAAACATGCGAGCGGGACGGAATTCTTCTTCATACACGCGGGCGTTAAAGCCGCCCTTGCGCTGGGCGGCGCGCTGTTTGTCTTCGCCCGGGCCGGTCATCAGGTAGATCATCGAGCCATCAGGGCTGAACCGGTAGGAGCGAACGCCGGTATCCTTAACCGATGCGATTTTCGTGTAGGTACCGCCATCAATCGGCACGCCCCAAACAGCGCGGTCTTCCTTGTCCTTGGACCACAGGAAGGTGACCATCTTGCCATCGGGTGAGAACGCGACACCACCAGGAGAGATATCGTCGGGCAGGAAAGCGCGCGCTTCGCCGGGCGCGGTTGCGACCTTCAATTCGCCTTTGAACGAACCGTTCTTTTCGCCTTCGGTAACGTCAGGCAGTTTGCTGGTCGTATAGGCGACACGTTTTCCATCGGGGGAAACCGCAATGGCGCCGACGCTTTCGATTTTGGCCACATCTTCGGGCGTCATCGGGCGAGCCTGCGCGGTGGCCGCTCTCGAAGCGGTGGCAAGCAGGGCAGCTGAAACAGTCAGAAGCCGGGTCATTCGTCTTAATTTCCTCTCAGGTTCGGGATATTGCGCCGTGTTGTAACGACCAGCGGATGAATGGCAAATCTGTTCCGGCCTCTTGCAAGAATGCACACCTGCGCGCATCACGGTCCGCAAGGAGAGGCAGACTATGAAATTTCTCGCAAAATGCATGACTTCGATGGCGGCGCTGGCAGGGGTGGTATCAACGCCCGCCCTGGCTGAAACGGTGTATATTCAGGCATCGGGTATCGTCACGGACGCATCGAGCGAGGCGACCGGCGATGTCACTGTAACTGTGGTTGATGGCCGCATATCCTCGATTGAGGAGGGCTGGAAATACAAGGCTACCGATGCTCGCGGTTTTGAAAACGGAGAAATCCTGCACGAATTGCCGGGGCAGATCCTTGTTCCCGGCCTGATTGATCTGCACACGCACCTTTCCGGTGATCCTTCGGGCGAATTCTGGCGCGCGGCCACCACTCCGCCGGAATATTACACGCTGATCGCTGCGAAGAATGCCCGTATCACTGCGCTGGCCGGATTTACGACAGTGCGCGATCTTGGTTCTCGCACCGATCAGGTGACGCAGATGCTGCGCCGCGCGACGGCGGAAGGCATCGTGCCCGGACCACGCGTAGTCACATCGGCGCGCACGATCAGTATTGTCGGCGGACATGGCGACACCAACGGCTTTCACAAACATGTGAACGACGTGCTTGCCTCGGGCTTTGCCTGCACCGGCCCGATCGAGTGTTCGCAAAAGGTGCGTGAGGCATCGAAATACGGCGCTGACCTGATCAAGATCACCGCAACCGGCGGCGTGCTGAGCCAGCAGGGTCGCGGTCTTGAAGCGCACTTCACCCTCGAAGAGATGACAGCGATTGTCGACACCGCAGAAAGTCTGGGCCTGAAGGTCGCCGCGCACGCGCATGGCGCCCGCGGGATCGAGGCTGCGGCCAAGGCAGGCGTCCACACGATCGAGCATGGCACCTATATTGATGCGGATGCGGCCAGGGCGATGAAGGAAAGCGGCACCACTCTGGTCCCGACGCTGATGGCTTTTGAAGGGATCAAGAAGAATGTCGGCACCGGCTATTACACACCCACCGTCGATGCCAAGATTCGCACGGTCGGCGAATTCGCCGGAACCATTGTCGAACGTGCTCGCGAATACGGAGTGAAGATCGCATTCGGCACCGATGCAGGCGTTTTCCCGCATGGAGAGAACGCAGGCGAATTCGCGCTGATGGTAAAAGGCGGCATGACCAATCGCGAAGCCTTCGCCTCTGCCACTACGGTCGCGGCAGATATTCTGGGGCTTGGCGATGAAATCGGACGCCTCCAGCCGGGCTATTCAGCAGACATCATCGCAGTGCGCGGCGATCCGACCAAGGATGTGACGGTGCTTGAAAATGTCGGTTTCGTAATGGTGCGCGGCCGCGTCATTGACTGATCATAGGCGTGCTGGTGGTCTCTCAACACCGATAGGCGGATACGGCCGGCACCCGATCACACCTTCATTGCGGCCAGATCGTCGCGGGTTTCGATGGCTTTGGCGGTGAATTGATAGGCGGCCTCTGCCACCTGTTTGCCAAGGTGCCAGTCGAGGATCTGCATGTCTTCGGGAATGGGCGGGACGAGCAGCGCGTCGGCCTGAGCCAGATTGCCTTCGACCGATCCCTCGCTCGCCACGACCATGGAGCGGGACATGATCTCTATCAGGCTTGGAAATTCCCTCTCGGGCTTGCGGCGCAGCATCAGATCGCGCGCTATCCGCGCCGGTGTTCGCACATCGCCATAGGTCGCATCAATCCGCCATTGCGCGCCCGCATCCGCGCGCAGGGCGACAACCACGTTGGGCCCCGCTTTCAGCTCGCGCATGATCGCGACAGGAATGTTATCCAGCACGCCGCCATCGACAAGGATATCGCCTGCATCGGTAATCAGTGGCGGCAGTATCGTGGGCAAAGAACCGGATGCGCGGACCGCTTCCCACAACGGCCCCCGCGTGTGGACATAGATTCCGTTGGTAGAAAGATTGGTGGACACGCCAAAGAAATTATACGGCAGATCCGCAATGTCCTTCGTCCCGAAACGCGCGCGCAGCTGATCGTCAAACACTCTGGGATCGAGGAAAGAGTGCACCGGTATGGTGACCTTCTTCATCGCTTTGCGGGCGATGAACATCTCCTGCATCTGCTCAAGCGTTTCCTGCGCCGTCAGTCCCTGTGCAAGAGCCGCCGCCATCGCCGCGCCCGCGCTGGTGCCGCCATAGTAATCAATGGGAATGCCGTTTTCGAGCAGCGCCTGCATCACCCCGATATGCGCGCAGCCCAGCGCACCCCCGCCTGCGAGCACGACGCCATTCGCCTTGCCCGACATGAAACGCGCGACCCGATCAAAGGCGCTCTCGCTATCCAGCGGCAGGTGGTGGTGCAGCTTTACCGGACGCTCTGCCAACCAGGCCGGTGCCCCCTCGATCCCCTTCGCCCCGTGCGGTCGCCATAACAAAAGCATACGGTTGGCAGGCTGGAATAGGGGCAGGGCGTATGTTTCAAGCTCGCTGAGCTCGGGATCACGATCGTAAAGCGGGGCTGCCAGCATCAGATCATCGGCATTGCGCGCAATCGCACGGTTCCATTGATCGGCATTCTTGCGATCCTTGCTCGCGCGAAGGATGATGCGATCGGCGCTGGATTCCAGCTCTGCCACCCATTGCCCGAAATCGGGGCTTTCCGGCTCCAGCCCTTCGGGCATGTCCTTTTGGCGGACAAGGCGCGGTTTGCCGTATTTGGAAAGGCTCTCAATGAGCTTTTGCGCGACACCTTCTGGCAACAGGGCCTGCCCTGCCGGTAGCAAGGCGACCACACGACCAGGTTTTGCCTCCATCGCTTTCGCATTGGCCGTCGTCGCGGCAAGCCGCCGGGCGACGGTTGCAAGGATCGTATCGGTAATCTCGCGATGCCGCGCGGTGACTTCATGATAGGCCGCGCGAGTGAGGACAAACACCTCGGCATCGCGGGTTGCGCGCACATCCGCCGTGCGTGTTCCCCCTGAAAAAAAGGCGAGTTCGCCGACAGGTTCACCAGCCTCGATCTCCGCGACAACACGGCCATCGGGCAATTGCACATGGAACCGCCCCGCTTTCACAAGGTAAAGCGCATCGGCTTCCTCGCCAAAGCGCACCAGCACATCGCCACCCTTTATGCGCCGCGTTTCAGACGCATCCTCAAGCGCGGCAAGCGCCTCCGGACCAAGCTTCGCAAAGGCTTCAACCTTGCTGAAGGAAGTCGACATTTCCCGCTAATCCCCCCGATAAGCTGTACGCGCCGATGTAGTGCACCGTATCAAGCTTAGGAGATGGTCGAGGCTTTTGAAAAGGCCTTAGGTTGTTATGGCGCGGCGACGACTGAGGTGAGATGCGAAATCTGCGTCGATCCCGCCGCTTCAGAGCGTACCAGCCGGACCCCATCCGCTGTCTTGGTGCCCCGTTCTTCTGCGAGGATGAAATCGTCAGTGATTACGCGTTCAGTGGCTGACGGTGCCTTGCTTTCCGGCGCGATCTGTGTGCCGGGGCCTTCAACGGCGTCCATTGCAGTTGCGCCCGAAAGGATCACGATCATCGCGCTGGCTCGCGCTTCTTCAACCGGGACCAAGACAAAGCCTGTCTCGATCGGTTGAGCGATGATCGGCGACTGGTCCGCTGCCTTTTGCAGGAATTGCGGCTGGCTTGCCTCTGCGACAAATCCTGCTGCATCGGAGCGCCCCTCGCTGACGGTTCCGCCGACGAGTTGCGTGTCCGTACCCCTGTCGGGTGAGGCTGTCGCAATAAGGATAACGATAAGCAGCCCGACAAGCAGATTGCCGAGCATCAGCGAATTGCTCCACGGATTGGCCCCGAAGCGTGAAGCGTGCGCCCGCACGGATTGCTCTTCATGCAAGCGTTGCCGCTGAAGGTTCGACATGGAGGATTCTTCACGCCGCCGAGCTTCGGCGATCTGATCAAGATTGAGCTTGGCTGTGTAGGCCTGTGCGAGAGTTACGGCACCAGCGGCTGCTGCTTGCGATACGGGGTCGAACATGTGCGGGCTCCTCTCTTGCTCGTGTCCTTTCCTTGACGATTGGTAAATTAGTTAAAGCAAGATTGTGCCATTTATGTGACAAGAAGTGGGGTTAGAGCCCACTTTCTGGATGGAATCCTCAGAAATTTTTCAGAAATTCGCGATAATGAAAATCAGTATCGAGCAGAGTGGTAAAGTATTACCCTGTAGTAATGATATAACGTTTATTTACCGCTCGCTGTCTGACATTTGAGCGATCGAATCGGCCCTGTCAATAATTCCTTCGCCCGATCCCATCCGCCGTGCAGCCATATTTGTTGGGCAGCTTCGTCATTGGGAATGATTACCGGCATTGCGCTTGCCCCTGCGGCCTTGGCGGGGCCCGTGGGTGGGCGAGTCAGGATGGCGAAAGCGGGTATGTCTTCGTCTTTCCAGACCGCGGCAAAGGCGAATAGCGGCGCGCCCTCTACGCCGAACCAGTGTTTGATCCGCCGCCCTTCGTAATCGGTGCCGCTGCCCCACAGCATGAATGCGGTCGCAGGGATCAGGCAGCGAAATTCGCTGTTGCGCAGATTGCCTATCCAGAACGGGCTTTCAGGATTGCGCACGGTGGTGATCCGGCGCGTGGGGTCATCGGAATTGGGTGGCGGCAAGACGCCCCAAAGGCGCGGGACCATGCGCGGTTGCAGACTGCGTCCCGCGGGCCTCGGGCCTGCGATGAATTCACGTCCTGCGGTGATGACAGGGGCAAATTTCTCCGGCGCGATATAGCCGCCTGCCCACGGATCATCTCCCGCTCTTGCGCCGAACCGGCCGGCGATATCCGAAGCGGGCGCATCAAGTCGGTACAGGCGGGTCATGCCGCGTTCCTAACGGCAGGCACCCGTCTGCGGCCAGCGCCGCTTTGCTCCGCCCGCAATTCTTTTCACTGTTTTTCGGGGATCATCGTAACCTGCGGGTGATTTTCTGCGTATGGCTGTGATTACAGTCAGGCGAATTCAGGGACACATCCAATGCCATCCACATTCCAAAGCACCGCAAAAACCGTCGCAATCCTGTTGCTGATCGCTGCGATAACGCAGGCCGCATACACCGCCATGTATCTGGCCAAAGTGGATGTTCCGCGCCAGCTTTTGTGGGGCGGTGAAGGGCTGCTGTTTGTCCTGCTCGCAGCGTTTGCAGGTTCAGCCTTGGCGCAGGCGCAGCGGCTGCATCTGGTCTGGTCCGCGATTGCGGCCGCGGCCGTACTAAACGTTGTGCAGGTTGGCGTTGGACTCACCATGTTTGCCCCCTTTGGCGAAGCCGCCGGAGAGGTCGCTGCCCTCAAACCCGCAGCAGGCAGTGTCGTTGCCTATTCCTTCATGGTGTATAACGCCGCCAAGATGCTGCTTGCCCTCGCGCTGATCGCGGTGGGCATGGACAAGCTTTCTGCCGGGGCAAAGGCGCTGGGCGGCACCAGCACAATTGTCGGCCTGTTTGCGCTTGTCACCAACACTCTGTCGATGGCGATGGGGCGCGGCTTTTCGGGTGAGCTTCCGCTGGCCGGCGGATCGGGTGTGCTGGCGACTGTGCTGCTCGCCGTCTGCCTGATGAGCGTCGCTTCGGAAGAGCGTTAAGGTATAGCCGCAATGCCGATACGCTTTGACTGGACGAAGCGCAGGCATCGTTCTAAACACGCCCCATCCCCGGGGAGCGCAGCTGTTCTGATACCGCGCTGAGAGGGACGGGTTAAGCGCCGTCCGACCCGTTGAACCTGAACCTGTTAACGCAGGCGGAGGGAGTGGGCGGCGCGTATCTTCATCCACCGCGCCCGAAGTCCGCGCTCCGCCTAATGGAGAGACTTCGCATGGCTGATATCAATTCACCGGTAGAAATCGGCGTAACCACCGGCCCGATCCGTGGCAGCCGCAAGGTACATATCGGCGCGCGCACCGGCTCCGGCATTCAGGTCGCCATGCGCGAAATTGATCTTGAGGGCGGGGAGGCTCCGGTCCGCGTCTATGACACATCCGGCCCCTATACCGATCCCGATGTCGCAATTGATATCAATGCCGGCCTCGCCCCCAATCGCGGCGAATGGATCAGGGCGCGCGGCGATGTCGAGGAATATGACGCACGCGAAGTAAAGCCCGAAGATAACGGCCAGCTTGGCCCCGACCGTTCAGGCGGCGTCCCGCAATTCCCCAATGTCGTCAAACGTCCTCTGCGCGCGAAAGCAGGCATGAACGTCTCCCAGATGCACTATGCCCGCAAGGGCATCATCACGCCGGAGATGGAATACGTCGCCGAGCGTGAGAACCTTGGCCGTGAAATCGCCAAGGACTTCGTGCGTGACGGCGAAAGCTGGGGCGCGGAAATCCCCGATGTGATCACGCCCGAATTCGTCCGCAGCGAAGTCGCCCGTGGCCGCGCCATCATCCCTTCCAACATCAACCACCCCGAAAGCGAACCGATGGCCATCGGGCGCAATTTCCTCGTCAAGATCAACGCCAATATCGGCAATTCCGCAGTCGCCTCTGATGTCGCGACCGAAGTGGACAAGATGGTGTGGGCCACACGCTGGGGCGCGGATACGATCATGGACCTATCCACGGGCCGCAACATCCACGACACCCGCGAATGGATCATCCGCAATTCCGCCGTGCCGGTGGGCACTGTGCCGATCTATCAGGCGCTGGAGAAGGTTGGCGGCATCGCCGAAGAGCTGACCTGGGACATCTTCCGCGACACTCTGATCGAACAGGCCGAACAGGGCGTCGACTATTTTACCATCCACGCAGGGGTCCGCCTGCCTTACGTCCCGCTTGCGGCAAAGCGCGTTACCGGCATTGTCAGCCGCGGCGGTTCGATCATGGCGAAATGGTGCCTTGCCCACCACAAGGAAAGCTTCCTCTACGAACATTTCGACGAGATCACCGAGATCTGCGCCGCGTACGACATCGCCTATTCGCTGGGCGACGGCCTGCGCCCCGGCTCCATCGCCGACGCCAATGACGAAGCACAGTTTGCAGAGCTGTACACGCTGGGCGAACTGACCAAGCGCGCGTGGCAGCAGGACGTGCAGGTCATGATCGAAGGGCCGGGCCACGTGCCCATGCACAAGATCAAGGAGAACATGGAGAAGCAGCTTGAGGCCTGCGGCGAAGCGCCGTTCTACACGCTCGGGCCGCTCGTCACCGATATCGCGCCGGGTTACGATCACATCACCAGCGGCATCGGCGCCGCGCAGATCGGCTGGTACGGCACCGCCATGCTCTGTTACGTCACGCCGAAAGAGCACCTTGGCCTGCCCGACCGTGACGATGTCAAAGTCGGCGTTGTCACCTATAAGCTGGCCGCCCACGCAGCCGATCTTGCCAAAGGACATCCGGCGGCAAAGGTGCGCGACGATGCGCTGTCAAAGGCACGCTTCGAATTCCGCTGGCGCGACCAGTTCAACCTCAGCCTCGACCCCGAAACCGCGGAAGAATTCCACGACCAGACCCTGCCTGCAGAAGGCGCGAAGACCGCGCATTTCTGCTCCATGTGCGGCCCGAAATTCTGCTCGATGAAGATCAGCCAGGAAGTGCGCGACTTTGCCGCCAAGCAGAATCAAGACCCCGACAGCTTCCTAGCCAGCGAGAAACTCAAAGGCGAAAATACAGCCGAAGAGCGCGCGGAGAACGAAGCCGGCATGGAAGAAATGGCCAAGCTGTATGATGAAAAGGGGCGGGAGCTGTATTTGCCGGAGGATGCTGCGGAGTAAGCCCTATGCCCGCTCGTTTTGAGCGTCTCGAACGATTGCACTCCGTTTCTTAAATGGCCGCTAGAAGAGGGGCAGCCCTTCGACAGCCTCGGCACGGGTGGTGAAGAGGCCGTGTGCGAATTTGCTTCGAAAGAGTATCGCGCTGGAAACCCTCTTTGTGTGGAGAAGTGTGACGAGCTGGCATGCACTGCAGAGAAAAAGGCGGGGCGTCTATTTGCCTTTGGGCGACGTCTCCCAGTCTAGTCGTGTATAGATTTATCTCTTCCGAACTTCACTCTAAAGCTCGGATTGATGTAATTGGGACTGTCTTTCGAACACCGCAAAGACCAAATCACGCCCTTTAGAGGCACCATAAAAATCGCTAAAGCAAAGATGATCTGGGCGATATCGTTTGCGCCCTCAAAAAGGGATGTCATCGTCGAAATCATCATTCGATCCTGTCTTTGTTTTCTGCCATGCAGGCAACGTCTCTAACGATGCTTCTTCGGCCGCAACTGCCTTGAACTTCTCCCAATGTACCCTCAGTCGCTCTTTTATGAGCGCGTGCTCATGTAACTCCCAGCTCCATTCACCTAATGAGTCATATCTACCCTTCCAAAGATGGCCGTTTTCTTTGATCAGTTTCCAGATGATTTGTTCGTCATGGGTCATCAGGGCAGGCGCGTGAAACCCAAGAGCCACAACGCGATCTGCCTCGTCGACATGCCAAAGACTTGATGCTTCTTCACTGATCGAAGGAGGACGCACATCGCCAATTTCGGCATCATACTTCGTTGCCTCTGGAATGTGCACAGTCTTGAGCACCTCGGCTACCGACCACTCAATGAAACTACTCTTGGTCCGGCGCTGGGCGCGAGATGCAAGCTCACATAGATAATTGAGTTTCGGATCGAGCCGTACGGTAACGGTTTCCGACCTCTTCAACTTCGCGCCACCTGCCCTAGCCATTGCGAATCACTTGCCTTCCAAATCCTAACTACACCAAATCAATATCAATGCATGTGGTGTAATGCAATACATGTGCGGCATAAATGCCGCTCTTGTTATTGCCGCGAGTTTAGTTATAACACCCGTATGAACGCGCCGCTCAAAGTCACCAAAATCGGCAATTCCGCCGGTGTTATCCTGCCCAAGGAGGTGCTTGCGCGGCTTCGCGTTGGCCCCGGAGACGTGCTTTACGTCACCGAAGCGCCCGACGGAATCCGGCTTACCGCTACCGATCCTTCTTTCGCCGAGAAAATGGAAGTGGCTGAGCGGATCATGCGCGAGGATCGCGATATCCTGCGCGAGCTGGCGAAGTAACGTCTTGCCCACCCCGCTGCGACTAAGCGCCGCTGCGCGCCGCCAAGTCTCGCTCCCCTCCCGCCTGCGGGAGGGGCTGGGGGTGGGCGCGTGACCGATACCCCTGTCCGCCTCGAACCAGTCTGGATTGACGCAATCATCGCATCGGCCATCCACGACCGTCAGCTCTCCGAACATGGCGGGCCAAGCGGCGTGCGCGATGCGGTCGGACTTGAAAGTGCGCTCGCGCGACCTCGCAATCAGTGGGAGTATGGCGAGGATGACTTGTGCGTGCTTGCGGCAGCCTACGCCTTTGGGCTGGCGCGCAATCACCCTTTCGCAGATGGTAACAAGCGCACCGCGTGGGTTCTGGCGCGAAGCTTCCTCGCGCTGAATGCGGTAGAGATCGCTTTCGACAAGATCGACGCAACGACAACTGTACAGGCTCTAGCAGCTGGCGAACTCACCGAAAACGAACTCGCCGACTGGTTTCGAGCGCAACTTGCGGATTAGGCGTTTCGCCCTGCGCGTGCTACACGACTTCCGCTGACGTCGGAAATTTGCGACGGAACTTGAAATTTGCGCTCCGCCGCTTGCCATCTGAGTACCTGCGAAACAGGCGCTCAACCGGCCCCGGCGTTAACCGGACGACGAATTCCTTTCATCTGAACCAATTGACGCACGACCCGCACGGCATCCTGCCGCGTGGGCAACACCAACGTTCTTGAAAGGAACGATTAATGTCCAAGACTGGCACCGTAAAATTCTTCAACACCGATAAGGGTTACGGCTTCATCCAGCCTGACGATGGCTCGAATGACAGCTTCGTCCACATCAGCGCGGTTCAGGCCGCCGGAATGCAGACGCTCGATAAGGAACAGCGCCTCAACTACGAAGTTGAAACCGGCCGCAATGGCAAGGAAAGCGCCGTGAACCTGTCGGCTGCTGACTGATACGATGCGGCGCGGGGCGCGTGGCATTGCCGCCATGCGCACCGCGCTTCACGCTGACGATGCGCACGCGACCCTTGCGCGCAGGCGGATCGGCGTTGTGACAGGTGTGCGGTGACGCTTTCCTACTTGCGCCCGATCTGCCTTGATGCGCGGCCATGACCAGCGCTTTTTCCTTCCTTTGAAACACTCGCAAACAGGCCCGAAGGCGGCTTGCGAAGTTTTGCTTCAGGACCGTGTAACATGCGGTCCATGTCGCAGCTAAACCCCTGTAAACGCTTGGGGCGGGTGTTGGATAAGCGGACCCTTCGCAAAACCACGCAATGGGCGCGATTCTGCTTGAACCTGTGCGCCTTCGCACCCAGATCGAAGGGGATAACACAAGAGAAGGAGAACCCCCTATGCAGTTCCAGTTCAACTCGGACAGCTCCGTCATGGGAACAGAGAACGTCGCGGAACGGATCGAGGCTATGGTGCGAGAGAAGCTCGCCCGCTTCGAAGACAGGCTTACGCGGGTTGAGGTGCATGTGCGCGATGTGAACGGCGCAAAGCACGGGGCGGATGACAAGGAATGCATGATCGAAGCGCGCCCGCGCGGTGGCAAGCCGATCGGCGTTCATGGCAAGGCGGACAAGGTTGACGATGCCGCTCGCAAGGCCGCGAACACGCTGGCACAGCGGCTGGAGCGGGTGTTTGGCCGCGAAGCCAAACACAGCCACGATCCGCGCCCTGACAAGGTGATTTGATCGCTTTGCCCACAGCGCCTGCCCCTGCCGGGTAGGCGCGTGCAAAGGCCTAGGCCTGCTTGCTCCCGAACACGCGGGCACGCAGGCCGCGGCCCGACAGTGTTGGCATGCCCGGCTGTGTCGGTGTGGGCTGG
Source organism: Pseudomonadota bacterium (assembly GCA_034211135.1). GTDB lineage: Bacteria > Pseudomonadota > Alphaproteobacteria > Sphingomonadales > Sphingomonadaceae > Erythrobacter. The sequence continues at coordinate 13,056 of JAXHVK010000046.1, forward strand.
GCCAGCGTCTGCGGCGGGTCACGCGGCGGCTGCGGGTCTGGTTCGGGGTCGCCCGGTTCCGGAATGCGCCGCAGCTCGAACGTGCCGCCAATGCCCTCGGCCATCTTGCGCTTCGCAGCGACTTCGTTGGCAAGAGCCATCTTGTCCTCTTCATCCTGAGGCATGAAGTCGGCGGAGAAGCTACGATCATCCACGGCATGGCTGCGAGGGACGTAGTCATCGGACTGGAAACCAGCGGCCTTGTGCAGCAGCGGGACCAGCTCATACAAGGGCACGTCATCCTCGTCGCCTTCGGCGCTACCGGCTTCGTGATGGATGACGCGATAGGAAAACGCCTGATCCTCTGGCCCGAAAGTGTCGCCGTCGGGAATGATATAGCCGTTCTCAGTAAGGGCGACGTCAAGGAAGTTCAGGATCGCTTCGTAATTGTGCGCCCATGCGATGGTATGTGGCTGTATCAGGACTTCCGCCCCCAGCCAGTGGCGCGCGCCAAAGGTGCGGATGCCAACCTTCGAAGGCTCTCCCGCAGCGGCGCGGGGGCCGAACAGGAAGGGGTGGATATGGAACAGGCCCGGGACAGAGTGGGTCGCAAACTCTTCCAGCATCTCTCCCGGTATCAGCACATCCGACTGCGTCCAGTGCACAGCGGAAGGCTGCGCATGATCACTGCAGATGCGGGAAATCATCGCAAGGGTCTTCAACCGCCGTTCAAACAAAGGTCTGGTTGCGCCCGACCGCTCCCTGCCGATTGTTTCGAAGAAGGCCGCAATCTTCGGGTTTTCCTCAACACCGCCAAGCACGCCGTGGCTGATCTCGACAATGATATGACAATGCGCACTATCCAGTCGCTGACGAATGTCGGGGCAGACGAGGCCTGTATAGGCGGACGACAGGGCGCCGCGAAATGCATCCGGATTGGCCGGCCCGTCCACCAGTTCAATGGTGACCATCATTTCGTCCTGCCCATCGAACAGGCGGGCAAAGCGTCCCGGATTGTGCTCCGAAAGGTTCAGTGGGACGCCTGTGTTCATCTCTTCGATACGAGAGAAATCGCGGATGATCGGATCAATCGATTCAACCGGTCGATCAAACATCAGCACGGATTGAACACGGTTCGGATACTTCATTACCTGTCTCTCAAGTGTTTGGATGAGGGATAGGAAAAATTGGTTATCCGGCAGTTAAGTCTGTCAATGCATGTAGGAAATAAGGAAGTTCAGGCCGCATTTGCTGTGCTGCCGACAATGCCGGTTTCGCGAAGTACTTTTTCAATCTGCTTCTTTACGCCGAAAAACCCTGCGCGTGCATAGGGCCATGTTGTACGATTCAGATCGTCCAGAAGTATCGTGACGCGGTGATCGTCGATCATCGGCGCAAGCTGAGGCATCAGAGCATCGCGCGTCCCGCCTGTTGGCAGATATGGCAGGGCGATGCGATCCACACCTGCATCTTCCAGCAGAGCCGACAGCGAGGTTTCAGGCTCCCACTGCGCTGCTGAACACGCAAAAGCGCCCGCGGCTGTTTCCGTTCCTGTACGCACTGCGTCCTGCGCGAACGCGCGCGATAGTGCGTTCACCGCCTGAGGCGACCGCGCACCGGGACGCGCAGCGCCGATCACAACAGCCGGTGCATGCGGCAAATCGAGCGGGAGGTGGCTTGCCGCTTCGTCATGCAGAATAAGAGCGTAAGGTTTCGAAAGCTCATCTGGTGCGACTGGCGAAGGCAGATCAAGCGTACCGCGTGAATGTTCCGATGCTTCCTCCAGTGCGGGGGCATCTTCGGCGAGGCCTTCGGCTTCCAGGGGGCCATCAGGATGATTGGCCGTATATCGCGCGATATTGTCCTTGCGCGCCAGATAGGTCTTGCCCTTGGTGTGAAGTCCACCGACCCAGCGCCAGCTTAACGTGTTGGAAGCTGCATCGCCATCGATCAGATTGCGCAGGAAGAAATCGGCGCCCAGTTCCCAGTCCAGCTTGAGCGTGAAGATCCAGATGCTCGCAAGCCACATGCGCGCATGGTTGTGCAGATATCCTGTTTCGACCAGCTCACGCGCCCAGTAATCAAATGCAGCGATGCCGGTCTTTCCTTCGATGCCCTCGCAATAGGCTTTGCGCAGCCCGCTATTGCTTTCCAATCTGGCAAAGGCGGCATCGCGTGTATCGCAATAGCTGCGCCAGATTGCGGGGCGTTGTTCCAGATAGCCTTTGAAATATACGCGCCAGAACACTTCCGCGATAAACTTCTCTGCGGCATCGGGGCTGTGCTGGCCAAGCACACGGTCGACCACTTCCGCCTCGCTTAGCAATCCGGCGTGCAACCATGGGGAAAGCTGCGAGACATTGGACCGCGCCCCGCCATCATCGGGCAGCCCATCATCATGGTTGCGATTATTGGCATAGGCGCGGCCAGCACGCGGGAGGAATTGGGCAAGCCGATCAAGGCCAGCCTGACGGGTCGGTGTAAACTGCATGTCAATGAAATCGCGGGGTCGCGCGGCGGTTCCCGCACAGTGATCCGCGCTTCCCGAACTCATCCTGCATGCCGCTCACGATGGCTATGCCATTTTTTGAACAAAATTATTGCCAGTTTCGGAACAACCCTATCCGGCATTCATTCGTATCTATGCACGGCGACCTGTTCTGGGGCCGCTGCAAACATCCAAGAATAAAAGCAATTTCAAGGATCCCTATAATGAAAACGCTCAAACTTACGCTCGCTTCGGCGGTTGCTCTTTCGCTTGCTGCCTGTGCGCAGGACGCCGGAACTGACGATGCAATGGCCGCTGACGAAACCGCTGTTGCTGATGAAGCAACCGCAGCTGGCACCATTGTCGAAGTCGCACAGGGTGACGACAGTTTCTCCACTCTGGTTGCAGCCGTCACGGCCGCAAATCTGGGTGAAACGCTGAGCGGCGAAGGCCCGTTCACCGTCTTTGCTCCGACCAATGACGCATTCGCCAAGCTGCCCGAAGGCACGGTTGAAAAGCTGACGACCGAAGACACCGAAACGCTTGGTGCGATCCTCAAATATCACGTTGTTCCCGGCAATGTTGATGCCGCAACACTGACCACCGCAATCGAAGGCGCTGGCGAAGGCGGCTACACCGTCACCACTGCTGACGGCGGCGAGCTGACCGCAGCTGTCGTTGACGGCGCGGTTGTCCTCACGGACGCTGCTGGCGGCACCGCTACTGTCACCGCAACCGATGTTGCAGCGTCGAACGGTGTGATCCACGTGATTGATACGGTTCTGATGCCCGAATAATTCCGGCACAGACAAAACCAGTCTCAGCGAAGGCGGGCTCTTGATCGGGCCCGCCTTTTGCGTGATGGGTCCGGATTATGTTGCGCATCATGAAAACTGCCTCCGCCGCTGTTCTCGCCCTTGCTGTGGCGGGATGCGCCCCTTCGGACAGCATTAATGCCGATGGTGACGTGTTTGCTGCAATTGGTCCGGATGAAGCGATCTCTGTCGGTGGTACGGAGCCGTTCTGGGCGATTGCGATCAAACCTGACGGGCAGGGCGGTTACTCGGCGCGCTATTCCACTCCGGACAGTCCGGAGGGTGAGACGTTTGCACTCTCCCGCTTTGCCGGAAACAACGGCTTGGGCTTCAATGGTGAGCTTGGCGGGCAAGCTGTCCAAATCGCCATTACGCCGGGTGATTGCAGCGACGGGATGAGCGATACGACCTATCCGTTCGCGGCGACCGTGGGGCTGGGCGAAGCAACCCTGTTTGGCTGTGCGCATAGTGACAGCAATCCGGTTTCAGGCGAAGCAAATCCATAAACTTTCGAGGCGGTGAATGTAGGAAATCATATTCACCGCGAAGAAAAATTTCACAGTTTTACTCAATTTAATCCAGCATTTTACCTTAATTCCGCGCGAACTGCCTCGTGCGTGTCGGAACTGATTGACGCTGCGCCCCGTTAAGCAGGCAGAGCATTACAGCTTCCGGGCAGCCCAGATACCCCCGCACCCCCGCATTCATAGGGCTCCGGCAGGAAGGCAATTTCAGTGAATACAGATGACGAACGCGATCCGTCGCGGCTCGGTCAGGCCACCATGCGGTTTGACGATGCGCCCGAACGCTTTAAGGCAGGTCATGAAAGTGATAAGTTTTCCGGCGCGTCCGGCGTGCTTTTTGAGCAGGCCATGGCGCAGACCCGCATGGCGATCTGCCTTGTAGACCCAAAGCAAGACGACATGCCGATTGTCTTTGCAAACCGGGCATTCCATCGGCTGACCGGTTATTCCGAAGCTGAAACGGTGGGCCGCAACTGCCGTTTCCTTCAGGGGCCGGACACTGATCCTGAGCCGGTGGCCCGCATCCGCAACGCCATAGAGCGAGAGGATGTGGTGGTCGTCGAATTGCTCAATTACCGCAAGAACGGCACACCTTTCTGGAACGCGCTCCATCTGGGGCCGATCTATAATGATGCCGGCGAGCTGATCTATTTCTTCGGAAGTCAGTGGGACGTATCGGACGTTCGTGCTGCACGCGAAGGGGAAGTTCGCGCAAAAGAGGTCGCGCGCGAGCTTTCGCACCGCATGAAGAACATGTTTGCAGTGATCTCCGGCATTGTGAACGTAACGGGCCGCGCCAGAGGCATCTCAGGCGAAGCCGCAGAGATCAACGCCCGCGTTCAGGCCTTGGGCCGCGCCTATGAAACCACTCTTGATGAAAGCTCGACAGGAACAATCGAGATCGGGGAGGCGATCAAGGCGGTGTTGTCGCCTTACGATCAGGATTCCGAGCGACTGGCGCTGCTAGGTAATGGTATGCGAACGCCCTTCACCGTCGTTTCGATTGTCAGCCTCACACTGCACGAGCTCGCGGCAAACGCCACCAAGCACGGTGCCTGGTCTGGTGAAACTGGCACAGTGCATGTCGACTGGAAGGCTGAAAACGATGGAACTGGGATCGTGATCATGTGGTCGGAAACCGGCGGCCCCGCAGTCGATCCGGATGCCATTTCCAAGGGAACCGGCACAACCATTATGGACAGGATGCTGAAAACGGCGCGCGGCGAAATTACCCGTGAATGGCGCGCTGATGGATTGAGAGCGACAATAAAATTGCCGGTGCAGGTGCGGGCGGTAAGGTCATGACGCAGCGTATCCTCTTGCTCGATGATGAGCCGGTAATCCTGCTGGATCTGGAACTGGCTGTGGAAGACCGCGGCGCCGTTCCGAACGCAGCCTGCACTGTGGAGCAGGCGCTTGCCGTGATAGCGCAGCATTCCGGTGAACTTTTTGCAGCGGTGCTAGACGTCTCTTTAAGCGCGGGAACCGACTGTCACCCCGTGGCCCGCGAACTGGATCGGCTGGGCATCCCCTACATCCTGCATTCAGGCGACATTGATCGCCACCCCGAACATATTCGCAATCTCGATGCAGATCGCGTGTCGAAGCCTATGGCGGCGGAAAAGGTCATCGCCGCAGCGATTGCTATTGCCCAGACCAGAAGTGATCGCTGGCAAAGCAGGATCGCTGCGGAGTAACCAGCCATAACGCGCCTTCGCGCTTTTCAGCCCACGCTAGAACAGTCCCGGAATTTCATACTGGGCCGCGTTGGGGCGTTCGGGTTGCAGGATTTGCCGCTCCGGCAGTCTTTGCGCTTCGCTCGCGCCTGCCGACTTATCCGGTTCCGCAGTAGACGGACACTGGCCGTTTGACAGGAAGCTCAAAGCGCTTGCGATGGAAGCCTCTCCAGCATCACCCAATGGCGTCAGGATGTCGTCATCGGCTGGGCAGAAATTGGGAACGACGCTGGCCAGACCGGTGAAATATTCCCCATCGCCATCGGCATTGTTTGTCTGGAACGTGGTAGCCCGCACGCGCAGATCGCAATCCGGCAAGTCGAAGCCACTCTGCCCGACAGGTTTGCCGAATGTGTTGGCGCCAACCAGAGCGAGCTCTGCATCGCCAAGATACGGGATCATGGAATTGATCACCAGCTCACTCGCCGACGCAGTGCCGCCGCGCCCGATAAAGGCGATGCGCGAAGGCGCAATGGCGCTCAACTCTGTTTGAATCCGGCGGGTCGAGTTTTCCTGTGACTGGGATTCACGGAATACCGTCTCGCTCCACACCTGGCCCGAGCGGCCAGAATTGAGCAAGTCTCCGAAGGTATCGGCAACCCGCACAAGGCCGCCGCCATTGTAACGCAGATCAATCACGAGATCGGTGATCCCCTGCGCGCTGAACTGCTCGAACGCAGCGCGCAACTGGTTCGATGCATCCCCCACAATAAACGTCCGCAGATTGATATACCCGACCTGCGTGCCGCCATTGTTCAGGATCAAAGCGCCATAGCGATCCGAAATCGGATCAAGCGAAAATTCGCTCTTCGTTACATCAGCGGTGATCGTACCGCCTCCGGCCGGTGCAAACTGCAATGTTCGCACAACGCCCGGATCGCTAGGGCCTAGTGCATTGGAAACTGCCTGCGCGCCGCCCGATGCGATCAGCGATGCAACCGTTTGCAGATTGTTGGCTGACGTACCGATGGCGAGCAGTTCTGTGCCGCGATCAATTCCGGCGGCAAAGGCGTTTCCGGCCTCGAACGCTTCAAGAATGAATACGCGGTCGCCGCTAAAAGCCAGTCTGACGCCGAAGCCGGCACTGGCACCTGAATTGATCAGCGCATTTTCCTCGGCAATTGATGTTGCGAAGGTAAAGCCGCGGTCGATGCTTTGCGCCCGTGCCGGAGCCACGCGCGCGTCGAGATAGGATTGCACATCGCTGAAACCGGAGATCTGGACTGTGTTATCGAGCAGATCGGGGAACAGGTACCACTGATCCAGCACATCGTCTGCAAATTCCAGCTGCTGCGTGATTGCGCAGGCCCCTGTTCCGGTTGTCGGTGTGGGTGTTGATGTCCCTCCGCCGGTTGCGGGCGGGGTAGGGCTGGATCCACCACCACCGCAGGCAGTCAGCGAAAGCGCGAGGACAGAGGCAAGGGTTGCGGCGAAAGCGCCGGTGCGCGATGG